>JBDRMF010000080.1:0-7264 GCA_043812415.1 Patescibacteria group bacterium | reverse complement strand
TCCGCTTTAGAGCGGACGGAGCGAAACAAAAGACCCAATGAGTGGACAGTTTCTGTAAGAAAGGAGCAAAAATTTTTCGGACCCGCAGGGAGAAAAATTTATTGCGTTCTGTTTGGGGAAAGCTTGTTAAGGGTTTTTTATCCTCTATTTTATTTTAATTATAAAAATCTATTTTTTGAATACCGAGGTCGGATGTTTTTTTGTGAGCTTGTTGAGGGTTTTTTAATAATTATAGGCATGCCTGCCGGTGGGTAGGATGCTTCGCTAAACGCTTGCAGAGACGCAAAGGCGGAATAGGTGGATTTTGGCGGAGCCAAAATCCACCCGTTTTTTATTCTAACTTTTTAAATTCTAAAAATTTTAACTTTTATTTTTGAAAAGTGTGAGGAGCGGAGTAGCGAGAAAAATTGATGAGTAAGTTCCAAAAACAACTCCGATTGAAAGTATTAACGCAAATTGTTTGGTGGCTTCCCCGCCCAAAAAATATAATGACAACAAAACAACAAGAGTAGTTAAAGATGTATTTATAGAACGAGCGACTGTCTGACCTAAACTTTTACCAATTATTTCGTCAAAACTTTCTTTACCCGCATTGGCAAGATTTTCGCGCACTCTGTCAAGAACAACAATGGTGTCGTTCACGGAATAACCCAAAATCGCCAAAATCGCCATTATAAAAACGGCGTTGATTTGATAATCCACAAAAATACCGCCCAAACAAGCGTAAATGCCGACTGGTATGATAATGTCATGAGTTAAAGCGATAATGGCGGACAAACCAAATTTCCAAGAGGACACTTTATTTTCCAAATTCGCCACTTCGGTTACTTTGCGGAAAACAAACGAAATAAAAAACACAATCGCCAAAACCACAATTACAACCGCCAAGGTTGCTTTTTCCCGCAATTCTTGCCCGATAACTGGTCCGATTGAATTATATCTTTTTCCCGTAATTTGATATTTGTCATTTTGGGACAAAACGCCCATAACAAGTTGTCGTTCCGTTTCCGTTAAATCTTTGGTTCTCAAAATAATTCCGCCTGCTTCTCCGGATATTGTCGCCGAAGTTTCTTGAATGGTAAAATCGCCCAAATTAAGTTTTTGCAATTCGGTTTTCAATTCTTTTATGTTTGGTTTTTCAATATCCAGCGGTGACATCAGATAAGCGATTTCTGTAATCGCGCCCCCCTTAAAATCAACACCGAGATTCAGCCCAAAAAAGAAAACTGAAAAAACCGCCAGAGTGGCAAACACCCCTGAAATTATAAAAAATATTTTTTTGTGTTTTATAACAAACATATTTTAATTAAAAATTAAAAAAGAAATTTTTTAAAGCGCATATCTTTTGCGTTAATGGCAAAAAGAAAAGTTCTTGTCACGGAAATAGCCGTGAACATACTGACCAACACTCCCACACCAAAAGTCAGAGCAAAACCTTCAACCAGCGATGTTCCGAACCAAAACAAAATCACGGCAGAAATAATACTTGAAATATTACTGTCGCGAATACTCAACCATGCTCTCTCAAAGCCCTTGCGAATGGCTGAATCAATATCTCTTCCGTTTCTTAATTCTTCTCTCATTCTTTCAAAAATTAAAACATTGGCGTCCACTGCCATCCCGATTGACAGAATAAATCCAGCGATACCGGCAGCTGTAAGAGTAATGGGAATGAATTTAAAAATTGACAAAATAATTGAAATATAAATAATCAAAGATACGGAAGCGAAAAACCCAGGTAGTCTATACCAAAAAATAAGAAAAGCTATCACCGCCAATAAACCGAAAACTCCCGCCATAATTCCCCTATCAAGAGTGTCTGCGCCGATGGACGCACCAATAGTTTGAGTTGAAATTAACTCTATCGGGACAGGCAATGCCCCGTAATTTATATCCCGCGCTAATAATTTCGCTTCTTGCGGAGTAAAACCGCCACTGATTTGCGCTTTGCCATCGCGAATTTCTTCTCTAATAACTGGAGAAGAAATGGGCTCGCCGTCCAAAAATATCGCCATCACTTGCCCGATATTTTCTTTGGTAATCGTGGCAAAAATATCCTTACCTTCTTTATTGAACGACAATAACACAAGCGGTTCTCCGGAAGTGGAGTCAAATTGAAGTTGAGCTTTTTCAATCATTTTGCCTGTAATGCCGGTTTCCAACAAAACAATATTCGGTTCTGAATTTTCTTGTTTATCTGTCGCGGAAACCGAACTCAAATCAGCCGTCGGTGGCGTTTCCTTTACCAATTTAAATTCCAATAAAGGCGTTTTTCCTATCATCGCAATCGCCTGGTCAATATCGGTTATGCCCGGCAATTCCACAATCAGCCGTTGTTCTTCTCCGCTCCCTTTTTCTGTTTGCACCAACGGTTCCGCCACACCAAACAGATTGGTTCGCCTTTCAATAACATCCCTCAAAGAAGACATTGAATCGGAAATTTCAGATGAAAGCAATTCTGTTGTATCGGCGCGATAAATCAAATGCGTTCCTCCCGCAATGTCCAAGCCAAATTTATACGGAAATTTTGTATCTTCCGTTGTTAAAACAAACAAAATCAAAAACGTAGAAAGAATTAAAATAATTAAAACTGAAATTCTGGTTTTTAACATAATGATTTGACCATATTAACACCAACGAGAGAAAAAAACAATAAAAATCGCTTAATTGGTGTTTTGGGGGACGGATTTTGGCGAAGCCAAAATCCGTCCTCGAAAAAATTCGGCGATTATCGTCGGAATTAACACCCCCAAAATTAAACCGGCTAAAATATCAACAGGCCAATGAATACCCACGATCACACGGGACAACCCAATCAAAACAGCTCCAACGAAAAATATAATTCCCGTTTTTTTATTGCCAGAATAATAAAACGCGACAGATAGGGTCGTCGCGAAGACCGTATTCCCAGAGGGGAACGAATCATTGGCTCCGTAAGTGAACAAAAGATTGATATTGTCCAACACCAAAAACGGACGGGGCGAGGACCAAAAAAATTGAAAAAATTCAACTAATCCCCAAGAAAAAATTGCGACACCTATCACTTGACAAGCAAGTCGCCAAGTGATTTTTTTGAAAATTATCAAAGCAACCACAATAAATATCAACCACCAAATCAGCCAATCGGCGATAAAAATAATTAGGGTATCAAAAATTTCATTCTGCAATGCCAAATTATTTAAAAAGTAAAAAATATTTTCATTCATCGGAGATGATTATACCATATCTGAAAATAAAAAACCCCTCTTTTGGTGAAGAGAGGTTACAAATAATCCCAGATTTGGGGTGACAAATATGAGATTTGAAAAGGACAAAGGAATTCTTTCGGACGCGTCAAACTTCAACGCGTCCAAAGGAAGGAATGAAAAATGGAAAATTGCTATAATAGCAACATTGTTATATTAACACATTGATTTTTAATTGCAAGTATTATTTTAAGAACCAAGACGGGATAAAAGAGTTTTTATGGTTTTGAGAGCGATTTTTAAATCAATCAAAAAAGAACGATTTTTAATATAAAACAAATCATAAGATAATTTTTCTTTGGTTAACTCAATATCAATGGAATGACGAGGTGCCTCTTTCTGATAAATTTGCGCCCAACCGGACAAGCCGGGTTTAATTAAATGACGAATGCCATAATGCGGAATTTCTTTTTCATATTCTTCCACCGCCGACACAAATTCCGGTCTAGGTCCTATAAGCGACACATCACCTTTCAACACATTCCATAATTGAGGCAATTCATCTATCCGCCAATTCCTGAGGAAAGCTCCGACCTTGGTTATTTTATTTTCATCACCCCATTCATTACTGCTATTATGCAATTTCGTCATCGTGCGAAATTTAACCAATTTTATAATACTGTTATTCTTTCCAATTCGTTCAGGAAAATAAAAAAGCGGTCCCTTCCCTTCCAAACGCATCGCAATAAAAACACAAGGATATAAAACAAGTGACATTATAAACAACGGCAAAGAAATAACGATATCCATCGCTCGTTTAAAAAATGTATAAACTTTTTTTTGCGATGAATTGATATTTTCCAAAAACCAATGATATTTAATCAAAGAAAGCGGAATACGATCAAAAATATCTTCATACACTTTATGAATATCCAAAAATTTTATTTTGGAAAAAATAAGATTATAAAAATGAGGGATGGTATTTTGAATTTGAGAATCTTGCAAGTCCATTACAATGGTTGAGATATTGTGTTCGTAAACCGGATTAAATATATCTTTTTGAAAATTTATTTCTGGTGTTTTGTCCAAATCAATCACGACGGCAAAATGAAGATTATACCAAGGATTATTATTCACTTCTTTTATAAGTTGATATATTTCCGTCCCCCGCCCAATGAGAGCAGCTTCCAATTTTTTTTTAATCCCCAAAAAAGGAATAATATAAATTCGCCAAAGTAAAATCAAGAAAAGAGAAATAACAAGATATATAAAGATAATCGTTTTGGGGGCTAAGCCAAAAACAGGGGCAAAATAAAAAAAGACAATTGCGATGATGCTATTGATAATTTGAATTTTTACAATTTCTGAAAAAAAATATCTGCTGTTCACCAGAGCGTGGCGTTCATAAAACCCAGCGATAAAAAAAGACAACGTCCACACCAAAAAAAGCGCGGAAAACGGAATAAAGTGGTCAACAAAAATTTCCCAGGAAGGAATTTGACTGTGGCGAATCGCCAGCGTGAGCCATAACGAAATAGTGAGAAATAAAATATCGCCGACAAAAAGAAGAACTGGCTCTTTTTTATTTAAAATTAACATTGGTTTGGTTTTTTCAACTTATAGCTTATAGGAAATTAACTTTTTTAGGGGGAAAATTGGCGAAGCCAATTTTTCCCCTATAAGCCATAAGCTAACTCGCCAACAACTAACTCGCTATAAGCTAAGTTTGCTTGACCTACTAATCATATAATATTTATATTATTTATGCTATATTTTAATTGTCTAAACTTATAATTTATGGAAAATAAGAAAAAGAAAATACTCTATATAATTACCAAAGCCAATTGGGGCGGAGCGCAAAAATATGTTTTTAATTTAGCGAACGGTTTGTCAGATTTTGACATAACGGTCGCCTATGGCGAACCGTTTGGCGAATTGGAGACAAAATTAAAATCCCGCAACATTAAAACCATTCGGATTTCCGGACTTACGCGCGACATCAGAATCTGGAAAGAATTTTGTGTCTTTTTTTCTTTGTGGAAAATTTTTAGAAATGAAAAACCGGATATTATACATCTGAACAGTTCTAAAATTGGAGGGTTAGGTGCTTTTGCGGGACGCTTGGCTAAAATTAAAAAAATTATTTTCACCGCGCATGGCTGGGCGTTCAATGAAAAAAGAAATCGGTTATCGCGAACGGCGATTAAATTTTTAAGTTGGTTGACTATTATTTTGAGCCATAAAACAATTGTGTTGGCCAAAAAAGAATATGGGCAAGTAATCAATTGGCCGTTTATAAATAGCAAAAAACTGGCTCACATTTACCACGGCGTCAAACCAATTGATTTTTTAGAACACACTGAAGCCAGAAAATTTTTGAAAAGAATAATTGAAAAATTGACGGACGTCGTATGTCCGTCAATTGACGGACATCCGACGTCCGTCAATTTTTCCAGCAGTTTTATTGTCGGAACAATCGCGGAATTGCATAAAAACAAAGGCTTGGAATACGCGCTTGAGGTGTTTCAAAAACTCAAATTTGGAAACAATTTTCAAGAGCCATCTTTAAACACGGCGAGAGAAAAATTAAAATTCTTCATAATCGGCGAAGGCGAGGAACGAGAAAATTTGAAAAAATCAATCAAAGACAAAAAATTGGAGAACGAAGTTTTCTTATTGGGGAATATTAAAAACGCCAGCCGTTATCTGAAAGCATTTGATATTTTTCTTTTGTCTTCTGTTAAAGAAGGATTGCCGTTTGCGTTGTTGGAGGCCGGCTTCGCCGGCCTCCCAACAATCGCCACACGCGCGGGCGGTATTCCAGAAATTATTGACGATATGAAATCCGGACTGATTGTTAAACCTGGTAATGCGGAAAAATTGGCGGAGGCGCTGAAATTTTTAATTGAAAACCGCCACGCACGCGAGAAATTCGGAATAAAATTAAAAGAAAAAATTGAAAACAATTTTTCATTTGAAAAAATGTTTGAAAAAACTTTAGAGATTTATTAAATAAATTTTAAATTTAATAAAATTATTACATCCATAGGAATGTTGGAATGTTATTTGTTGCGGTTTTTATTTTCTTTAATCACTTAGAAGCTCAGCATCTAAGTGATTTTGGTTTGGTGCTTGGCTTTTTGGGGCGTTGTTATCCAAGTGTTGGGGTTTTTATAAATATGCCTGTTTTTAAGAAAAATAGGGATATTTCATCAGAATGCTCGAGGTTTTGGGAAAATGTAAGGGTTTTTAGGGGGTAAATATTGGGTTAATCCATTATGTTATTATGCATAATTACATAATGGATTAATTGGTTAAAACTCACTCGGTAATTCACTTGGTAATCCGATTACCAAGTGGTTGGGATTTTTTATTTAAAATAATACAACTATAAAAAAACTTGCAAAAAATGCAGAAATATTGTATTTTTAAAAAAGTTCGTATTTAAAGGTAAGGGGGTGTTCTTTATTAAAGTTTTACAAAAATCATTAAAACAAAAAAAAGGGGGGTAAAATGCTTTTATTTTTTGTTTGTTTAGCGACAATCGGGACGTTGTGGCTCGCGCTACTTTTTGTGGCGAATGTGCTTTTTTATTATAATCCAGAAAACCCCACTGGCGAGTGGGCTATATTAAAAAAACCTTATGTCCGGTTTATCATTCTTGCCACCGTAATCGGCTATTTGGGAGTGCTGGCCACAATGTAACAACAGCCAACACATTTTGAGAGGGCGATTTTCTGAAGCGCAAGCGGAAGAAAATCGCCCTGTTTTTTTTGAAAAATTCGTATGGAGGGCGGATTTTGCGAAGCAAAATCCGCTTTCTTAATTCTTAATTCATAAATCTTAATTCTAAAATAAACAGAGCAAAAAGTCGGCTATGCGATAGCCGACCAAACCATCTTTTATGCCACTGGTCGGCTATCGCATAGCCGACTTTTTGGTTTGGCTGTGTTTTTGGGACGGATTTGAGAGCGGATTAGGGTTTTGCCAAACACAAAATTGTTATGATTTGGAAAAACCAAATACGCCCGTTACCACCCACAAAAAAAAAACCAAAAAAAAGCAAAAAATTGGAAAAA
>JBDRMF010000079.1:0-6031 GCA_043812415.1 Patescibacteria group bacterium | reverse complement strand
TATTGCATATCGGTTATAGATTTGCCAGATCGTCTAACGGTAGGACATCAGCTTCTGGAGCTGAGTATCTAGGTTCGAGTCCTAGTCTGGCAACAAAATAGAGTCTGCCAGCTGGCAGGCAGGCTATAGTTTTTAGGGGGGAATTCGCGAAGCGAATTTCCCCAATGCTTAAAAAAACCCTCAACAAGCTTGCAAAAAGAAAAAACTCTTTGCATTTAACATCTAGTTATATTTTCAACAAAAACGAAAAATTAAAAACAAACTTTCTTAGGGAGAGATAAACATTTAAACTCCCACAAAAGTTGTTTTTAATTTTTCGTTTTTGTTGAAAAACAGACCACGGGTCTTAAAAAATTTGTTTTTTCTCGCCCACGCACACCTACCGGCAGGCAGGCTCAATAATTTTGGTTTTTTGAAATTACAATTTCAAAAAAATCAAAATTCCTGACTTCGCTCGGGCTCCGAAAGTCTGTTTGATGAAACTTGTTTCGGGTTTTTGCTGGACTGCTTCGCTTTGCTATCAAAAAGAAATTTTACTTGTATAATAATATTAATGCAAATTCAAAAAAATATTTCTTTGGCTCAATTTACTACTTTCAAAATTGGCGGAAGGGCTAAATATTTCGCGCGCGTGAAAAATTTGGAGGATTTGAAAGAGGCGCTTGATTTTGCGAAGCAAAATCAAGCATCCTTTTTTATTCTCGGCGGAGGTTCTAATCTTTTAATTCCTGATACCGGTTTTGCTGGTCTAATAATCAAGATGGAAATAAAAGGCCTCCACTTGGGAATAGTATTCCCAAGTGGTCGGGGTGCAGAGATTGTGGCGGGAGCGGGAGAAAATTGGGATACGGTGGTTGCCTGCACGACTAAACAAGGATTATTTGGACTGGAAAATTTGTCTGGCATTCCGGGGACAATTGGTGCAAGCGTTGTCCAAAATATCGGCGCCTTCGGCGCCGAAGCGGGCGACAATATTTCTTGGGTGGAAGTTTTTAACGCTAAAACTTTTGCATTGCAAAAATTGTGCAAAAAGCGATGCGGTTTTGGATACAGGAACAGTGTTTTCAAAACAAGGGCGGGAAAAGATTTAATTGTTATCCGAGTTTGTTATAAATTAAAAATTAAAGGGAAACCAAATTTATTCTATGCGGGCTTGCAAGAAAAATTAAAAAATCGCAGATGCGGAAAAATAACTTCGCGTGCCGTTCGCGAGGCGATTTTGGAAATTAGAAAAGAAAAATATCCCGATTTAAAAAAAATTGGAACGGCGGGTTGTTTTTTTCAAAATCCGATTATTTCCGCGACCGCGTTTAAAAAATTAAAAAAACTTTTTCCGGAATTGCCGAGTTATAATTTGCCGGATGGAAAAATTAAAATTCCGCTCGCGTGGTTGATGGAGAAATTGGGTTGGAAGGGATACAGGGATGGCAATGTCGGCATACATCAAAAACACGCCTTGGTTATTGTCAATTTCGGCAACGGCGTCGCGACTGACATAAAAAAATTGGCGGACAAAATCACCCGCGATATTTTTTCCAAAACAAATATAAAAATTTTTCCCGAGGTTGTGAGTGTGGGCTGAAAAATAAATTTTATTTTTTTAAAAATTAAAAATTTAGGAATTAATTACCACCCTAACGGGCGGTCACCCATTAGGGTGAAAAATTAAAAATTAAAAAAAATTTTTACGCGCGGAAATTTTTTTGAAAGTTATCCACTGTTTTTGTTTTTTAAAATTTGTTTTTATGTTTTTTTTGTAAGATAATTAAATACAGAAAAAAGAATTATTAAAGCAATAATTTTTAGTCGGAAATTTTTGTAAAAACTTTTTAATAAAATAAAATTATGGTAGTAAAAAAGAAAAAAGTTGTTCGTAAAAAAGTTGCTAAAAAAGTTACAAAGAAAAAGCCGGTTCGCAGAAAAGTGGTAAAAAAAGTAGTGAAGAAAAAAGTTGCTAAAAGAAAATCGGTTAAAAAAACTGTAAAGAAAGCGACAAAAAGAAAAGTCGTTCGCAAGAAGAAGAAATAGAATAAAAAACAGAGGTTGAAACAACCTCTGTTTTTTATTCTAAATGGGTGTGAGCGGAAAAGTGCGTGACTTTGTGGGCGATGAGGGGATATTTTTTGAGAGTAATGTCTGATGCGATAATTTGGTGCGCTTCGTGGCGGGACGCTTCCACCATTCTGATATTTTTGATAGCTTCCATTCCGAGGTCTGAAATGCCCCATTGTTTTTTACCGATAAGCTCACCGGAGCCACGGAGTTCAAGATCAAACTCAGCGAGTTCAAATCCGTTTTTGGCGGTTTTAAGCGCTCGCAAGCGTTCAAAAGTTTTTTGAGTCTTGGTGTCGCTAAACACAAAACAATACGCTTGATGATTGCTTCTGATAACTCGTCCGCGGAGTTGGTGCAGTTGCGCCAAACCAAATCGTTCCGCTCCCTCCAAAACGATAACGGTGGCGTTGGGAACATTGACGCCGACTTCCACGACGGAAGTGGCGACGAGGAGGGCGATTTTGCCGAAGGCAAAATCGCCCATAATTTTTTCTTTTTCTGCGGGTTTCAATTTGCCGTGCAGAACGCCGATTTTATATTCGTTGAAAATATCTTTTTTAAGCCGTTGAGCTTCGGCTTTGACGGATTTTACTCTTAACGCCAAAGCTTTGTCGGGGTCAGGTTCGTCAATGCGCGGGCAAATCACAAACGCTTGTCTGCCTTTTTTTAATTCCGCGCGGATTTTTTCATAAGCTCCCGCTCGTTTATTGGGAGCGACAATGTCGGTGATAATTGGTTTTCTGCCGTGGGGCATTTCGTCCAGTAAAGTTAAATCCAAATCGCCATAAATGGTCAAAGCCAAAGTTCTGGGAATGGGCGTCGCCGTCATTGACAATAAATGCGGTGTGATATTTTTTGTTTGTGAATCGGGCGTAAATTTGTTTATTAGTTTTTGCCGTTGAAGCATACCGAAACGATGTTGTTCATCAATGATAACAAAAGCTAAATTTTTAAAAAGAACTGATTTTTGAATCAGAGAATGAGTGCCGATGAGAATTGGAATTTCGCCGTTGGCGACCCATTTTAATAATTGCGCGCGCGAGATTTTTGTCCAGCCAGTCGGGTCAACTTTTGACGGAAATTTGCGACAACCGCTGGAAGTAATCAGCCCGATATTGATATTGAGATGTGAAAAATATTGAATGAAAGATTCAAAATGCTGTTTGGCCAAAATTTCAGTCGGAACCATATAAGCGGTTTGGAGATTGCCGAAATTTTGTCCGTTGGGATGAGTGGTTGTAATGGCATACACAGCAGAAGCGGCCACGGCGGTTTTTCCGGAACCAACATCGCCTTCTAATAATCGGCTCATCGCGTAATCTTTTCCAAAATCGTCCAAAATTTGATTGATTGATTTTGTTTGCGACTTGGTCGGTTTAAAAGGAAAACGGCTGATAAATTCCGCCATTTCTTTTTTTGTTTTTTTAATTTTGAAAGAGGGATTATTTTGATATTCTTTTTTTTGTTTAGCGCGTGTAAGTTGAATGAAAAAAATTTCTTCAAAAGCGAAGCGTTTGCGCGCGGAGAGAGCATCGGCTTCTTTTTGCGGACTGTGAATCCAAATTAACGCCGTTCGCAGAGATGGCAAATTATATTTTTTCAAAATTTTCGCTGGCAAAGGGTCTGCTAACATATCCAAAACGCCGGCGTTAAAAATTTTTTGGATAGTGTGATAAAACCATTTGGAACTTATACCTCGGCTTTCTGGATAAATGGGGTAAATAAAATGGTCGGAGATTTTTTGGCTAAAGAGCGAATTGCCGGTGGCCAAAGGAATGCTGTCTAAATTTTTGTATTCAGGATTGGCGATATAAAGTTGCCCGTTTCGTTCGCTGATTGTTCCGCGGAATTTGGCGAAAGCTCCGATTTTTAACATTTTGGCGATATAAGGTTGACGAAACCAAACGGCTTTTATTTTTCCCGAGCCGTCTTCTAACACAGCTTCCGATAACGGAATTTTTTTCACGAACGCTTTGCCGGTTTTAATGCTTTTAACTTGGGCGTAAATAATGGGTTTGTCGCCGACTTGTAAATCTTTGATATTTTTTAATTCGGTCGTGTCGCCATAACGGTTGGGAAAATAGAAGAGCAAATCTTCTACGGTTTTTAGTCCGATTTTTTTTAGCGCCTTTTTTTGCGGAGGCGCGATCCGAAATATTTTTTCAAGCGGAGAATGAATATTCATTGTTTTATTTTAGCATATTATTATTTTTCTTTACTATTTGTTGATTGTTTGATAATCTGAAGTTGGACTTGTTCTTAATAAAATTTAATTTTTCTGCTCCGATTTCTCCGCATAATCGTCCACGCATTCTTTATTATTTTTGCGATGGGTGCGGGCCAATGTTCAAAAAAACTCCTTCGGAGTTTATGAAAGCGATAAAATCGAAAAATAAGAAAGGGGGTTGAAATGAAATTAAGTCAAATTCTGTCCAGAGAAGACAGAAAAATTTTTTGGAGCGCGGTGATTATAACTTTGTCGGCGCTTGGAGCGGGAACTATTATTGCGGTTGCCATTTGCCAAGGATGGTTTTGAAAAAATTAGGCGCGGGGCGGAAGATTTATCTTCCGCCCTTTTATTTTTAACAATAATTATCCACAAAAAACTTGCTTTTTTCAAAAAAATTATTATACTTTAGACAGTTGTTCTTAACTGGCTGAAAGATTGAGAATGTTTTCTCAAAATTTTAGCCCTAACCAGAAACAAAGGAGGTTTTTATGGTTGTATTTTGTGATGGTGGAGGTTGTGGATGTTAATTTTCTCGCGGAAGACCGCCCCAAAAGCGGGAAAGGAATAGGTTTTGCCTATGAAAGCTGACATTTAAGCGCCACCAAGAAAAGGCGCCAACAAAAATATTTTCTTAAACTCAAAAACTTCTTAAGCTGGTAGCCCCTTGGCTCTCTGTAATTTTGCAGAGAGCCATTTTTTTGGTTTTTTATTTTGCTTTTTCTCCAAATTTATAAATTTGTTTTAACCAATTTTGGCGTTCTGTAAGACTAGAAAATTTGATTGAACCGAGATAAGTCGCCTGCGGACTTTTAATTCCGCAAAAAATCGCCAAATTTCGCATCTCTTTTTTGTGAATATTTCCCAAAAATAATTTATAAAGCCATGGGCGGGTGTCCATAGTGATAATTAATCGCATGGTTTTTCCTGTCAGAAATCGCGCGGGCAATATTTTTTTTTCTTTATATTTGAAAGCAAAACCGGAAATAAAAACCCTGTCAACAAAACCTTTCAGGAGAGCCGGCATTGATGACCACCATGTGGGATAAACAAAAATAAGATGGTCGGCCCAGTTGATTTTTTCTTGAGCGTCTAAAAGACACGGTTCCAGTTTCTGTTTTTGAGTGTCGTTCAAAATTAAATTGAAATTCATTTCTTCAAGATAAAGGGTTTGGATTTTGTGGTCGGCTTTACGCGCGCCGTTTGCGTAGGATTCCGCCAACGCTCCGCAAAAACTGTTTTTGCGCGGATGTCCTAAAATGAGAAGGATTTTTTTATTATGTTTTAACATAGTGCAATTATACACGATGGAAAAAAAAGTAAAAATGTGGTATTTTATTAAAATTGAGACAGATGAGAATTTTCGTAGGTGTGGCACCTATGGAAATTGCAAAATTAATTTTGAATTTTGATTCAATTTTGAATTATTGAATGTTGAATGTTTAAACATTCAATCATTGAAACATTAAGTATTCAATCGAAATTAAAAATTCAAAATTCAAAATTAAATATATACGGAGAGGTGGCTGAGTGGATGAAACATAAACTGCTTTATGTTTCATCCGTAGCGAAGCGAAGGTGGACGAAATTTTTCGACCACGGTTGAGTTAAGATAAAATTTGAGCGATGATGAATATTTGAGATACAATTAAATATATACGGAGAGGTGGCTGAGTGGTCGAAAGCGCCGCACTGCTAACGCGGTAAGGGGGAAACTCCTTCATGGGTTCGAATCCCATCCTCTCCGCA
>JBDRMF010000078.1:0-4111 GCA_043812415.1 Patescibacteria group bacterium | reverse complement strand
CCCCGTAGGTGTCTTACACCTACGGGATTTTTTGTAGGTGTAAGACACCTACAAGAATATCAATCCCCCAATTTCCTCTCAAAACTTTCTCGTTTTCTTTATTCAATTTTCCAAATTGCTTTTCTAAAATCAACCTCAATTTTTGTGTCTTTGTTTTTAATTTTAGACATTATTTCGCTTCTTTTCTTTTTGGAAACTGTGTCTTTCATAATTAATTATCAAAAAGTTCAACTGGATTGATTTTGAATTGCAACATTTTTGCCGAATCTCGTCCGCCGTCACCACCCTTTCTCTGCATTCCTATTCTACCAATTTTTAAACTTCCTTGCGATGTTATTCTGATGTCGCCACTTCCAAAAACATTCATCGCTTCGTTGATTGATTTTAACACCCATCTACTTCCGCCATTAACTTTCAAAATAACCAAAACCCAATCAGCGGAAAATTCGCCCCTGCCTTTCAAAATATCGGAAATAATCAAAATCCTGTTATGTCTGAAAAAATCAAGAATTTTTTCTTGATCCTCGCTTGTAAATTCTGTCAGCAACATTCGTCGGGGGTCTTTTAATTTTCTCTTAGTTGGTTTTGTTTCGCCAGTAAAAAGTTTTAACAATTTTGTAATGTCATCGGGAATATTCCAAAGTTCCGCATATTTATCAACCCACCTTTTATCAATTTGATTAAATCCCTGCGGATTGCTAACAAGTTTTACTTGCAAATTTTGGATATCAGATTGCGGCTTTAATTTTCAAATTCTGACCATCGCATTAAAAAACTATCTTCCTTAATTTTATCAAATTCAAACAAACAGTCTTCGCCCTCTCCGTTGTTCCATTTTTCAATACTGATTATATTTTCATCTTTTAGACAATCAACCATAGCCAAGCCATTTGCAATTGCGATTTTGTTGATTTCACTTTCAGAATAAATTTTATTTTTACAAAAAATATCTTTCATGTCTTAAACGGGAGCGTTCCAAGTTATTTGTTTTATTGTAGTTTCAATTCTGTTAAAATTCAATTTGCTATTTAACGGATTTTGAAAATAATTGTGAAAAGGAATTTCTTTAAAATTTTTAACAACAAACAAGAAATACCGCCCTCTTAACAATTGAGCAACCGAGTATTCTTTATTTGTCAAAGCAATATTGCCACTTGAATTATTTAATCCCTTAACTTCCACTCCTAAAAATTCCTTATTTTGAGAACGAAGTTTAAAATCAAATCCACAGCCATATTTTGTCGTATCTTCAATTTGACAATTTTTAAATATATCAATTTCAGTATAATTTTCTTTGAAATAATGTTCTGCCGCTTGACCCGTTATGAGCCGTTTAGCAAAAGAACTTTCTTTGCCCTCTTTTTTAGCAACTTGCTCCATTAAAACATCCAATTCATGATTTTCATAGATTATCTCTTTTAGTAAGTTTGAAAAATTTCTTATATCCAGATCTTTGAAAGAATTATAAATATCTTTACAATACTGCCTTATCTCTCTTTTATGCCAACCCTGTCTTTTATTTGGAAAAATCGGATCAAATTCATCTCTATAATTTTTTACAGACATTGGCTTAACTTCTAAAGAAAAACCAATAACATTAAAAGCTTCCGTAAAATTATCGAAGCCAAGATATTTTAAACCTCTTTCATCAAATTTTGCCAAGAATAAACCAGCTAATATTGACTTTTCTCTAAGTGATAATTTTTGCATAATTTTTATAACTAAAAAGTTTGGCACGGAAAACCGGCTATCATCAAATCAAAATCGGGTAAATCTTTTGTGTTGATTTTTGTTAAGTCGCCATAATTTTTTTCCTCTTCGCCAAAAAAATGTCTATAAGTCTTTTCAGCGTTTTTGTCTATTTCAGAAAATCCAACACAGCTCATACCTAACTTTTCAAGTCCGAAACGACCTCCGCCAATTCCAGCACAAAAATCAATAAATTGTATATTTTTTGTTTCTCTCATAATTCAATTTAATTCTCTCTCCCCATAATACCGTTTTTTTGGATTTATAACAAACAAAAAAACCCAAAAAAAACCCGCGGGGGTTCGGATTTGGAGACCTTACCTCCAAGGATTTGGGGGCCCTGCCTCCAAATATCCATTTATCTCCTTTTTTTCATATACTAATTCCTTGACAAGCAAACCGCGATTATATATGCTTATACCTATAAGCATCAGGCTTATCTGATTTTGATCAAAGCCCGTTCCGCAAGGAACGGGCTTTTGAATTTAATACCCAAATCTATTCATATAAAAATCGGCTATGCGATAGCCGATTTGATAACCGACTTGGGGCTAAAAATATACTTATACCAACTGTCCTATATTTTGTCGGCTATGCGATAGCCGATTTTCTGCCAGCAGGCAGGTCTAAACTAAAAGGATGCTGGGTGAAGCCCATTGTCTTTTCTTCGCTTGATAAAAAATCCCGTAGGTGTAAGACACCTACGGGGCTAAACACCCCAACTTTGAAAAAAATTCAAAGTTGGGGTGTTTGGGTTTGTTTGGGTTTTTGGGGCGATTGGTCACAATAGACGGTCGCTAAAGCGACCGTCGTAAAATCTGGATCGCTTCGCTAACCGCTCGCGAAGACGGAAGGGGTGACGATTGGCGAAGCCAATCGTCTTTGCGAGAAATGGAGCGTAGCGGAATGACGAAGCAATCCAGAAGCGTGTTGGTAAGATTAACTTTTCTGGATTGTTTGACCACCCGTTAGGTGTGGCTTCGCTCAACGCTCGCAGAGACGAAGGAGGCCGGATCGCGTCGTTGAGAACTCCTCGCGAAGACGAACGGATGCTGGATCGCGTCGTCGCTCCAAATTTAGAGGTTGGAAGTTGGATATTAGAAGTTGGATGAAATTGGCTTTGCCAATTTTCCCTTTTTTCTTTCGCAAAGACGGGAAGCTGGATCGCTTCGTCGTTCCGCTACGCTCCACTCCTCGCGAAGACGGACGATTGGCGAAGACAGGAGGGACGAGTTTGCTGGTAGATTCATCGTTTGGGCCGTTTTTTCATTTGCTTTTATTTTATTTTCAGTTATAATACTGAATGTTCTTTGACAAAGAAATGATGTCGCGTTGAAGCGAGACTTGACGCGACATTTTACAACCTTTGAATTTTAATTCTAATCTCTTTGAATTATGAATTTTATTTCGTAATTCAAAGAAGTTAGGCTAAGAGATTAAACTCGGGGGCGGGGCGCGAAGCGTCCCGCCCCTTCTAAAAACAATTGATTTTTTATACTCAACAAAATATGTTGCGGTATAGAACCCTTTCTTTTGTTTCGTTTCTCAAAAATAGAGGTTGGATGTTAGATGTTAGAAGTTAGAAATGCTACAATGTTAGCAATATCTAACTAGGGCCCTTGGGTCTAATAATGAAGTTATCAGTCATTTAGACGATGCGTTTCGGTTAAAATATTTAGCGGAGCAAGAATTTAAGGACATTACAGCAAAATATATAATTTTAGGAAAGCAAATCTATCGTCTGAGAGAAAACTGGAAAAAGTTTGGGTAAACAAAATCGTCAAAACGATTTTATGCCAACTTCCAACTTCTAACATCCAACTTCTATTCGGAAGTAAAGTTTAGAATAAAATTGACAAAATCGCTTTAGCGATTTTGTTCCAATTTCCAATTTCTAATCTCTAACTTCTATTATTTTAGAGTTTGATCCTAGCTCAGGATGAACGCTGGCGGCGTGGATAAGGCATGCAAGTCGAGCGGGTTTAGACCCGCGGCGAACGGGGTAGTAACAGGTAGGTACGAACCAAGAAGTCAAGCATAACCCATTGAAAGATGGAATAATACTTGATAGTCCCAGCCATACTTTTACCAAAGAATTTTCAAGTTTTCTCTAAATTATCGCTTGATAAATATTGAAAATGTTTTTGAGTCTTTCAGACTCAAAAACCCGAGAATTGTTTTGTAAAAGTACGGCTGGGTAAAGATTTATCGCTTCTTGATCGGCCTGCTCAGTATCAGCTAGTTGGTGAGATAATAGCTCACCAAGGCTATGACGCTTAGGGGAGGTGAGAGCCTGACCCCCACCATTGGAACTGAGACACTGTCCAAACTCCTACGGGAGGCTGCAGTCGAGAATCTTCCG
>JBDRMF010000077.1:0-4182 GCA_043812415.1 Patescibacteria group bacterium | reverse complement strand
TATATTTTTTTAACCATGTTTATTTTCTTAATTGTTAATTGATGTCTTTATTATATCCGATTGTATTTAATCGACCAGAATACAAAAAGACGGACACTTTCGTGTCCGTCTTTTGGGGTACAGTTCAAGGCGTAGCCGTTGTAGCGTTTATATTAAATTAACGCTTTTTGCTGGCTCTGTCCATCAACATCACGCGTTTTATCGCGAGGCGTTTTTCAGTCTTATGCGAGCGAGAAGTCTTTTTTTTATCAAGTCCTGTAATTCTTTTTGCCATATGCGCTATTATACACCAGTTCATCTGAAAATAAAACTATTTTACAAACAAAAAGGTGTTGCGTATTTTAATTTTTGCTTAATTCAAGAATTGAATTTAACGCAGACGGCAATTCCTTAACACCGACATCATCGCTAAAATGCCCTTTATTATGTTCCACGATTGTGACAGCGTTTAAATATTTCTCAAATAATTTTTTATCTCCTAAATCCACATCGGGGTCATTGTCGGAAAAAATAGCGATAATTTTATTCGCGTATTTTTTAATTTTTTCAAAATCCAGTTTTGTTTCCAGCCACGGTTTTGCGATTTCTTTTTCCTCGTCAGTTTCTAAATGAAGCAATCTAAAAAAACCGGCGACACAGACAATTCCTCCTATCGGTTACTGAACAAAATTTTCCACGAAACGCAAAATTGCTTGACACCCGATACTGTGCCCGACAAAAAAAGTATTTTCATCAACTTCGCCCGCTACATTATTGAGATGCGAAATCCATGCCTGAATATCTGGTTTTTCTGCCTCGGGCATTTTCGGCACCACGACAAAAAAATCTCTTGCTTCAAGTTCTCGCTTCAACCAAGGAATCCAACAATTTTGTGGAGCGCCGTCCCATCTGTGAATTATATATACTCTTTTATTATTATTCATTTTTTCATTATATCAAAATTCTAAAAAATAAAATACACCAATCCCAAAATAAAACTAATCACTTTAGCTATCTCGTCCTCAAATGAGTTTTAACTAATTAATCCATTATGTAATTATGCATAATTACATAATGGATTAACTCAATTGGATAGCTGAAGCGCGCAAGGTTTGGTCTGTGATATAAGTGTAAATTTATACGGATTTCTGCTATAATAACGCGTATGGAAAGAGATTTAAAAAAAGAATTGGAAATTCTGGAAAAAGAGATGTTAAAAGCGGATTTTTGGCAAGACAAGGACCGCGCTCAACAAGTGATTAAACAAATTGCAGAAACAAAAGATGAAATTGAGGGCAAGGATAAATATGACAGAGGTAACGCCGTTATCACAATATTTTCCGGTGCAGGCGGTTTGGACGCCGAAGATTTTTCGCGGATTTTGTTTCAAATGTATCAAAAATATGCCGAGAATAAAAATTGGCAGATTTATTTATTGCACAAAAACGAAAACGAACACAAAGGTTTTCGTAACATCACATTTGAAGTAATGGGTGTCGGCGCATACGGAATGCTGAAAAATGAATCGGGCGTGCATCGTTTGGTGCGTCTTTCGCCTTTTAATTCCAATCAAAAACGGCATACTTCTTTTTCAATGGTGGAAGTGATTCCAAAAATGAAAAAACTTGGGCAAATTAAAATTGACGAAAGAGATTTGAAAATAGAATTTTCGCGGTCCAGCGGTCCGGGCGGGCAAAATGTAAATAAGCGAGATACGGCGGTACGAATTGTTCACTTGCCGACCAATATTTCCGCGCATATTGATTCTGAAAGGTCGCAGGCACAAAACAAAGAAAAAGCGACGGAAATTTTGCAAGGTAAATTATATAAAAAACAGGAGGAGGAACGATTGCTCAGGGAGACGGGGCGAAAAATCAGCAAAACCACGAGCGTGGAATGGGGCAATCAAATTCGTTCTTATGTTTTTCATCCTTATCAAATGATTAAAGACCATCGTTCGCAGATTGAAGTTCACGATATTGATAAGGTTATAAAAGACGGTGAATTGGACGTTTTTATTGAAAAAAACTAAAATCGGTTGCAACAAAGGTGTAAATTTGCTAAACTCTTGACTATGAAAATTGAAACAAATGAAACCAAAACGGATATCGCCCAAATTGAAAAAATGTTTGAAGTGGGCGCTCATTACGCTTATAGTCGTTCCAAAAGACATGCTTCTACGAAGCCGTTTATTTTTGGAGTGAAAAACGGAACGGAAATTTTTGATTTGGAAAAAACCGCCATTTCTTTAGAGGAAGCCAAAAATTTTGCAAAAACGGTTTTTGAAAATGCCGGCAAGCAGATGCTTTTTGTCGCCAGCAAAAACGAAGCAAAAGATATTGTTAAATCAATCGCCGAAAGTGTTGGGATGCCGAGCGTGCATAATCGTTGGGTTGGCGGAACTTTGACAAATTTTGATGTTATTAAAAAAAGAGTGAGCAGATATTTGAAACTTTTGGAAGAAAAAGAAAGCGGGGAGTTACTTAAATATACAAAAAAAGAAAGACTGCAAATTGATAAAGAGATTGCAAAATTGGAAAGAAAATTCGCGGGCATTGTTTCAATGAAGACATTGCCAGCGGTGTTGTTTGTGGTTGACTCCAAATACGAAGCTGTTGCCGTGCAGGAAGCATTGTTAAAAAATATTCCGGTTATCGCGTTAGCAAATTCGGATTGTAATATCAGAGAAATTGATTTTCCTATTGTGGCGAATGACGCTTCTTGTGATAGCATTAAATTTTTTACTGAAGAAATTGCTTCGTTGTGCAAAAATAAAATAATAGAAGATTCTCCTGTGCTGGTTAAAAAATAATTATAAATTATATAAAAAATATGATTACTATAGATCAAGTAAAAGAATTGAGGGATAAAACCGGTATTTCCGTAATGCAATGCAAAAAAGCGTTGGAAGAAACTGACGGCGATGCCGAGAAAGCCATTATTATATTAAACAAACAAAGCAAGGCGATAGCGGAAAAAAAAGCGGGACGAAGTTTAGCTTCGGGTGTTGTACAGGCTTATGTTCATGCCGGAGGAGGTGTCGGTTCAATGGTGGAACTTTTATGCGAAACTGATTTTGTGGCGAAAAATGAGGAATTCAAAACTTTGGCCTATGATATTGCGATGCATATTACCGCGACAAATCCCGCTTTCTTAAAAAAAGAAGATGTGTTGGCTGAGGACCGCGCCAAAGTAAAAGAGGTATTACAAAAAGAAGTTGCAGATAAACCGGAAGAAATGCGAGAAAATATTTTAGAAGGAAAATTGAATTCATATTTCAAGGAAAATATTTTACTTGAACAAGAATTTGTTAAAAATCCAAAACAAACAATAGCTAATTTGATTGAGTCAGCGACTCAAAAATTTGGCGAAAAAATTGAAGTTGGCAATTTTGTTCGTTTTTCAATATGAATTTTTTAATAACAATTATCGCTTTGTCTTTTTTGGGCCTGATTTCAGTGGTGTGTTTTAGAGTTTGTAAAGTAAGACAATGGGAAATTTGCGTTCATTCAAAAATTTGTAAAAAGAGCGATAAATTTTTTGGGTGGGTGTTTTTGATTGTTAGAGGAAAAATAAAAGATTTCTTCCCTTTACTGATAAAATTTGCTAAACTTTTATCGTTTTGGGCGTGGGCGGGTGTTTTTGAAATTAGAAAATTATTGGTGAGATTATTAAAAAAAACAAATAGATTGTTTGATAATTTATACGAGAAAAAAACGAGCAATTCCGTTTCCGCTTATTTGCAAAATATTTCCAAATATAAATAAATATCAAGTTGTCTTAGTTTTGGTCCAAGGTTGACAAGCATCGGGTAAAAAATATTAGCCACCTTAGCTCAGTTGGTAGAGCAATGGTTTTGTAAACCATAGGTCGTCAGTTCAAATCTGACAGGTGGCTCATTAAAAAAGTTCGGCGAAAGCCGATTTTTTTAATGAGCCACCTGGAAAAATACGAAGTATTTTTATTTTTCTCCAAGAATTACGCAATTTCCTATGTATAAGATTAGATTAAAAAGAAAGAAAAATCAAGTTTTAGGCTTTTTTTCTCACCACAATTTCACTTCGCTACATTGTGCCGAGGGGGAGAATCGGTCACAAATTACTAAATTTTTTGTTTCGCTTCGCTTACAAAAAATAAAGTATTCGCGACCCCGGCTCATCGTTGCTCGCAAGCTCGCAACATATTCCGCCTTTCGATTCTCCA
>JBDRMF010000076.1:0-2239 GCA_043812415.1 Patescibacteria group bacterium | reverse complement strand
CAATTAAAAAAACATTATGTTTATTGGTCGCAGCAGCAGCGATTGGATTATCTGGGTGTGGAAAAGAAGCACCAAAGACAATTCAAGAAGAAACATTAAGAGGAACACCAATTAATGCTGAGGCAGCAGTAGCATATCATACTGCAAGACTATCTGTAATGATTGAAAGAGAAGACGGAAAATATGTTCTATGCAATGCTGCCGAATATGGTGGAGCAGATTGGGGGCACAGAAATATTCAGGAAGGAAAAACAATAATCCAATCTGAAATTGACGACAAGGACAATGAACCAATTTCATTAAGAGGCAGATACAATGGAGACAGATTTGAATTCACATCTGTTTCTGCAAATGGTTATACTGTTGATGCAAAGAGAAAATAAATCTTTCGGTTTCTAGAATAAAATAATTTTAGCCCGAATTCTGAATTAGACATAACGTCAGGGATATACGAAGTTTTTCTGTAGCGTAGCGAAAGAAAAATTTGGGTGAAGCCCGAGCCGAGGGCTGAACCGTATATCCCTTGTTATACGCCCCGACGACTGAAAGGAGGAGAGCGCAGCGTGGCTTGAGTTCAATAAATATTTTTCGTTCTTATTCATCAGATAGGCTTTCGTTGTTTTCTTATAAATTTGATTTTTTCCGTTTTGAAAAATGAAAGAGGGGTTAGGGTGAATTTCATTTTTCAAAACTCCTTGGTTGATTTTACTTCAAACTAATTTGAAACCTCAAAAGAATTAATCATTTTATCAAATACTTCAAAATAATTATCAAATTGATTTATTTCCGATGTATAGCTTAAAACATAAGCCTTATTATCAATAGCAGTCCATAATTGTCTCCATTTCAAATTATATTGTCCTTGTCTTCCTGTGTATATAACTTCATATGCAGATTTTCCCGCTAATGTTGTTTTTTTAGAAGATATAATTTTTGAATCAGTAATTAAAGTTTCGATTTGTCCTAAACTCAAATCATTATACTCATCTAATGTCATTGGTTGAGCCGATAAATCCTGGACAATTACATTTAAATTTTCTTGAAATAAATCTGTAGAACTTTCTTTTGGCGATAAGAAAACAGCAACTGTTCCCATAAGTCCTTCTTGTAGCTCATAAATATCCGGATACGATAACTTAATATTAAAGTCCTGATTTACATAATTTTGATATGTAGTTTCAATATTATTTTTGATTTCGACATTTTCTGTGTTTGCAGAAGTCGGATTATTTTTATCAGAATCTACATCGTTTAGTTTCTGTGAAATTAGAAAACCAATTCCAATAACAATTGCTATAATAATGACTCCTATTAATAATTTAGTTGTTTTGTTCATAATAATTATAGTTAAATATTAAAGTTTATAAATAATTCGTTTTCGGAACGGAGTGGAGAAAACACCATATTATCCCCCTCTATCATAAAAGAAAAAATCAAATTTATCCATATTTTGAAAGCCTATCTTCATTTTACCTCAAGAAAAATATTTTTTGAATTGCGTATAACGTATCGGCACATGCGAAGTTGCGCCGTGGTTTAATTGATTATTTTGTTAATATCACCTTACTTGATTATATCACTAAACTTGCCATTTCGTCAGCGCAATTTGGGTTGAGGAAATTTCTCACACCTTAATTGAAAAGTCTAAAAAATGAGAAATTTCTGAACCGCATGTGCCGTGTTATCTGATGTTTTATTTGCCCTTAAAATACCTTAATTTAAGCCCTTTTTTGAAATTTTTTAGAGTGGCATTGACAGGACGGACTTTTTTTGCTATACTACTTTGATACTGAACTGTTTGTTTTTGTTAGAATTTGGTGCGGTTTTTGCACATTAACAAAATATTTCAAAGAAAGGATGGTGGAAAATGGCAAAAAAACAATCTTCAAAGAAAGGGCTTCCGGTTAAAGACTATTTTGCTATGGTAGCAAAATGTCTCCCCCACGACTCACCGCTTTTTTGTTCTTTGTATGGTGATGTCCAGGTTGAGGGAGTTAACGGCGAATATGTCGCTAACGCCGTCTTATTCAATATCAAGGCGATGGTCAAAGAAAAGATTTGGCTATACGAGGGCGCGCAGAAGATGCATGACTTTCTATCCAAATACTAACAGGATGTGAGCCGCCAGTGGACTTGTGAAAACACAAGCACCACGGGCTCTTTTTTCTTTCCTTCAAAAAAATTTCAAAAAAGGGCTATTAAAAAATAAAATTTAAGGGCAAATAAAATTTCAGATAAC
>JBDRMF010000075.1:0-5450 GCA_043812415.1 Patescibacteria group bacterium | reverse complement strand
GTTAACTGGACTATATAAAATAAAAGTACTTTCTTTTTTGGATATAAACACAATTAGTCCAGTTAACTGGACTATATAAAATAAAAGTACTTTCTTTTTTGGATATAAACACAATTAGTCCAGTTAACTGGACTATTTTATGGTATAATTATTTATTATGGTTAACGTTTCAAAAAAGAAATTAAAAAAATCTGTTTCAGAAAAAATAAATAGTCGGTTGGTTAATATTGTAGCTAATTTAGAAACTAATACTTCCACGGAGGATTTCTTAAATGACTTACTAACTGAGTCAGAAAGAATAGTTTTAGCAAAACGATTATCTGTAATTTTTATGTTGTATGAAAAAATATCAATGTACCGTATTCATGTGATTCTTAATGTTAGTAAATCTACAGTAACAAAAATGGCTAATGATATTGATTTTGGTAAATATGAAAACATTTTAAAAATAGTAGAAAAGAAAAAGAATCGAATAACTTTTTGGGATGGGATGGAAATTGTTTTAAAATGTGGTATGCCACCTATTGTTGGCAAAGGTAGATGGGACTTTTTAAATCAAATAGATGAAAAATATAATTTCAAAAAATAATTAAATTAGTCCAGTTAACTGGACTAATTGTTAAAGTTTATTATTTTATATTGCTTTTTTATTTTTCTTATTTTTGTTATTATAAAGGTAATTAAATGATTATATTATTATATAAAAGAATAGACTCAGTTTCACCAAGCCCCAAATCTTCAAGTACGAAGATTTAGGGCTAATTCCAGAGATAGAGTAGTCATTAAATATTAAAATAAAAAAAATGCTGAGTATAAATTTTATAAAAAAAAATATTGAATTAGTTAAAAAAGCGATAAAAGAAAAAAATAGTAATATTAATCTTGATGAATTTTTAGAATTAGATATAAAAAGAATAAAAATTCAAACAGAAGTAGAAAATTTTAGAGCTAAAAAGAACGAATTATCAAAATCTATTAAAGATAAACCGACTGAAGAACAAATAAAAGAAGGAAAGAAAATAAAAGAAGAACTTTTAGATTTAGAAGAAAATTTAATTAAGATAGAAAAAGAGTTTAATGAAATTCTTTTTTCTATTCCGAATGTAACTGACCCGACAATGCCAGTAGGAAAAGATGGAGAGGATAATGTTGAGATTAAAAAATGGGGTGAAAAAACTAAGTTTGATTTTGAAGTAAAAAGTCATATTGATTTAGGAGTTTCTTTAGATATTATAGATATAGAAAAAGCGGCTGAAGTTTCAGGTTCTAGATTTTTTTATTTAAAAAATGAAGCTGTTTTATTACAGTTTGCAATTGTTCAGTTTGTTTTTGATACATTAAGAAATGAAGAGGTTCTTAAAGCTATAATTAAAGAAGTAGGGGTTGATGTTTCAACAAAACCATTTATTCCTATATTGCCACCAGTGATGATTAGAAACGAAGTCCAAAAATCTATTCATAGAGTTTTTGGAGACCAAACATATTCTTTAAATAATGAAGAATTAAATTTGGTTGCAAGTGCTGAGCATACAATGGCACCTTATCATATGGGAGAAATTGTTGATTATAAAAATCTTCCTTTAAGATATATTGGATATTCTACATCTTTTCGTAGAGAAGCTGGAACTTACGGGAAAGATATGGGTGGTATTTTAAGAACTCATCAATTTGATAAATTAGAAATGGAATCTTTTACTGATGTTGAAACTGGATTAGACGAACAAAAATTTATAGTTGGAATACAGGAATATTTAATTCAACAATTAGAAATTCCTTATCGTTTGGTTCATGTTTGTACTGGAGATACAGGAAATCCTGATTATAACCAATTTGATATAGAATGTTGGATACCAAGTCAAAATAAATATAGAGAAACTCACACATCAGATTATATGACTGATTATCAAACTAGAGGTATACAATCTTTTTATAAAGACAAGGAAGGTAAGAATAAATTACTTCATACTAATGATGCAACAGCTTTCGCCATAGGAAGAATTTTGATTGCTATTCTTGAAAATTATCAACAAGAAGATGGGTCGGTTAAAATACCTAAAATATTACAAAAATATGTTGGTAGTGAATTAATAAAAATTAAAAATAAATAAATTATGTTAGATATAAAATTTATAAGAGAAAACAAAGCATACATTCAGGCGGGAGCCAAAAAGAAACACGTTGATTTTGATGTGGAAGAATTGTTGAAAGTTGATGACGAAAGAAGAGCGGTTTTGGAAATTGTTGAAAGAATGAGAGCGGAACAAAATAATTATACGGAAAAAATCGCTAAAAGTTCAGACGAGCTTGACAGGAATAAATTTATTGCAGAGATGAAAGTTTTGAAAGAGAAGATACAAAAAGCGGAAGAAGACTTGAAACAAATAATGCGCAATTGGAAATTGTTGATGGTGCGAACGCCCAATATTCCGGATATATCGGTGCCAGAAGGAAAAGATGACGCGGATAATGTTGAACACAGCGTGTGGGGCGAAAAACCGCAATTTGATTTTGAACCAAAAGACCATATTGAATTGATGCAAAATCTGGATATGTTGGATTTAAAAAGAGGTGTGAAAGTGTCCGGCTTCAGAGGATATTTTTTGAAAAACGAGGCGGTCCAATTATGCCTAGCGATTTGGCAATTTACTTTGGAAAAAATGATTGCAAAAGGGTGGACTCCGATAATGACGCAATCGTTGGTCAAAAAAGAACCGTTTATCGGGACCGGTTATTTGCCACAAAGCGAAGAAGATTTGTATAAAGTTGATGAAGAAATGTATTTGTCTGGAACTTCCGAAGTGCCAATGATGGGGTTGTATATGGATGAAGTTATAGATAAAAAAGATTTTCCTTTAAAGTATGTGGCTTTTTCGCCTTGCTTCAGAAAAGAGGCGGGCAGTCACGGTAAAGATACCAAGGGGTTGGTGCGAGTGCATGAGTTTTTCAAAGTGGAACAAGTGGTTTTGTGCGAAGCGGACCACAGCAAGTCGGTGGAATTGCACGAAGAAATTCGCCAAAATGCGGAGGACATTATGCAAGCGTTAAATATTCCTTATCATATTGTGGTGAATTGCGG
Source organism: Patescibacteria group bacterium (assembly GCA_043812415.1). GTDB lineage: Bacteria > Patescibacteriota > Minisyncoccia > Phycocordibacterales > UBA12079 > JBDRMF01. Next base: position 2,374 of record JBDRMF010000075.1, on the reverse strand, counting down.
AGGTGATTTGGGATTGGGACAAGTTAAAAAATATGATTTGGAAGCGTGGGTGCCTAACCAAAATAAATATCGGGAAACTCATTCGGCTTCATATTTTCACGATTTTCAAACAAGACGATTGAATATTAAATACAGGGATGACGACCCTAATTCGGAGGGCGGGCAAGGTGGCAAATTAAAATTCGCACATTCTTTAAACAGCACAGCCATTCCCACCCCGCGAGTTTTAGTTCCTTTGATTGAAAATAATCAGCAGGCGGACGGTTCCATAAAAATTCCGGAAGTTCTTCAAAAATATATCGGCAAAGATATAATCACTAAAAAATCGTGCGAAAATTCAGATCACAAAAATTAGAAAAAAGATATAGAAAAAAAACCCGATTGAAAATTATTTTGTTTTTAATTTTGGCGACAGGGTTGGTATTTTTTTTATCTTATCTTTCCAAAAATGAAAGCGCGAATATAAAAAATATTGATATTTTTGGAAATTCAGTTACGCATAGTCAGGATGTTTTGGAAATAGCGAATAAAAATATTGAAGGAAATTATTTAGGATTATTTTCCAAACGAAATTTTTTGCTTTATCCGAAATCAAAAATCAAAAAAGATATTTTGAACGCTTTTTTGCGAATTGAAACTGTCAATCTTGCGCGCGAATCTTTTGCGAATTTTCAATCCATAAAAATAAATATAACGGAACGCAAACCCGATGCTTTGTATTGCGATTATTTGGCAAGCGAGTTGCCCGATGTTGAGGAGTGTTATTTTATGGATGAAAACGCGTTTATTTTTGACAGGGCGCCGACTTTTTCTGAAAATGTGTATTTTAAATATTACGGTGGCGATGTCTCCACGACGACAGAAAATAAAATCGTGGGGCAAACTTTTTTGGCGTCGGCTCCAACAGGACAATTTGAAAAAGTGAATTTACTTATAAGATATTTGAAAGATATAAATATAGATGTTTATAAATTGACAGTGAAAAAGAATGGCGATTACGAATTGTATTTTGATAAAGAGAGCAAATTGATTTTTGATGAAAAACAAGATTTTGGAATTATTTTGGAAAATTTGCGAGCGGTTTTGATTGACTTGGGAGATTTGGAAGGGAAAGAATTTGAATATATTGATTTAAGATTTAACAATAAAATTCCATACAAATTCAGGGAGTAATAGTATTATGAAAAATTTTTGGGAAAAATTAAGCGAGAAGAAAAAACCGTTTTTTTGTTTGGCGCCAATGGCGGATGTAACCGATTCGGCGTTTCGGCAAATTATCACGCGCTGTGGCAAGCCCGATGTGTTTTTTACCGAATTTGTTTCTTGCGACGGGCTGTGTTCCGTTGGCCAAGAAAAATTGCTAAAAGATTTGGAATTTGCCGAAATTGAAAGACCGTTGGTTGTCCAACTTTTTGGCGCAAGACCAGAAAATTTTTATAAGTCTGCGCAGTTGGTGGCGAAACTCGGTTTTGATGGAATTGATATTAATATGGGTTGCCCGCAGAAAAATATTTTGAAACAAGGCGCAGGGGCTGACCTTATTCAGCATTTTGATTTGGCGAAAGAAATTATTCGCGCGACCAAAAAAGGGGCGGGAAAATTACCCGTGTCAATAAAAACGAGAATTGGTTTTAATAAAAATGAAATAGAAAAATGGTTGCCGATATTGTTGGCGGAAAAACCGGTAGCAGTCACGATTCACGGTCGGACTAAAAAAGAAATGTCAAAAATTCCAGCGCATTGGGATATTATAGAAAGGGGAGTGGCAATAGCAAAGGGGTCGGGAGTTTTGATTATTGGCAATGGGGATGTGAAAAGTGTTGAGGATGGCGAGCGACAAGCGCGTGCCAGCGGAGTGGCTGGCGTGATGATTGGACGCGCGATTTTCGGCAACCCTTGGCTTTTTAATTTGGAAGCCTTGCTTCCAAATAAAAATGAAAAATTAAAAGTTCTTTTAGAGCATTTGAAATTATTTGAAAAATTATATGGAGAAACCGAAAAAAAAGAAACAAGAAACAAATTTCAAGAAACAAAAAAAATTGTTGGGCGGGTTCCTAAACCAACGGTCGGACGAAGCAAGCCTTTTAATTTAATGAAAAAACACATCAAGTCTTACCTAACCGGGTTTGATGGAGCAAAAGAGTTGCGACTAAAACTTATGGAAGCGAGCAATGGCGAAGAAGCAAAAAATATTCTCCAATAATCGTTGGAGGATTTACTTGGCACTCGGAGTGCCAAGCATAAACGCTAAGTAAAGAAGCTCTTGATTTTTTTGAATAAATTGATATATTTATATGTAGACAAGTTCTTAAACAAAGCTAAAACCAAAAAAAAGGAGAGAAAAATGAAAAAAGAAAAGCAGAAAGATGGTTTA
>JBDRMF010000074.1:0-15911 GCA_043812415.1 Patescibacteria group bacterium | reverse complement strand
TATCAACATCCGCAAAGTGGAAACTTTTGACGATACAGACGATATACAGATTAAATTTACTTCAATTCACAAACTTCATAATGCCGTTTATTTGGCAAAAGAAAATTCAGTTACGCTTGAGGATTTACAAAAAAAGGATTTAGTAATGATTGGCGATGAAGCGCATCATCTCAACGCTTCAACAATAAAAAACGGACAAATAGAAATGGATTTACCAACCGAATTAAAAGAAAACGCCAGCGAAAAAGATATTGAAAGAAGCTGGGAGAAGACAATCATTAATAAGATGTTAAAGCGAGGAAAAAGCAAGCAAGAAAAAGAGAATAAAAATGTTCTCTTAGAATTTACGGCTACAATTCCGCAAATGCCAGCGGTTATAGAAAAATATCGCGCGAAAACGATTTATAAATTTGAGCTCGTAGATTTTTTAAAAGCCGGCTATACCAAAGAAATAAATTTAGTTTCCACTTCGCTAAAAAAGAAAGAAAAGATTTTGCTTGCTCTGCTTTTTAATTGGTATCGTCATCAGATTGCTTTAAAAAATAATATTGCTAATTTTAAGCCGGTAATACTTTTTAGGAGTAAATTTATTGAAGAATCAAAAAAGGATTATAAAAAATTTATATCACTCGTCGGCGAATTAAAACCATCTGACTTTGATTTTCTAAAAGATATTGAGAATAGCATAAAACAGGACGATTCAAATTCAACTAAAATTTATGAACAAGGCAAAAGCCGTATCAATCAAATGCTTAAGTTTATCAAAAATGAAAAAATCAATATCCGTGAAATCGTGAGTTATATTAAAGACGAATTTATTGAAAGAAATTGTATTATAACTAATTCAAAAGATAATAAGGCGATCACTAAAGAGAAAACGACAGAAGAACAGGAGCAACTGCTTAATAGTTTGGAAGACAAAAATAATCATATTCGCGCGATATTTACAGTAAAACGGCTAACAGAGGGCTGGGATGTTTTGAATCTTTTTGATATTGTCCGGCTTTATAAAGGGCGTGATGAAGCACACGATAAACAAAGCAAAAAAAGAAAAGCCGGAGAAACGACTGTGCAAGAAATACAGCTCATCGGGCGAGGCGTGCGCTATTTTCCCTTTGCTTATAACGAACATGAAAAAAATAAAAGAAAATTTGATAATGAATTGCAGAATCCGCTTCGGGTGCTAGAGGAATTTTATTATCACAGCAGTGATACTAATACAGACAGAGAGAGAAGATATATAGATGAATTAAAAAGAGAACTTAAAAATAAGGGATTTATTCAAGACAACCGTGAGATAAAAAAGTTCGCGCTGAAAGATGAATTTAAAAAAACTGATTTTTTCAAAGAAATAAAAGTTTGGAAAAACGAAAGAATAGACAATCCGGAAAAAAGAAAGAATAATTTAGAAGATATTAAAGAAGATCCGCTATTAAATCCATTTAAACATAAGACAAAAGAGCTATTTTTAAAAACTGAACATATAAATTTAGATCAAGACGAAGACGAAATAACAACGGAAACGAAAATAAAAGAAGAAAAAACAATAAGCATAGAACTTAAACATTTTGAAAAACATATTATTTCTAAGGCTATAAATAAAATATCGACAAAAGATTTGTCGTTGTTGAGATTTGATAATTTGCAGGAGGAATTGAATATAAATAGTGTTAATGAAATTCTGGCGGATAATTTTCTTGGGAATTTTAAGATTAACATCATAACTTCAAAAAATAATTTTAATGATATTAGCAACGATGAAAAATTGGATTTATTGCTGGATTTTCTTGATGAATTCACAAGAAAACTAAAAGAAATCGCCAACCCTTATATCGGAACCAATTTTGATGCCTTAACTTTTAAACAGCTATTTGGCGAGCCAAAAGAAAAAAATATTAATACGAAAAAATATGATAAAAATTACGAAAGCGAAGTATTAAAAAATAAATGGTATGTATTGAATGGTTTTGTCGGCACAAGCGAGGAAATTGGATTATTTGAATTTTTAAAAGATAGAATCGGGAATTTAAATGAAAAATACGATGAAGTTTATTTGCTTCGGAACGAAGAAGTATATAAGATTTATGACTTTGAAAAAGGACGCGGATTTGAGCCGGACTTTTTGCTGTTTTTGAAAGGTAAAAAAGGAAATTTATATTATCAAATTTTTATTGAACCAAAGGGAGGCCAGTTTACGGATAAAGACGGCGGATTCGTAGACAGTAAAGAGGGTTGGAAAGAAGAATTTTTACAACAAATCGCCGATAAATACGGTAAGGGCATTTTACTGAAAGCTGAAAACAAAGATTATAAATATAAATTGGTTGGCTTGCCGTTATTTAATAAAAATAAGGAATACAGTTTTGATAAAATTTTTACTGAACAATTATTAAGTTAAGTCTCAAAACTGGGAAAATAAATTATAAATAATTTCAAAACAATGAAAAAGCAAAAAGAAAAGATATTGCCGGGCATAAAATTAAAATATTATAACAAAGGAGAAGATGGTAAGGATCCGACAAACCCCGATATGGTTTGTTGTTTTTGCGGCGAAAAGAACATAGCGATTGGCTCAATAATGGATGCTTATTCGGATAATCCAAAATTTGTCTGCGAGGATTGCGCGATTATTAGATACCAAAAAGAACATAACTTAAAAACTAAAGCGGCAGCCGCGGCAAGGCGAAGAAGAATATTTGATGTGGGTTATTTATTTAGTGAAATGATAACCGACAAATATCTGAAAGAAAAAGGTTTAAAAACAATAGATGATTTAGAATATGAAGATATGGAGAAAATTATGGAAATCGGCAAAGAAGCGTATAATGGTTTATTTAGCAAAGCGGAGAAAACAAAACTGGAAGAAACTGAAGACTCAGAGAAAATTGAAGAGAAATTAAAAGAGAAATTGGAATTTGTTAAATTTTAAAATGGTCGGCAGTTATTAAGAAATTATGGCTATGCGATAGCCATAATTTTTTGTTATCTAAATTCAGATTAAATTTAAATTAGATTTTGGACAATCTCTCTCACCATTTGCCCGTCGGCGTTTGCGCCGGCGGCTTTTATTTCTTTCAGAACCGCTCCGATTAAAATTCCCATTTTGGATTTGTCCGTGATGCCCAACTCCGCTTGTTTGGCGCGCGCGATTTTTTTTATTTCTTCTCTGCTCATCAGCGCGGGCAGATATTTTTCTAAAATTTCCAATTCCTTTTTTTCATTTTCAACCAAATCTGACCGCCCGCCTTTCTCAAATTGTTCAATGGAATCTTTTCTTTGTTTAACCGCTTTTTTGATGACATTCAGCGCGTCGCTGTCCGCGATTTCATCTTGGGGTTTCTTTTTTTGAGCGATTAATTCATTCGTAAAGCCGGCCAGCAAACCGCGGAGAACGGTCATTTTGACAGCGTTCTTGTTTTTCATCGCCTCTTTTAGTTCATTTCTTATCTCGTTAAAAATTTTATTTTTTTCTTCTATCATAATAATCTTTCAAAGACTAATTGGTCTTTGAGAATTTTGAATTTCAAATTTTGAATTTCGATTCAATTTCTAATGACTAAATTTTGAATGTTTAAACATTCAATCATTTAAAAATTAATCATTCAATCAAAATTCGAAATTCAAACTTCAAAATTAATTTGAATTACCCCAGTTAACTGGGGTAATTCTTTTTGCTACACATTGCCTTGAATTGGAAATTCTTTTGAAAACTCTTTTTATTAAAACCAAACTTCTGGACAGAAACCGCAACTACCCCAGTTAACTGGGGTAGTTTGTTATTATTATAAATTACTCCAATTGATTGGAGTAATGTGGAGCAAATTAAAACTACTCCAATTGATTGGAGTAATTTTAATTTATTTCAAAATAGTCCAGTTAACTGGACTATTTATTTTTTCCCAACGCCGACTTTTTTAATTCCGACATTGTGAAGAGTGGTTTTAATTTTAATCCTATTCTGGCGAGATTTTCCGCTCCGCCCGCTTCACGGTCTATTACGCATAATACACACTCAATTTTAGCGCCCAAGGAGCGCAATTCTTGAGCCGACAAAATAATCTGTCCGCCGGAGGTGACCACATCTTCAATAATAACAATTTTTTTACCCTTAATATTTTCGCCCTCCGCCAATTTACAAGTCCCATGTTTTTTCGCTTTTTTTCTAACAAATAAAGAAGATTTTTTGCTGGATTGCGAAAGCATCGTCACCAATGGGATACCTCCCATTTCCAACCCCGCCAACATATCAATTTTAGCGGGAATTAATTTACTCATCGCCCGACAAATTTCTTTTAACAAAGCAGGGCGCGCTTCAAAAAGATATTTATCAAAATATTCGTCGCTTTCTCTGCCCGAACGCAAGAGAAATTTTCCGGTTATGTGCGAAATGTCATAAATTTGTTTCGCGAGTTTTTGATTTTTTTTATTCATACAAATTTTGTTTTTTATAAATGTCTAATACTCATTTTTATTTTATTTCGCCACTTTCACCGCTTCGGCGAATTTAACGGAAAGGAGTTTTGAAATTCCGTCCGCAGTCATCGTAACTCCGTAAAGAATATTCGCGCGCGACATCGTTTCGCGATTATGCGTTATCACAATAAGTTGAGAATGTTTAGAAAGTTTTTCAATCATATCCCCGTATTTTTTGGAATTGGCTTCGTCCAACGTCGCGTCTGTTTCGTCCAAAATTATAAAAGGCGGAGGGGTTACTTGCGACATCGCGAACAACAACGCGATGGAAGTGAGCGACCTTTCGCCACCGGACAACATTTGCAAACCTCTCACTTTTTTGTTCGGCAAAGCAACATCCACTTCTATCCCTAATTCATCATTATTTTCATCGCCATTTTCAACCGCGTTCACCAAATCTTCATCGCTCATATTCAAATCTGTGTCATTTTTCCGGCGCGCTTTTTTTTCTTTAGCAAGATATAAACTGGCTTTGCCTCCGCCAAACATCAACGAAAAAAACTCTCTGAATTGCTTGTCAATTTTTTCCAAACCGCTCTGAAATTCAATATCCAATTTTTCTTTCAGTTCTTGAATAAGCGACAATAACGACAACGCTGATTTTTCCAAGTCCGCTATTTCATTGCATAAAAATTCATCACGACCGCGCGCTTCCTCATATTCTTTTATTGTTTCTTCGCCGGACCCGCCACCCAAATCTTCTATCAAAATTTTAATCCTTTCAATTTTCTTCAACCGGTCTGTTTGCATTTCTCTGTTTTCATTTGCGACAACAAAGTGCGTTAAAATATTTCCGTTCTCATCTTTCAATTCCGCCTCTTTAGACTGCAAAACCTCTCGTCCAACCAAAACATAAGCTTCTGTCATTTCTTTTTTATAATTTTCATCAGCTATCGCAATTTTTTCTTCCAAATTCCGCAAATTATTCAACTGCGATTTTATTTCGCTCTGCTTGGCCAATATTTCCAACATCGTTAATTTCGCCCCGCGGTTGGAATCTTTTTCTTTTTCCATCTCCTGTTTCAAAAAATTATATCGCGACAAAATTTCCTCCTCTTGTTTTTTAATATTCGCGATGTCTTTTTCAATCTCCTTTTTTTCTTTTTCCAATTCCCCCAATTTGGACGCCCAATGTCCAAGTAATTCGCTTGAGTGTCCACTTGGATGTTGGATGTCCGAGCCTGAATGAACGCCGATAAACTGAATAATAGCTTCTTTAATCCGCTTCAAAATTCCCTTAATTTGATTGATATCTTCCAAGCTTTCGGCAATTTCAATTTGAGAATTAATTTTTAATTCAAGTTCTTTTATGTGGCGGAAATTGACAGTTTTTTCTGAGTTTTCAGCTTCTTGAGAAGAAGCCGGGGAAGCGACAACCGACTGAGTTTCCAAAGCCAAAACAGTCCCTTCCACCCTGCCCAATTTGCGATTTAATTCATCTTTTTGCTCTCTAAACAAATTCAAACGCTTGTCTAATTCCGCCAACTCGCTTGAATTGACATCTTCCGTTGGCGAACTCGCTAAAATTTCTCTCATCTCTTTTAAATTTTCGTCTAATTTTACCGTTTCCTCCGATAAAGGTTTTTTATCTTTTTCAATTTTCTCTTTCCAATATTTTAAATATATATTTTCCCTTTTGAAATATTCTTTACATAATATTCCTAACTCCTTTCTCATTTCCAAAGTTTTTTCAATTTTAGCGATTTGCCTTTGCAAAAATTTCAAATGAGGCGCATTTTCTTTTCGCAAATCTTGCACAGTTTTTATATTTTCGTTGACTTTTTCTAATTTTTTTTCGCTGGCAATTCTTTTATATTGATAAATTTTCAAACCCAATGCTTCTTCTATCATCGTTCGTCTTTCTTTCGGATTAACATTCAAAATTCTGTCCGCCTCGCCTTGTGAAATTATATGATGGCCGGAAGAACCGATGTTGGCGCCTGACAAAAGCTCTGTGATGTCTTTTAGACGAACTTGGCTTTTGTTTATAAAATATTGATTGACGCCATCGCGATGAACAACTCGTTCTATTGTAATCTCGTCAAAATCAATATCCAAAAATCTTTGCGAATTGTCAAACACTATTTTGACACTGGCGCGATTAGAACAAGGAGCGGTTTGCGAACCGTTAAAAATAAGGTCCTCTCCCCTTTTCCCTCGCATTGATTTGATGGATTGCTCGCCTAACACAAAACGAAATGCTTCCACAACATTTGATTTGCCGGAACCGTTCGGTCCCACAATAGCAGAGATTGAAGTGTTGAATTCCAATTGCGTTTTTTTGGTGAAAGATTTAAACCCCGCTATTTCCAAGAATTTTAAATGCATTAACTTTAATTATAAAATAAAAAAATGTAAGTTGAAAGGGGAAAAAAGGAACACAAAAAAAGCGGTCGTTCATTTTGTGTACCAAAGATAAAACAATTAAAAACAAAAAGAAAGGTGAGGGAGTGAGGGAGTGAGGCAGAGCGGACTGAATCGCTTCGTCACAAGCTCCTTGCGAAGACGGATTTTGGCTCCGCCAAAATCCGTCCCTTCCATCTCTGCGCGCTTGCGAAGCAGTCCAGAAAAATTAATTGTACCAACATGCTTCTGGACCTGCCTGCCAGTAGACAGGTTATAGACGCAAGCCAGGCAGTTGGCTTGCTTTTAGCACAAAATCTCGCTTCGCCTGCCTAATGGCAGGCAAGCTCTATTTTGTTGCCAGACTAGGACTCGAACCTAGATACTCAGCTCCAAAAGCTGATGTCCTACCTTTAGACGATCTGGCAAAATTATTATTCCCTCTTTTTTCTTCACTTTAATTAACCCACCTATATTTTACATTTTTTTTCGCTTTTATCAAATACCTGTCCTCGTCCGCAACATATAGTGCTTTTTCGCGCTCATCCGAAAAACGAATTGTTTGAACCAGCCCCACTTAGAATAATCAATAACCAAGATACAAAAACCAGAAAATAATCAAACATCAAAAACCAGACGGAAGGGACGGATTTTGGCTCCGCCAAAATCCGTCCCTTCCATCTCTGCGAGCTTGCGAAATAGTCTATCATCGTCATCTTTCGTCTCTGCGGGTATAAAGGTAGGTAACTTGTTGGTATTTTTTGGTAAATTAGTTAATATTTTTGAAAAAAATTCCGTTAACTAATTTTATTTTTTCAAAATAAAATTAAAATTTGGCAAGATAAAAAGCCAAATTTTATTTAACTGGGCGAGCGAAACTCTCGTCGCAAAGCTATTTAGTAATTCAAGGTAATTTAGATATTCAACATTTGAATTTATTAACTTCAGCTTGTTTTTGTTTTAAGGTATAATACGATTATGCGAAAATTTTCACATCTCCATACCCATAGCCATTATAGTCTGCTCAACGCCTTGCCCAAAATTAAAGAATTGGTCGGGCGCGCGCGAGAATACGAGATGCCAGCTTTGGCTTTGACTGACGACGGCAATATGTACGGCGCAATTGAATTTTACGAGGAATGCACTAAACAAGGTATAAAACCGATTATCGGAGTTGATTTTTATGTTGCGTTAAAAACCCGCCACGATAAACGCTCCGGTATTGATAACAGAAATCATCGCCTGATTTTACTCGCCAAAAACGAAACGGGTTACAAAAATTTAATTCGTTTGGTCACAAAATCGCATATGGACGGTTTTTATTATAAAGCCCGAATTGACCGAGAACTTTTGGAAAAATACACCCAAGGATTGATTTGCATAATGCCGCATTTTAGCGGAGAAATTTCCAAAGCGTTGATGATAAATGATTTTGCGAAAGCTAAAGAAATTGCGGAATGGTATAAAAATTGCTTTAAACATTTTTATTTGGAAATAACTCATCACCCTGAAATTGAAGGGCAAATGGATTTGAAGAAAAAAATCATCGCTTTCACCGAAAAAGAAAATATTGAGTTGGTGGCAGGACAAGATGTCTATTATCTGAACCCTGAAGACAAAAAAGCTCGCGATATTTTGATGTCCATACAAGGCAGTTTTGGAAAATACAAAAACGAAACGGATGATTTTTCTTTTATTGACCAAAAAACTGCCAACGAATATTTTAAAGACACGCCGTCCGCTCTGGACAATGTGGAGGCAATCGTCAATCTCTGTTATTTGGAATTAAATTTAGAAGAATGGGTTTTTCCCAAACTGGAAATCCCCGCTGGGACCAATTACGATGACGAATTAAAACGACTATCTTACGAGGGCTTCGCAAAAAGAAAATTAACTCCGACCCCTGCGATTATTGAGAGATTGGAATATGAATTAAAAATAATTAAAGATAAAGGATATTCCGTATATTTTTTGATTGTTGCCGATTTTCTTGATTTTGCGCATAAAAATAATATTTACACGAATATTCGCGGGTCGGTGGCCGGTTCAATCACAACTTATTTAACTAAAATCACCGCTATCAATCCGATTGATTATAAAATTCCTTTTGAAAGATTTTTAAATCCTGAACGACCGTCGGCTCCTGATATTGATATGGATTACGCCGATAACAGACGAGATGAGGTTATTCAATACGCGCGGGGAAAATATGGTATAGACAAAGTTGCGCAAATCGGCACCTTTGGTTCTATGATGGCGCGCGGGGCTGTACGCGACACGGCGCGCGCGCTCGGTTATGATTATTCCGTCGGAGATAAAATCGCCAAATTAATTCCTATGGGTTCGCAAGGTTTTCCAATGACAATCGCGCGCGCCTTGGAAATGGAACAGGACTTGGCGAAATTATATAAAGAAGACAAAGATGTCAAAATAATAATTGATTTTGCCCAAAAAATAGAAGGTTGTGCGAGGCATATTTCGGTACATGCGGCGGGAGTAGTTATTTCGCCTAAACCGCTTTCAGAATATACGCCCGTGCAATACGACCCCAAAGGCAAAAAAATAATCACGCAATACGATATGCATTCGGTGGAAAAAGCCGGCTTGATAAAATTTGATTTTCTGGGAATTAAAAACTTGTCCATTTTGGCGGACGCCATTCGCTTAGTTAAAAAAATTCAGGGAAAAACGATTGACATAGACACCATACCTTTGGACGACAAAAAAACATATCAAATGCTCACACGCGGAGAAACTCACGGAACTTTTCAATTAAACGGCGGAGGCATGACAAAGTGGTTGATGCAATTAAAACCGTCCAATATTTTTGATATCAACGCCATGGTGGCTCTGTATCGTCCTGGTGCGATGAATTTTATTCCGGATTATATTGCGCGCAAAAGAAATCCCGCTTTGATTAAATACCTTGACCCGCGTATGGAAAGTTTTTTGAAAGATTCTCTGGGACTGATGATTTATCAAGATGATGTGATGATGATTGCCATCAATTTGGCGGGGTATTCTTGGCTGGAAGCGGATAAATTCAGAAAAGCGATGGGGAAGAAAATCCCGGAATTAATGGCGGAACAAGAAGAAAAATTCAAAAAAGGTTGTCTGGAAAATAAGATGAATAAAAAAGTGGTGGAGCAATTATGGGAAGACATTGTAAAATTCGCCGCTTACGGATTTAACAAAGCACATAGCGCCAGCTACGGGCGGGTCGCTTATCAAACTTCTTATCTCAAAGCCAATTATCCCGTGGAATATATGACGGCTGTGTTAACCGCTGATTCCGGCGATACTGAAAAAATCGCTGAAACAATCGCAGAATGCGCGCGAATGAAACTTGCGATTTTACCGCCGGACATAAACGAAAGTTTTGAATTTTTTACCATTACCGATGAAAATAAAATTCGCTTCGGACTTTGCACAATTAAAAATTTTGGAGAAGGAATCGCAAAAATAATTATTGACGAGCGAAAACAGAATGGGACTTTCAAAACGCTAATTGATTTTTTTACCAGAATCAAAGACAGAAATTTGAATAAAAAATCTTTTGAAGCGTTGGTTAAATGCGGGGCGATGGATAATTTGGGAGAAAGAGGTCAAATGATTGCCAACACCGAAGAATTATTAAAATTCAACAAAGAAGAAGCAGGAAAAGATAAAAATCAGAGTTCGCTGTTTGGCGGAAGCGACATTTGTGAAATAACTTTGAAAGAAGCGGAACCGGCAAGCGCAGAACAAAAATTAATTTGGGAAAAAGAATTGCTCGGGTTATATATTTCGGGACATCCTTTGGATAAATTTTCTGAACAACTTAAAAAAAGCAAAACAAATATTAAACGAATTAAAACGGAATTATACGAAGGAACTATAACCGTGGTCGCTGGAATGATTGAAGAAATTAAAGAAATATTGACTAAAAAAGGCGACAAAATGGCTTTCGCGCGTTTGTCTGATTTTAACGGAAATTTGGAAGTGGTGATTTTCCCCAAAATTTTAAAAGAATATCAAGAATTTTTGGAAGTGGATAAATGTCTGATGATAAAAGGCCGAATTTCTAAACGAGACGGAGAAACCACGCTCATCGCCGAAAAAATTAAAGAGTTGAAATAAAAGTTTGACAAAACTAATTGCCAATTACCCCAGTTAACTGGGGTAATTCTTTCCGCTACACATTGCCTTGAATTGGAAATTCTTTTGAAAACTCTTTTTATTAAAACCAAACTTCTGGACAGAAACCGCAACTACCCCAGTTAACTGGGGTAGTTTTTATTTTTTAATTTTCCGCTTTTATCAAGATAAAGCCCGATGTTTTTAACATCGGGCTTTATGGGGCGGATTTTGGCAGAGCCAAAATCCGCCCTTAATCTCTATGTTGTTGGGACAACCAACCCAGAGCTTTTTGTGTGGAGTCCGCCTCCCTTTTTTTATTTTCTCTTTTTTCTTTTTCCTGCGTTCTTTTATTGTCCCAACGCATATAAAAAGAAGCGCAAAATTTAGAAAGAAAATATATTGCCAGTAGCGCAATTATATTTACAAGACACCACAGCAAGAATTCAGAGAAAAATTTTATTTCTTTAAAAATATCCACGAATAAGCCAAAGACCGTAACCACCATTACAGAACCGGCCATCATCATAACAAGAGCAATGATTTTTCTGTCCTTGTTATCAGTATTTATTATTACTTTTGATAACAAAAAACCGATAAATATTATCATCCCAAGGTAAACAATACTTATTTTATCTATCAACCCAAGTGAAAATACGGTCGGTTGCTCTTTTAAGATTTCAGAAACCCAACCAATTTTTTCCGAATAGGTCACCCGTTTTGTTATTATTTTTCCCAATGGTTTTGGGAAAAAAGATTTGTTAAACAAATCTATCTCCGTGATTATTTTTTGGTCAAAAATATATTCTTCCTTTTGACCGGAAAATAATTCCCCTGCCATCTTGTCGGAAATTTGAAAATCTTGGCTTGGCAAATCCCCTGTTTTGATTATTGTTTTTTCAAAAACAATAATCTTATTATCCTCAATTTTTGTAAAAACCTCACCTTTTGGTGCTTGCGGGCAAAAAACCATAACCGATAATACCACCCCGAACAAAAAACTTAGTTTTTTCATATCTCCCCCTTTCTATTTTTAGAACAAATAAATATTTAATTTTCAATAATGACAAAAATTCACAAACAACCTCACTACATAATACACTTTATATTATTATTTGCAATTTTTTTGCATTTCAATTTGGTTATCAAATCCAACGCAAAATCCACATCGTCCGTTAAAAATTTTCATATATACAACGAATAATAGAGAATATTGAATTGAATAATCTTTGAAATATAGCAGTCGGATTATGCCAATGAAGGTTTACAAAATGATTTTTTTGGTTATACTATACATATCGTTTATAAATCAAAATAGAGATTAACCTTTTTCGCATGCGATTTTAGAGATAGACTATGGCGAAAAAACACTTTATTTTACACAAATTATGACTAATATTGAAGAAATTAAAGAAGAGGAAACAACAGAAGATACGCAAGAATTAGAACCTAAATCAGACGAAAAAGAAGAAAAAACTTTAATGTCTGAAGTTTTAAACAGAACAAAAACACCTCCGCAAATCGGCTCAATGATTGAAGGAAAAGTTATCGCTATTGATAAAAATTCTGTGTATATTGACCTGCCCCCTTTTGGAACGGGAATTATTTTTGGCAGAGAATATATCGCCGTTCGCGATGTCTTAAAAAAAGTAAATATTGGGGACAGCGTTACCGCCAAAGTAATTGATGTTATCGGCGAAAACGGTTATATAGAATTATCTTTGAAAGAAGCTCGTCAAGCCATTGTTTGGAGCGAGGCGGAAATCGCGATGAAAAACAAAACGATTTTGGAGTTGTCTGTCAAAGAAGCGAATAAAGGCGGTTTAATAATTGAGTGGCAAGGCATTCAAGGATTTTTGCCGGCTTCTCAATTAAAATCCGAGCATTATCCGCGGGTGGCAGACGGCAACAAAGACAGAATATTGGAAGAACTTAAAAAATTAACGGGGCAATTATTGCCAGTTGCAATTATCGGAGTTTTGCCTAAAGAAGGCAAATTGATTTTCTCGGAAAAGAATCTGGACCAAGCGGAGAAGAAAGGTATTGTTGAAAAATACGCCATCGGCGATGAATTAGAGGGCGAGGTGACAAGCACTGTTGATTTTGGTGTTTTTGTAAAGATTGAAGACGAATTGGAAGGTTTGGTGCATATTTCTGAAATCAGTTGGTCATTGGTAACCGACCCTAAAAAACTTTTCAAGTCTGGAGATAAAATCAAAGTCAAAGTCATTGAAATTGAAAACGGCAAAATCTCGCTGTCCATTAAAGCTTTAACAAAAAATCCTTGGCAAAAAGCGGCGACGAAATATAAAAAAGGCGATGAAGTGAGCGGAGTGATTATTAAATTTAATAAACACGGGGCATTGGCAAGTTTGGAAGAAGGCGTGGCGGGATTGGTGCATATGTCTGAATTTGAAAGTGAAGAAAAATTGCGCACAACATTGGAATTGGGCAAAAGTTATTCGTTTAAAATCAATATATTTGAACCTGAATCCCAAAAAATGATTTTAGCGTTTGTGAGTTAAATTATTAAAATACTGGAATATTAAACTAAAAACAAAAAGGCGGGGCGCTTCGCGCCCCGCCTTTTTGTTTTTTTTGATGTTTTTATATTCTTGCGTTTTAATGTTTTAATTAAACAAATTCATCGCTTTGGCACAACCGTCTGAAATTATCATTTCCAACGCTTGCGCGATTTTTGGTTTTAATTTTTTCAAAATTTCCAAATCTTTTTTATTAAAATCCGCCATTAAATAATCAAGAATTTTTTGCTCGCCTTGCGGTTTTTTCAGCTTGCCTGTCGGAGTTGTTTGAGAAATGCCAACACGAATACGAACAAATTCCTTGGTCTTAATACTTTTAGCGATTGATTCCAAGCCTCTATGCCCGCCCGTTCCTTTATTAAAAGAAATCTTAGATGTTCCGATTGGTAAATCTAAATCATCATAAATCACCACCAATTGTTCCGCTTTCTTTTTGTTTGTAATCAATGTTTTAACGCTCGCGCCGGACTTATTCATAAAAGTTTCCGGTTCAAGCAATTTCACAGTCGTCCCACTTATTTCTCTCTCTGACACCAATGCCTTTAATTTTTTATTTTCCACCCACTCATCAAAATCATTTTTTTTCCGAAAATAATCCAAAATAATCCGCCCCGTATTGTGACGAGTCTTTTCATATTTTTCTCCCGGATTTCCTAAACCAATAATTATATACATAGTGATTATTATAAAATAAAAAACAGAAAATAAAAAGCATCCGAGCTACAAAATTTGACAAAAGATAAAAAATACAATATACTTGTGGAATAAGTTTATCTCCCGGTCTCCACAAATATTCTTCTGGAACTTAAGAGATTTTCTAGCCGACTTATCTCTTAAATTTAAAGACTAGAAGAAAAAATATGTTTAGAAAAAATATGAGCCGAGGTCACAACTTCGGTAGGCGTCCTAATGCAAATGGGACCCGCAACAACCAAAACCGACGTTTTGGCAGGCGTCCCAATATAAACAGGGCTCGTTCCGGCCGTGGTCAATTTAGTGACATTTCAAAATTTATCAACAAGGCGGTTTCCCAAACGGAAATTGTTCAATATCAAGCGATAAATTCTTTCGCCGGTTTTGCGATTGACACCCGTTTGAAAAAAAATATTTTTGACGCCGGTTATAACCAATTAACGCCTATTCAAGACCAATCCATTCCTTATGTTTTGGACGGTCGCGACATCGTTGGCATCGCCAACACCGGCACGGGTAAAACTGCCGCTTTCATTATTCCACTTTTAGATAAAGTGGTCAAAGATAAAAATCAAAACGTGGTGATTATCGCTCCCACCCGCGAGTTGGCGATTCAAATCAATCAAGAATTGATAAAATTCGCTTTGGGTTTGAAAATTTTTTCCGTTTGCGCGGTAGGCGGTTTGCCTATTTTTCGTCAAATGAACGACTTGCGTCGCGACCATAATTTTGTGATTGGCACCCCAGGGCGGTTGAAAGATCTCATCAAGAGAGGACGTTTGCAATTAAATTGTTTTCAGACAATTGTTTTGGACGAATCAGACCGAATGTTAGATATGGGTTTTATTCACGATATGCGTTTTTTAATGTCGGCTATGCCCACCCAACATCAAACACTTTTCTTTTCAGCGACAGCCACGAATGATGTCAAAAATGTTATCAATGATTTTTTAACCGACCCGATTAACATTTCTGTTAAAACTGGCGACACTGCCAGCGGTGTGGACCAAGATGTTGTTTATGTTAAGAACGGCGTCAAATTTGACCTACTTCATAAAATGCTAATCCGACCGGAATTCAATAAAGTGCTGATTTTTGGGCGAACCAAAATCGGAGTAGAACGCTTGTCCGAGTTATTATCTCGTCGCGGATTTAAAGCGCAATCAATTCACGGCAACAAAAATCACAGCCAACGCCAGCAAGCGTTACGCTTATTTAAAAGTGACGAGATCAATATTTTGGTTGCGACTGATGTGGCGGCGCGCGGATTGGATATTCCCAATGTGAGCCATGTCATCAATTATGAATTACCGTCTTCGTACGAAGATTATATTCATCGTATCGGCCGAACCGGCCGTTGCGGTAAAACCGGCAAAGCCCTTACTTTTATCGGGTAAAGGTTTCCTCAATCACTGCGCGTCGTGATTAAGAATTTTAAATTTTTAATTCCGAATTTTGATTCAATTTTGAATGATTGAATGTTTAAACATTCAATCATTAGAACATTAAGCATTCAATCAAAATTCAAAATGGACTTCAAAATTAAAACTATCCTATTTAACTGGGGTAGTTTTGGTTTGGACGGATTTTGGCGAAGCCAAAATCCGGCTTAATGGAACTTTTGTGGGGCTAATTTCTGCCAATAATGATAGATTTGGTCATTTTTAATTTACGCCTATGAGTTAGCCCAGCGTGGATACTAATCGCCGTTTTTATCTTTTTAAAAAATCCATCCAAAGAATT
>JBDRMF010000073.1:0-3095 GCA_043812415.1 Patescibacteria group bacterium | reverse complement strand
TCAGAAACTGAATATTCGCCCGAAATCACTTCTAAGATCGCCAAATAATTACTCGGGTATTGATAATTATGCAAAACTTTTTGTCCTTCGGCTTTTGCGCCGTCGCCGAATGACCATTGATATTTGGCGTTTAGAAGAGGTTCATTCTTCAAACCGAAAGCTTCGGCTTCAAAAAAGAAATCTGCTCCCGCAATGGGCGTGTCAACCAGCGGAATAATGGAAGCGAATATTTGTGGTTCGGTTTTATAAGTAGTTGCCGAAACCGGTGTCGTTGATGTTAACACTGGTTTTTCCAACTGGGTTTGTGAAGTTTCGGGGGGCTCTTCTTCTGAAAAATTTTCAACGACGACAATACCGCCAATCGGCAAAAGGCAATCAGAAGCAGTTGGTGCGCCAGGGGTTGGGGAGCAAGCGCCCCAATTTCCCTCGCTTATTTTTTGCAATGAATTTCCGTTGCCATTTGCACCTTGTTCAGATGAATATGTCACTTCGTTGATATCGTCTAAATTAGAATTTCTAATAATAAGAGTCTCCCCCGTATTGCTTAAATTAAAAGCACTATCAAAAATAACCCCTGAAAAGTTAGGGTGTTCTGCTTTAAATACCTCTGGTTTATCAACTATAACAGCATAACTATTAGCCAATAAAAAAACACTGCCACCTTCAAGAACAGAATCAATCCCATGATTTGTTTCTGCTTCGTATAATTTCCAATCACTCAAATCGATACCATCTCCTGAATTATAAATCTCAATCCACTCTCGTCTTTGTTTGTTATCTGAACCATCATCATCCCCTTCTAAGTCATACATAATCTCCGTTATTTCAATCTGAGCCAATAAAAAAATCGGCGTAAAAAATAAAACGGAGTAAATAAGGAGGAGGGCGGTCGGCTTCGCCGACCGCCCGCCCTTCTTTTTAATTTGTTCGTTTTTCATCGGGTTTCTTAACATACAACATTTTTTCCAAAACCTCTTTGGGAATTTCCGCGCCATTAACTTTATTTTCTGAAGATATTTCATCGGGCTTCGTTTTTTCATCGCCGACTGAATAAACTTGCATTTTGCGATAAGGAGAATTTTCTGTCCGCGTTTGCGTGACTGAATTGGAACGAAATTCTTCAGGGCTGGGTGTTTCAGAATTTTTTAATTCCGTTTCTTTTTCCAATTTTTTCATCGCGTTTGACAACGCGGTTTTTAATTGTTGCCTGTCCGAAACCTGTGTTTTTTCTTGCGTAATTTTAGATTTATTTCTGTATTTTATATTTATATTTTTATCCAACTCGTTTAAACTTACACTTTTTATTTTATTTTTAACAAAATTTTGATTGGTGACAGGAACTTTATTTATAATCGCCCCAGTATTCGTTTGTTGAACTTGCGACAAATTATTCGGCTTTTGATCCAATAATTTATACCAATCGGAAATTTCCTTTTCAACTTTTTCTTTCGCACAAGTGAATTGCCGACGAGACATTTCTATAATTTCCGGTTTAAAAGAAATGGTCGGTTTCGTGATGGGAGGCAAAGTCTTTGCGGAAAACGGAGCCGAACCGATTCCATCTATCATCAACTTCAAATAAATTTGAGCAAAACCCAGATTGACAATATCATCTCCGATAAAATTCGGAGCAAACTCTTTTTCAAATATTTCAGCGTCATAAGAACCCAATCTAAAAATTATCATTGTGCCGACATTGCCGAACACAGCCGCCCGAACTTCCTCCTCCATTTGTTCTATATATTGGTGAGCGATTGTCAAATTCAGTTTATATTTACGAGCTTCTGATAATATATTAGCAAAAGTTTTATTGGCGAAGGACTGAAATTCATCCACAAAAAAATAAAAATTTGGCAATTTATCCAATTCGTCTTGATTTACATCCGCTCTGGACATCGCGCCTAAATAAATTTTGGTAATCAACATACTGCCGATCAAATTAGCAGCGTCTTCCCCCACCTGCCCTTTTGACAAATTGATTATCAAAATCTTTCTTTCGTCCATCATTTTGCGAATATCAAAAGATGATTTGGTTTGCCCGATTATATTACGAATAATCGGATTAGAGACAAATTGACCAATCTTGTTTTGAATAGCTGCGCCTGCTTCTTGCATATATCGTTCGCCGTATTTGGCGAATTCATCCACCCAAAAAGCTTTAACTGATGAATCAGAAACATTATCAACCACTTTCTTGCGATAATTTTTATCCGACAACATCCGATTGACTCCTAAAAGAGTGGCGTCTGGATACTCCAACAAAGCCAATAACACATTATTTAAAATATATTCCATTCGCGCCGACCAAGCGTCCACCCAAATTTTCTTAAAAGCGCTCATTAAACCGCTCGCGACGAGATGTCTTTTTTCGGGATCCACATTTTCTAAAATATTAAATGAAATCGGATTATCCAAATCAAAAGGAGCAAAATATACAACATCGTCAATTCTGTCTTCCGGCACATAATCAAGCAACAAATCAGCTGTCTTGCCGTGCGGGTCCATAAAAGCTATCCCATTTCCGTTCCTGATATCTTGCACCGCCATATTTTCAAGCAAGGTGGATTTTCCCATACCAGTTTTTCCGATAATATAAACATGACGAGTTCTGTCAAGCGATTTTATGCCAAAAGGAGTTCGTTTATTGCGACGGTCAATTTCCGCAAAATATGTGATTGGGTTATTATCATCCATTCGTATAAGTATAAAGTATAAAGTTAAAAGTTGAAAGTGTAAATTTGTAGAGAGCAAATTTACATAAGGCGGATTTTGGCTTCGCCAAAATCCGTCCCGCCCTCCCCACAACTACCCCAGTTAACTGGGGTAGTTGCTGTTTGGCAAAGAAATCCGGTTTTGAAAAGAACTTTCAAAAGAAGTTCAGTTTGGGGGCAGTGTGTAGTAATAAAAAGAATTACCCCAGTTAACTGGGGTAATTCAAACAAACCAATAAGGATAGGCTTAATGGAACTTTTGTGGGGCTAATTTCTGCCAATAATGATAGATTTGGTCATTTTTAATTTACGCCTATGAGTTAGCCCAGCGTGGATACTAATCGCCGTTTTTATCTTTTTAAAAAATCCATCCAAAGAATTGGT
>JBDRMF010000072.1:0-2543 GCA_043812415.1 Patescibacteria group bacterium | reverse complement strand
GCAGGTATGTCGGGCGAGGCGGAGCCTCGCCCGACAATAACCGCAAAAATAAAAAACAGCGAAAAAATTAAATTAAAATGAAAAAAATATTAAAAAAAATAATAGTGTGGATTTTGCGATTAGAGGCCAGATTGGTTTTAATGAAATATAAACCGAAAATCGTGGCGGTCACCGGCAGTGTAGGCAAGACAACTGCCAAGGACGCAATTTATGTCGTTTTAAGTTCCGCTTTTTTCGCACGAAAAAGCGAGAAAAGTTTCAACAGCGAAATCGGGGTGCCTTTGACAATTTTAGGTTGTGAAAACGCGTGGAGCAATCCTCTGCTTTGGGTAAAAAATATTTTTATCGGTTTGGGAGTTGTTCTGCTGAAAAATCATTATCCCAAATGGTTGGTGCTGGAAGTAGGAACGGATGCGCCGGGGGATATTGAAAGTTTGGCAAAATGGTTGAAACCAGATATTGCGGTTTTGACTCGTTTTGCGAAAGTGCCGGTTCATGTTGAATTTTTCAAATCGCCTCAAGCGGTTATGGAAGAAAAGAAAAAATTGGTGAAATATTTAAAAGCGGGCGGTCTTCTCATAAAAAATTGTGATGACGAGGATATCAATTCCATCAAAGCGCCCAAAGGCGCGCAAATTATTTCTTTCGGATATAATACGGATGCGAATATTTTAGGAATGAGCAACCAAATTATTTATAAAAATTCAATTCCGGTCGGGACCACTTTTAGAGTGGAATACGCCGGCGCGAGCGTCCCTGTAGTTTTAGACGGGGTGCTTGGCAAACAACATACTTATTCCGCGTTGGCGGCCTTGACCGTCGGCATCTCGCAAAAATTAAATATTGTTTCCGTTGCTCAAGCTTTGACCGAAGGATATAAACCGCAACCGGGAAGAATGAAATTATTGGAAGGTATAAAAGGAACTACTTTGATTGACGATTCGTATAACGCTTCTCCTATCGCGATGGAAAAAGCGTTGGAATTATTGCGAGAATTGGTCTTGAAAGAAGGAGGAAAAAAGATTGCGGTGTTGGGCGATATGTTGGAATTGGGCAAATATTCTACGGAAGAACATAAAAAAATAGGTCGTTTGGCGGCAAAAATTTGCGATGTGTTGATAACCGTCGGTCTGCGTTCAAAAGATATTACCGACGGAGCGTTGTTGGGAGGAATGAGCGAAAAAAATATTTTGCAATTTGATAATTCAACCAAAGCGGGAAAATTTTTACAAAATCAAATTGAAAAAGGCGATGTTATTTTAGTGAAAGGTTCTCAGTCAATGCGGATGGAAAAAACCCTTGAAGAGATTATGGCGCATCCGGAACTCAAAGACGAATTGCTCGTTCGCCAAGACGCAGAGTGGTTGTTGAGATAACCGATTGGTAAAAATAAATCGGGGAATTGAATTTTTTGCTTTAGGCATTCGGTGTCCAAATAATCAAGCCTACATTTTTAGGCGGATTTTTCCAAAAGATTCTGAAATTAAACCCTTGATTTCCATTGACGACAACAGGATATTGATGTGGCTGGCGGGCATATTCAAATTTTGAATAAGTTCGTTGCGGTTGGTCGGCTCTTTGAGATATTCCAAAATCTTTTTTTCATCTTCGGAACATTCGGCAAATCGCATTTTTAATTGAGAGGCGGTTTTCTCTTTTTTGAAACCGAGAACTTCCAGCAAGTTTTCGCTGGAAGAAATGGGAGTGGCTCCTTGATAAAGCAATTTGTTGGAACCAATTCCGTAAAAGGAAAAAATGGAAGTCGGGACAACACACACTTCGCGGTTGTATTCAAGAGCGAGGCGCGCGGTGATTAAAGTGCCTGAATTTTCGGTCGCTTCAATTATCAAAACAACTTTTGCCAATCCGGCCATAATTCTGTTGCGTTGCGGAAAAGTCCAAGCC
Organism: Patescibacteria group bacterium; assembly: GCA_043812415.1. Taxonomy (GTDB): domain Bacteria; phylum Patescibacteriota; class Minisyncoccia; order Phycocordibacterales; family UBA12079; genus JBDRMF01. Next base: position 638 of record JBDRMF010000072.1, on the reverse strand, counting down.
ATTGATGTTTGTTCTGGTTCAAATTCCGAAAATAAAGTTCCGCCGGCATCCAATATTTTTTGGGCGAGTTTAATGTTTGACCGAGGATAAAGCACTTTCTTATCAAGCCCTGACCCGGGGACTGCGATTGTTTTGAGCCCGTTGTCTAAGGCAGCCTTGTGTGAAATGGCATCTATTCCCAACGCCAATCCCGACACGATTGTGATATCGTAGCCCCTTAATCCGGCTATCAATTTTTCGCAAACTTCTTTGCCATAATTGGAATATTTGCGAGAGCCGACTACGGTTAAGAAAACAGAATTCCAATCAGGTTTTGTTCCACTGTAAAAAAGTTGTTTTGGCGGGTCGGCAATTTCTTTCAAAGATTCCGGCCAATCTTCTTTTTCTAATTTTGTAATTTTTTCCATCAGTTATATTTTAACATAATAAAAAATAAATTTATTTTTTATAAATGATTCTCTTTAGATTTAAAAATTAATTATTCTTTTTTAGTCTGTTTATATAGTCCAGTTAACTGGACTATATAAAATAAAAGTACTTTCTTTTTTGGATATAAACACAATTAGTCCAGTTAACTGGACTATATAAAATAAAAGTACTTTCTTTTTTGGATATAAACACAATTAGTCCAGTTAACT
>JBDRMF010000071.1:0-9392 GCA_043812415.1 Patescibacteria group bacterium | reverse complement strand
GATACAAATTTAGAAAACTTTTTGCTTTTACAATATTTAAATTAAAAATCAACTCGGTTGAGTGTTTTTGTTATGTCAGACGATTTTAATGTTTTTTGTATTTCGTAATTCAAAATCTACTTGGAAGCGACGCGTCCAAGTCCGAACCCCACGGTTTTTTTTGAGGTTTTTTGCGTTTTTTGTTTGGTTTTTTGCGTTTTCCGTTTGTTATAAATCCCAAAAAGCGGTATTATAAGGGAGGATTAATAATCAAATTTTATGAAAATTTTTTTAATTTTCATAAAAATTAAAAACATATGTTATCAATTGGAATTGTTGGATTGCCCAATGTGGGCAAATCAACTTTATTTAACGCTTTGACGGAAAAAAGCGTTTTGGCGGAAAATTATCCTTTCTGCACTATTGACCCAGCGGTGGGTGTCGTTTCTGTGCCAGATGTGCGTTTGGATAAATTGAGCGTGTTTTCAAAATCTAAAAAAACAGTATACACTGCGATTGAATTTGTGGACATCGCTGGATTGGTAGAGGGCGCGCATAGTGGCGAGGGTTTGGGAAATAAATTTTTGGCGAATATCAGGGAGGTGGACGCAATTTTGGAAATAGCAAGAATTTTTGAAGATGATAATGTTGTTCACATCAACGGCAAAATTGACCCGATGAACGATATTGAAGTGATAAATTTGGAATTGATTATGGCTGATTTCCAGACTGTTTCAAAACGACTTGCGAATTTGGCGAAGGATATAAAAAGGGGCGATAAACAAGCGGTTACGGAAAATAATATTTTGGAAAAAATTGAAAAAGTGTTGGACAATGGAAAATTCGCCAACTCGGCGGAAATATCCGAGGACGATTTTGACATAATAAAAAGTTTGCATCTTTTGACAATGAAGCCAATTTTATATGCGTTTAATAAAAAAATGGGAGGTAAAAATTTGGATGAAATGGACGACCCGAGATGGGAGGAGGTTTTGAAATTTTTGCGGGAGACAAATTCAAAATGGATTAAAATTGACGCTCAGATTGAACACGAATTAAAGGATTTGCCCGAGGACGAAAGGGTGGATTATAAACAATCTTTGGGCGGGTCTTGCGATGATGTGGATTATTTAATAAGAAAAAATTATGAGCTTTTGGATTTGATAACTTATTTTACGACGGGCGAGGATGAGTCGCGTGCTTGGACTGTGAAAAGAAATTCCACGGCTCCTCAAGCGGGTTCGGCCATTCACTCCGATTTTCAGGAGAAATTTATTAAAGCCGATGTCATTCAGTGGCAAGATTTGTTGGAGGCTGGGGGGCGCGCGCAAGCGCGCGCCCAAGGATTAATTCGTTCCGAAGGTAAAAATTATATCGTCCAAGACGGCGATGTGATTGAGTTTAAGATATAGGTTGAAGGGAAAAGACAAATAGTGGTTTGGATCGCTTCGCCAAACGCTCGCGAAGACGGACGATTGGCTCTGCCAATCGTCTTCGCGAGAAGCGGAACGTAGTGGAGCGACGATGCGATCCAGAAATAAAAATTTGCGGACTGGATTGCTTCGTCATTCCGTTCCGCTAACGCTCCACTTCTTTCCTCGCAAAGACGGAAGGGACGGATTTTGGCGAAGCCAAAATCCGTCTCTGCGAGAAGCGACCTCTATGAGCGACGAAGTAGTCTAGAGTTTTTTCAATTCAATTACTTTTTTGTTTGTAATTAAACTGGTGTTTTGGTATTATTAAATTAATTATTAACTAATAACAAAAATCATTATGTCAACAAAACAAATTTTGAAATGGCCTCTTATTGTCGGAATTGTGATTGTACTCAATCTCTTTTTTCTTTATGCGATTAAAGTTGCTTATCCAAAACCGGAATATAATGATTTTTGTGTGAAAGAGCAGGTGATTAAAAAGATTGTTACTCAAGCGGAGTGTTTGGAAGTGGGCAGGCAATGGAATGAAAATGTTTCTATGAAAGAAAGAGTGACTTTGATTGAACCTACGGGTGAAATTCGTCCAGATTTGGTTGTGGCTGATGATGAATATGGCTATTGCAATCAACAATTTATTTGCTCACAACAATTTGACACTGCGCGCGAAGATTATGAAAGAAATGTTTTTATCGCTTTAATAATTTTTGGAGTTGTTTCGGTGGTGATTGGTTTTATGACTATGGGCAAAGAAGTCGTTTCAATCGCGTTATCGTTGGGTGGAGTTTTGTCCTTTATCATTGCGTCTGTTAGATATTGGCAATACGCCAGTGATTGGTTGCATTTGGCGATTTTGGGTGTGGCATTGGCGGTGTTGATTTATTTGGGAATTAAAAAATTCACGGAAGAATTAATTTAAATTTAGCGCGGAACTTGCGGCGAAGCAATCCAGATGGTAATTTAAAAAATGCAAAAAGATAATAAGAAAAAAGAAAATAATTACGCCTTTATAGATGGGCAAAATTTACATTTGCAAACTGAGTGGAAGATTGATTTCGAGAGACTCAGAATTTATCTGAAAGATAAATTTAATGTTGTTGATGCTTATTATTTTTTAGGTTTTAAGGGAAATGAAGAGAGATTATATCGAAATTTGCAAAAGGCCGGTTTTATTTTAGTTTTCAATGAAAGAGGAGAAAATTTGCAAAGTGAAAAAAAAGGCAATATTGACACAAATTTGGTTTTTGAAGTAATGAAAAGTTTAATTGAAGATGATTTTGACAAGATTATGATAATTTCGGGGGATGGCGATTATAGAAGAGTAATTGATTATTTAATTGAGAAAAAGAAATTCAGAATGCTCTTGGTTCCAAGTAATAATGTATCTTCACTGTATAATAGTATCGGCAAGAAGTTCGTGTCAAAAATAGATAATGCTCGGAATAAAATAGAGTATAAAAGAAAAAAATCCCATAGGGACTAACCCCTTCAGGAATTTTCTTCATCAATATACTCCATCATTATAACAAGTGGTAGAAAAAAGTCAATGCAAAAATACAATCATAAAAAAATAGAAAAAAAATGGCAGGAAATTTGGGCGACAAATAATTCAGTCAAAATTGACAAAGACGACCAAACCAAAGAAAAATACTATATTTTGGATATGTTTCCTTATCCGTCCGGCAGTGGAATTCATATGGGGCATACGGAAAATTATACCGCCAGCGATGTTTTTTACAGATACAAAAAAATGCATGGCTATAATGTTTTGCATCCGCAAGGTTTTGATTCTTTTGGATTGCCGACCGAAAATTACGCGATTAAAACTGGAATACATCCAACTAAAATTACCAAAAATAATATTGATGTTTATACCAAACAGATGAAGTCGCTTGGGTTGGCTTATGATTTTGAGGAAAAAATTGATACTTCTGACCCGGAATATTATAAATGGACCCAATGGCTATTTGGCGAATTTTATAAAAATGGTTTGGTTTATAAAAAAACTTCCAAAATAAATTGGTGTGAATCTTGTCAGACAGGAATTGCGAACGAACAAGTTTTGGCCGGCAAATGCGAACGCTGTGGAACGGAAATTATTCAAAAAGAAATTCCGGGCTGGTTTTTTAAAATTACAAATTTTGCGGATGATTTAATAAATGATTTGGACAAGGTGGATTGGCCAGAACACACTAAAAAAAATCAGCGAAATTGGATAGGGAAATCGGAAGGAGCCAAGATAGTCTTTAAAGTCAAAAGTCAAAAGTCAAAAGTTGATGAGGAAATTTCCGTTTTTACCACCCGACCGGATACTTTATTCGGGGCGACTTATTTGGTTTTGGCACCGGGAAATAAAATGGTGGAGGAATTAAAAGATCAAATCACAAATTGGGCTGAGGTGGAAAAATATATCAAAGAAGCCCAAAGAAAAACTGAAATGGATAGGATTGAGGAAAAGGAAAAAACAGGAATAAAACTGGAGGGGATTGTCGCCATCAATCCGGCAAATAAAGAAGAAATCCCGATTTTTATCGCGGATTATGTTTTGGAGGGTTATGGAACTGGAGCCATTATGGCTGTGCCAGCTCATGATGAACGCGATTTTGAGTTTGCTACTAAATTTGGAGTAGAAATTAGAGAAGTTGTTTTTTTTATGAATCCTGTTGTTACAGATAAGGAGAAGAGTGAAGAAATTGTTCATGGTATTATAGATAAAAAAGGAGTTTTTATAGGACAAGGAACTCTTATAAATTCAGGACAATTTGACGGGATGGATTTCGAAGAAGCCAAACAAAAAATTACTGAATTTGTAGGTGGGGAATTAACTTCAAATTATCGCTTGCGAGATTGGTCAATTTCAAGGCAAAGATATTGGGGTTGTCCGATTCCGATTGTTTATTCTCCAGCGGGGGAAGCTTCTCTTGTTCCAGAAAAATATTTGCCGTGGCGACTTCCGGAAGATGTGGATTTCAAACCGACCGGCGAATCGCCTTTGACGCAATCGGTGGAATTTAAAAAACGAACGGAGGAAATTTTTGGGAAAGGGTGGACGCCCGAATACGACACCTTGGATACTTTTGTGGATTCGTCTTGGTATTTTTTGCGTTACCCCGATGTTCATAATTCCAAAGAATTTTGTTCAAAAGCGAGACAAAAACATTGGTTGCCAGTTGATTTGTATATTGGCGGCGCGGAGCATACTTATATGCATTTGTTGTTCGCGCGTTTTTTTGTGAAAGCGATGCGTAAAATCGGACTGTTGAATTTTGACGAACCATTTTTGAAATTGCGACATCAAGGAATGGTTTTAGATAAAGTCGGCAAAAAAATGAGCAAGTCAAAAGGAAATATCGTTAACCCAGATGAGATGGTGAAGAGATTCGGTGCGGATACTGTGCGAACTTATATGTTATTTGCCGCGCCTTTGGAGGATGATGTTGCGTGGAATGAAAATAATATTGTGGGAGTTTATAGATTTTTGGAAAAAGTTTGGCAACAGAATGATAATTTTGTTAAAAGTTCTGACGAAGTTAAAAACATTTTACATAAGACGATAAAAAAAGTTGGGCTGGATATTGAAGAATTAAAATACAATACAGCTGTGTCAGAGATGATGAAATTTGTAAATGTGGTTAAGAATTCTACAATTGCAAAAGAAGATTTTGAAATGTTTTTGAAAATTTTGGCGCCGTTTGCTCCGCATATTACCGAAGAGCTTTGGGAAAATTTGGGGCATAAAAAATCAATTCATTTGGAAAAATGGCCGGAGTATGATGAAGCTTTGGCAAAAGACGAAACGCATATTATAGCGGTTCAAATCAACGGCAAAGTTCGCGCGGAGATTGAGATTGAAGACGGGCTGGCGGAAGAAGAAATAAAAAAACTCGCATTGGCGAATGAAAAAATTAACAAATGGATTATGGGAAAAGAAATCCCGATTAGTTCGGAGCAAACGGACAAAATTAAAAAAATTATATATATAAAAAACAAGTTAATAAATATTGTTATTTAATTTCCTTGACTTTTATCTATAATAATGCTAAAACTAATGTAATTAAATAATGTAATTATTAAATAAAAATGTAATATGATTAATTTTGATTCAAAGCAAATAATTAAAAGTTTTCTTACCGAGTTGCCTGACAGGTCCCAAGATATTCTTGCGCAAAGATATGGTCTTGGCAATCAATTAAACAAATTAACTCTTGAAGCCATTGGTCAAAAATACGGCATTACGCGAGAAAGGGTGCGACAAATAGAAAATCATTCTTTGAAAGGAATTCGCAAATCTGAAAGTTTTGGCAATGCCGGTGATGTTTTTAATGAATTATCAACATTGATAGAATTAGAGGGCGGTGTGGTTGTGGAAGACAATTTGCTGGATTATTTATCCAAAGATAAACTCGCACAAAATAATTTGTATTTTCTTTTAGTTTTGGGTGACGCTTTTACGAGAGAAAAAAGCGATGACGAATTTAAGGCGAGATGGTTTGTGGACAGAGAAAAATCCAACAGCATTTTGGGTGTTTTGAAAGATATCCATAAAAATTTTGATGAAGCGGACAAATTGATAACGGAAGAGGAAATATTGTCTCTTGTTCGCCAAGAAATTAAAAAAAGAAAAGATATTCAAAAAGCGGAAGAAAGACATATTAAAAATTGGCTTTCTTTGTCTAAAAAGATTGATAAAAATCCTTTTGATGAGTGGGGCTTGGCGACATCTCAAAATATAAAACTCAGAGGAATTCGCAGTTATTCATATTTGGTGGCGAGACAAAATGGTTCGCCGATGCATTTTACGGAAGTGGCGGAAATGATAAAAAAATGTTTTGACAAAAAAGTGCATATAGCCACCTGCCACAATGAATTAATAAAAGACAAAAGATTTGTTTTGGTCGGCCGAGGACTATACGCGTTGGCGGAATGGGGTTATTCTCAAGGAATTGTTCGCGATGTCGTTCGAGATATTTTAGAAAAAAACGGCCCCTTAACAAAAAAAGAAGTGGTGGATAAGGTTCTGAAAGAACGCTATGTCAAAGAGAATACTGTTATCGTAAATCTTCAAAATCCCAATTTTTTTAATAAAAATTCCGACGGGACATACTCTATCATATAAAAAACATTAAACTTATATACAGTTTAATGTTTTTTTATATGTCTTTTGTAGTAAAATATAATTTATATGACAGAAAAATTTATGACTTTTTTTTCCCCTTTCTTTCACGAATTGTCGGTTGATGTTTTTAATTCGTTATATTTATTGATGCCTTTATGGTTGCCTTTTTTTCTGTGGATTATTTTTTGGAATAAGTGGTTGAAATATGTCCAGACTGATTTTTCCAACAAGCAAAATTACAAATTGCTTGAGATAAAATTGCCGATTGAAATTAGAAAAACACCGTTGGCGATGGAACTTTTTTTGAACGCTCTTTTTCAAACCGGCGGAGAGACTACTTTCGTGGACAGATTTTTTTACGGGAAATCTCGTGCTGTTTTTTCGTTGGAAATAGTGTCTTTTGAGGGACAGGTAAAATTTTTTATTTGGACCAGAGGGTTTTGGAAAAATTTAATAGAAGCGCAAATTTATGCGCAATATCCCGACATAGAAATTTTTGAAGTGCCCAATTACACTAATTTCATAAAATTTGACCCCAATTCACTTGCGATGTGGGGGTGCGAATATAAATTAGAACAAGGAAAAGGGAAAAAAGATTTTTATCCGATTAAAACTTATGTGGATTATGATTTGGAAAGCACGGGTGTAAAAGAAGAAGAAAAAACCGATCCGATTACCCCGATTATGGAATTTTTGGGCTCGGTGGAACAGGGACAACAAGTGTGGTTTCAAATTATTGTGCGCGCTCATAAAAAAGAAAGACGCAAAAAATTAAAGTGGGCGGAGAGGTTTAAAAAAATGGAATGGACGGAAGCGCAAAGTTGGCGGGAACAAGGTCAAGAAGAAATTGAAGAATTGATCAAAAAAGTTTTGGTTGATGAAAAAGACCCGGGCAAAGGATATCGCAAAATGACAAAAGGCGAAGCCAATATCGTTTCGGCGATAGAACGCAGTATTTCAAAATTAAGTTTTGATTGCAATATTCGCGGAATTTACTTGGCGGAAAAAGATAAATTTAATGCGATCAATATTATGGGGCTTACTGGGGCGTTTAAGCAATTCAATTCTCTTGACTTGAACCAATTTAAAATTGCCAAGGCGACCAGTTTTGATTATCCGTGGCAGGATTTTAGAGGCATGAGAGTGAACAAATTGAAAAGAGAAATTTTTAATTCTTTCAAACGACGCGAATTTTCAAACAAATTTTCGCCTTTTGTTTTAAACACGGAGGAATTGGCGACGGTTTATCATTTCCCAGGCGGTGTGGCGCAAACCCCAACTTTTTTGCGATTGATGTCCAAAAAAGCGGAACCGCCTTTTAATTTGCCGATATGAGAGCATTAAAACATTAAAACGGACGAATTTTGCGGAGCAAAATTCGTCCCCCCAAAAACTCTAAATAAAAAATCAAATTATGTTTAATTTTTCAAATTATAATTTAAGAAATTTAAAAGTTTCCGTTAAAAATGTTTTTGTTAAAACTTATTATAAAAATAAGAGATTTTTGCGAATGTTTTTGTCAAATCGTTTTTGTTTTGATGAGTCGGTATTTTCCAAAAGAAAATTATTTTATTATGGCGGGGGATTAATATTAGTATTGTCTTTTTCTTTTTGTTTTATATGTCCGCCGAGCGATTTTCCTGTTGGTTCCATTATTAAAATAGAAAGCGGAAAAACATTGACGCAAATCGCTGAAAATTTGGAGAACGAGAATGTGATTAAATCGGCGCCGATATTTAGTTTTTTAACAAAAATTTTAATGAATGAAAAAGGAGTGATGGCAGGGGATTATTTTTTCGAAGAAAAATATTCAATTTGTCGGGTGGTGTGGAGAACCATCAGAGGCGTTTTCGGGATAAGTCCCATCAAAATAACTTTTATTGAAGGGTCCACAATTTTTGATGTCGCTGGTACGCTGAAGAATAAATTTCCAGATTTTGACACTGAAGAATTTCTAAAACTCGCAAAAGCCGAGGAAGGTTTTCTTTTCCCCGATACATATTATTTTTTGTCGAATGTGACACCGGCGGCGGTCATAAAAACAATGCGAGACAATTTTGACATCAAAATAAAAGATATTGCTGAAAAAATTGAAAAATTCGGCAAAACGCTGGAAGAAATTGTGATTATGGCGTCCATTTTGGAAAAAGAGGCGCGGACATTAAATTCAAAACGAATAATTTCCGGTATTTTGTGGAAGAGAATTGATATTAATATGCCGTTGCAGGTGGACGCAGTTTTTCCGTATATTAACGGCAAAAATACTTATCAATTAAGTTTGGCCGACCTCAAAATTGATTCGCCCTACAATACATATACGAACAAGGGTTTGCCCATAGGTCCGATTGCCAATCCGAGTATGTGGTCGCTTTTAGCTGCGGTTACACCCGTGGATTCAAATTATTTATTTTACTTATCGGACAGGTCCGGAAATATGTATTACGCCGCCGATTTTGAACAACATAAACAAAATAAAAGGTTGTATATGTATTAAAAAGTTTTTATCTCTGTGAGATATTGATCCCCCCCGTGGCGAACAAGTTGACTGTCAGGCGGATTCAGACCAATCGCAAAGAATTTTCAATTTCCAATTTTCAATCAATTTCTAAATTTCCAATCTGCCTCAGCGACAGGCAGATTCAGAGTTTTGCCGTTGCCACAAGAATATTTTTATGGGCTTGACAAAAGTTATAACTATGTATACAATTACGAGCAGATTGTTGGGGTCCCCTTACCCCCTAATACGAACTGGAAACTCAGGTAATATTGAAGATATTCTAACATTTTTCTCTTCTAAAATCATACTCTCATAAGCAGTGTTTCCATCTAAAACTTTTCTCGGCTTGTTGTTCAACCAATCTTGT
>JBDRMF010000070.1:0-3519 GCA_043812415.1 Patescibacteria group bacterium | reverse complement strand
GATATTCGAATTAATTATTATCGCGATCGCGATAAAGGATATCGAATGTATTGCAATCAAGAAGAAACAAAAAAATTAGCCAATATTATTAGTCCATACATTATCCCTTCGATGATGTATAAAATAGGTTTTCGCGACCCCGTAACGACTGGAGCTTCAAATGTTTTGGAGTGAAGATGGTGACTGCCTTCGCGCGAGACGCGAAGATAACATCGCCATAATACGGTTACTGTTTCATTGGATTTATGAAATAAAGGTATAGTCTACACCCTTGGTAACAAGGGTTTCCGCATGCGTTGAATATTTTTTGACGCACGCGGTGTAAATGTGGTCGGCTCAACTTATCCTGGAGGTGGAGAAGCTTCCAAGGGTTTGGCTGTTCGCCAATTAAAAAGTTACGCGAGCTGGGTTTAGACCGTCGTGAGACAGGTTGGTCTCCTATCTGCTGCAGGCGTTGATTTTTGAGAAGATTTGTTCCTAGTACGAGAGGACCGGAATGAACTGACCTCTGGTGTATCAGCTGTTCCGCCAGGAGCATCGCTGAGTAGCTATGTTGGGAAAGGATAACCTCTGAAAGCATCTAAGAGGGAAGCCAACTTCAAGATTAGAAATCATTTGAGACTCCTGAGAGATGATCAGGTGATAGGCTTTAGGTGTGAGCGTAGTAATATGTTTAGCCGAGAAGTACTAATACGTCGATTCTTGTTAGGAATTTTAAAGTCTGCAATCTTGTTTTTTTAATTTTTTTTACCCGCTATTTTGTTGTTCAAAGTTTCAAAATTAAAATTTGAATTTTTTATGTTGGTACTTTGTCAAAAGTGTTACACCTGTTCTCATTTCGAATACAGAAGTTAAGCCTTTTAGAACCGATGATACTCCCTTGGGGGGAAAGTAGGTAGGTGCCAACATAAAAAATTCAAATTTTATTTATAAAAGAAATAGGGCGACGCCTTCGGCGTCGCCCTATTTCTTTTTATATATTTTTGTTATTATATATTTATGTCTTTATCATCAAGGAGAAAATTAAAATACCAAATGATTTTTATTATTGTTGCGGTTGCGGTAATAATCGTTTCGTTGTTTTTATTTTTTTATACCCCTCCGACTTGTTATGACAAAATTCGCAATCAGGACGAAGAGGGTATTGACTGTGGTGGTCCTTGTGAATTAGTGTGCGGTTTTAAAATTATTGCCCCTATAATACAATGGAGTCGCATCTCCAAAACATCCAAGGGTGTTTATAATGTTGTCGCAATGGTGGAAAATCCAAACATCTCGGCGGAGACTAAATCGGTTTCGTATGTTTTTAAATTATATGACATTGAAGGGATATTGGTTTCTGCTCAAAAAGGGAACGCGTTTATTCCGGCCAACGCCACCTTACCAATTTTTGAGGGTAATATAATCACGGGGAACAGAATTCCCGTTAGGGTTAATTTTGAATTTACCGATAATCCGGAATGGACTAATGGCAAATCTTCCAACCTGATATCAATCAAAAATATTAAATTCGTTGAAAAAAATAATTCACCTCGTGTGTCGGCTCTTGTGGAAAACAATGCGGTAAAAGATATTAAAAATGTTGAATTGGTTGTTTTGTTATTTGATATGGATAATAATTTGATAAATAGTTCAAAGACCGTTTTAGATTTCATTAAAAAGAATTCTTCAGAATACGCGATTTTTACTTGGCCGGAACTTTTTGAAAAGAAAATTTCTAAAATAGATATTGTTCCTGTTTCTAAAATTGATTAAATTATGTTTAGCAAATTAAAAGCTGATATAGACTGGGTCCTTTTTTTTGCGACCATTCCCTTGCTTTCGGCGGGGTTGATTACGATGAATTCGTTTGTGAGTGATAATTATTTTTTTGAAAAACAAATAATTTGGGTGGTTATTGCAATCACCCTCTTTTTTATATTAAGTTTTTTTGATTTTAGATTTTTAAGAAAAACGGGGGTTTTATTGTCCATTTTTACTTTTTTTGTGGGGCTTCTTACCCTGTTATTTATTATAGGTAATGTATTTAAAGGCGCACAAAGTTGGTTTGACCTTGGTTTTTTTTCTTTTCAACCGTCTGATTTGGTGAAATTGGTTCTGATTTTGCTTTTGGCTAAATATTTTTCTAAACGGCACATAGAGATTGCCAATGTCCGGCATATTTTAGTATCCGGTTTTTACGCTTTTGTTTTTTTTGTGTTGGTTTTATTACAACCTGATTTTGGCTCCGCCATTATAATTTTTTTCATTTGGTTGGGAATGATTTTGGTGTCGGGAATTTCAAAAAAACATTTGATGGCGGTATTTTTGGCGGGACTGATGTCGTTTGCGGGGTTATGGTTATATGTTTTTGAGCCCTATCAACAACAACGGATTTTAACTTTTATTCACCCGATGGCTGATGTGCAAGGCGCCGGATATAACGCTTACCAATCTACCATCGCGGTCGGTTCGGGTGAATTTTTTGGTAAAGGAGTCGGTTTTGGAACGCAATCCAGATTAAGATTTTTACCGGAATACCAAACGGATTTTATTTTTGCCGCCTTTGCTGAAGAATGGGGGTTTGTCGGGGTTTTACTTTTGTTTTTATTTTTTGGAATTGTTGTTTGGAGAATTTTAGCTAATGCCGTTAAAGGGGCAACCAATTTTGAAGTTTTTTTCGGACTTGGTTTGGCGATTTTTATAATCAGCCATTTCACTATTCATATAGGAATGAATATCGGATTGTTGCCGGTTACTGGAATTACCATCCCTTTTATGAGTTATGGCGGTTCGCATCTGGTTGCTGAATATATCGGACTGGGAATTTTAATGGGGATGCGAAAATACGCGCGCGTGGCGCATCGAGATGATATGCGAAATGAGTTTTTGGGAATAGGGTAAATGGGGGCAAAATCAAAGGAAAGGCAAAATTTGAGCAGTGAAAAATTTTTTATAAACACTCCACAAATCTCCTTTTCAAAAACACGCGTCAAATTTCTCCGCCCAAAGGCGGAAAGAAATTTGCGTTCGGCTCGCCTTCGCCCAATGATTTTAATTTTTTTGAAATGACAAATAGTCCAGTTAAATGGACTATTTGTCATTTCAATAAATTTAAAATCCCTGTTTTTGCTCGGAGTGCGCAAGTTTTTTGAAAAGGAATTTGTTCCGTGTTTTTAGAGCAAAGTATTATTTCTCAAATTTTGCCTCTACTTTGGTTTTTTATAGTGGTTGGGAAACGGCGGATTAGGGTTTTGCAAAAAAAAAAACAAATATTGGTTGGTAAACACAAAAAAACACACAAAAACAACCCCAAAAAAAACCCCCCCAAAACGGGGGCTAGCCTACCCCCCCCCAACCACATTTTAACCCCCCACGCCGGAAACCGAATAGCCGACTTTTTGGATTGGCTGTGTTTTTGGGACGGATTTGAGAGCGGATTAGGGTTTTGCAAACACGATAAAAAAACAAATTAGTGGGAAAATTTTTGAAATAATAAATTGGTGTAAAAAAAAAGAGATCGGTAGGGCGGGGTGTGTG
>JBDRMF010000069.1:0-19095 GCA_043812415.1 Patescibacteria group bacterium | reverse complement strand
TTACAACGAAAAGACCTTCTCCTTCGTCAGAAAGCAAAGTTTGAGGAAAGTTTTAAGGATTTTGGACAACAGAGAAAAAATTGGGTCGAACCCTTGCGGAGTTTCGTTTTGTCTTTGAGAGAAGCCGTTATTTTGGAAAAGGGCGAAAACTATTTCGCATGGAAAGAGTTTTTCCAAAAAATCGGCTCTAACCCTATTCTCAAAGACAAAACGCTTTCATGCAATTGGGGGGAGCTTTGGGAATTCACGGCTTCCGCCGTAGGCGGAAAGGGTTTTGAAAAAAATGATAGCGCGATTTTGGCTCCCGCAAAATCGCTCCGTTTTCTTAATTCCGACAATGTTTCGTTTGGTGGACCAGACAGGACTCGAACCCGCTACCTCCGCAGTGCAAATGCGGCGCTCTACCAGGTGAGCTACTGGCCCCTCACTCAGAACCTTTATGATGCCAAACTATTTTTAATTCTCTGTTTTAAAGCAGAATATGCTTGAGCAAACCTCTTCATATTCTTTTCTCTATATTTAGCATCGGAACTGGACTTATAAGCTTCATAATAAATGAGCTCAAAAGGTATTTTGAATTTAGTGGATTTATTTTTTCCACTATTATGTTCTTCAAAACGCCTTTTCAAATCATTTGTGTAACCTATATATAAGCTATCATCAGTTTTACTTTTTAATACATATATATAATAGAACATAATAAAAAGGTTCTGAGTGAGGGGCTACTGGCCCCTCACCTATTTATATATGACTAAATTATACACCAAAAAAGATAAAAGTAAATATCAAAAAAAAATCGCTATGCGTTTTTTATAGGCGCATAGCGACAGATACTGCAAAATACTAAATTTAATTAAAAGGGGCACATTCTTTTAATCCTCTGGAAATTTTCTCAACCTTTTCCAAAGGATTATCGGCATGCACAATTGTGCTTCCGATAACCAATTTATCCCCGCCCTTTTGCAAAGCAAAAGTCGGAGTACCAACACGATTTTGATCCATCGAACCATCGCCCCTGCCGGCTACCACAATCCCCGGAACAAATTTCTGCAAAATTTTCAATTCTCGCCGTTTGGCGAGAGCTTCCAATTCTTGCGAGGAACAAACCAAATGTTCCACTCCCGCCAACACGGCATTGCGCGCCAAATTTATCACGGACGCTGTGGTCGGATGACCGCTGCCGAGCTGAACCTGTTCCTCCGAGAGCGAAGTCAATTCTGTTACGGCAATAATTGATAATTTATTGCCGACCGCTTCCACGGCTTCAGCCATCATATCAATTTCACCTTTTGCCATCACAGTTACAAATTGAACCAAACCAGAAGAAACATAGGGTTCCAAACGCCCCACCACGGTTCTGGGAATATCGTGTAATTTGAGATCCGCCCAGATTGGCTTTCCTAATCCTAATTTGGCAAGTTCTTCAAATAATTTCAACTCGCCATCTTTACGAAAAACTTCTTGGTCAATCAAACGATTGACCTTGAAGCCAAAAATCGCAGGATGCGGAGCGACCTGTTTCGCAATTTCCAACGCCCGCGATTTTTCTGTGTCCAACGCTACCCAAATTTTCCCGTCCGAATTCATAATAAATTCCTCCTTCTTTTTAAGAAATTAGATTAAATTTTCAAACAACAACCCGATGAAAGTTTATCACAAGAGACCGAAAAACGCAACAAAAATCATACTTACTTATGTGTTGCCCGCTTAAATTTAATATTTTACTAAACTTAATTCAATCAAATGCTCCACGAATTCGGACAAGTCGCTACCAATCGCTTTCAGCGATTTTGGGAAAAGTGATTCCGGAGTTAACCCCGGCAAAGAATTTGTTTCTAAAATATAAATACCTCGACGCGGAGACACAATAAAATCTGAACGAGAATAATGTCTCAGCCCAAGGGTTTGGTGAGCTTTTCTCGCCATTGCTTGAATTTCCGCTTTTTCTTGCGCACTGAAATTGCCCGGGCAAATTTCTTCCGATTGTCCGCTATATTTCGCTTCGTAATCAAAAAAATTATTTTGAGATTTCGGTTTAATTTCAATCGGTATCAATGAATAAATATTCTCATTTCTAAAATTATCAATCACTCCGCACGACGCCTCCTGTCCGCTTATGTATTCCTCTATCATAATTTTATCGGAATATTCGGAAGCTTTTTGAATCGCCTCTTCCAATTCATTTCCCGTCTTAACGATACTCACCCCGCAAGAAGAACCCGACCCGACAGGCTTCACAACAGCGGGCATCGGAAAAGAGTTGAATATGTCCGCCACATTATAATTATTTTTATTTAATTCAATGTAAATTGGCGTCTTAATCCCCGCCTTTTGAAATTCTTTTTTTGCCAACACTTTATTCATCGCCAATGCGGAAGGAATTATTTGCGCGCCAGTATAAGAAACATTAAAAGTTTCTAAAATTTGCTGTATTTTCCCGTCTTCGCCAAACTCCCCGTGCAACGCATTAAACACCAAATCAACCTTACCCAAAATATCAGCGGGAATTTTCTTTTCACCCCTCAAATACCAGTCGCTATTGCGTGCGATAGCGACATCAAAAATTTTATATTTGTCAGAAGACAAGATATCCAATATCGCCGCGCCTGTTTTTAAAGACACTTCATATTCTGAACTGGGACCGCCCCGCAATACTGCTATTTTTTTTCGAAACATTGTTTTAATTATAAAAGAAAAAAGAGAAAGTTGAAAGCGAAAAAATCGGAAACGAAATGCGAATATTTACAAGACGCTCAAAACAGTCTAACGACATCGTTAAAAGTAATGACCACCATCAAAAGAATTAAAAGCGAAAAACCGGCGAGATTAAGCATATTCGCCACTCGCGGTTTTATAGGCGACTTTTTTATCGCTTCTATCAAAATAAACAATAACCGCCCGCCGTCTAACGCCGGAATAGGAAATAAATTTATCACCGCCAAATTGATTGAAATAAGCGCCGTAAAACTCAGCAAATACACCCAACCGAATTCAAACGCATTGCCCACTAAAGACACGATACCCACCGGACCAGAAATTTGCGACAAATCGCTCGCGCCTGTAAAAATTCCCACGATAAAATTCGCCAATCCCAGCACGGTGGCAACCGTCAAAAACATTGTCGTTTTCGCGCCTTCCAATACCGCGCGAGGAGCGGAAAATTTTGCGGTTCCCATCACATCAAAAGACACTCCGATAGCCGACTTGCCGGCGATAATGTTGTCCGCGGGAACAAGACGAGTTAAAATTGTTTCTCCGGCTCTTTTATATAAAACTTCAATTTCTTGCCCTCCAGAGGAAGCGATAAAAATTTGCGCCTCGGTTGCGTCTGTAAAATTCTGCAATGTTTTAGAACCGGTATTCAAATATAAAATAATATCGCCTGCTTCCAGTCCTGCCTCTTCCGCCGGAGAATTTGGCAAGACATCAAGCAAAATCAAATTCGGGTCTTTTATCAATTCACCGCCAAATTGACCGACGGATACGGACATTCCAGACATAAAAGCGATTGAAAAAAACAACCAAGCCAACAGAATATTAAACGCCACTCCAGCAACCAAGACCAAAGCTTGCGTTTTTTTTGATTGATTAGTAAAACGCCTGTGATAATTTTTGTCCATTGTGTCTGATTTTTTCTCACCGTCCTCCGTATCATAATCTTCGCCGAATATTTTGACATACCCACCCAACGGGATAGCCCCAACAGAATATTTTGTTTCTCCTTTTTTAAAACTGAAAATTCTCGGCGGAAAACCGATAGAAAATTCTTCCACAAATAGTCCTGTTTTTTTGGCAAAAATAAAATGCCCCAATTCGTGAACAAAAATCAGGATTGCCAACACAATAATAAAAATAATAATATTCATAACAATTTTTTATTTTGACTGAAAAAAATAATAAGCGGTTATTACAAAGCCAACACTTATCCGATTATTTCTTTTTCTTTTTTCTCAAACATCTCAACAAATTTTTTACCAGCGTCATCAACAATTTTTTGCATTTTATCTTTTAGCGTAAATTTTTCATCTTGACTGACCTCGCCGGACTTTTCTTTTACCTGAATGTCGCTCCACACTTTGTCCCGTTCCGCGCGCAGAGAAATTTTCGCTTGCTCTATTTTATTTTTGGCGGTTTTTACGAGTTCCTCTCTTCTTTCTCCGGTCAATTCCGGAAAAAATAATCTCACGCCTTTTTCATCCGTCCTGAGGGACGCTCCCAAATCGGCTTTTATAATCGCTTTTTCCACTTCTTTTATTTGTGATGAATCCCAAGGGCTTACTCGCATCGTTTTCGCATCTTCTGTGATAATATTCGCCATCTGGTTGAGAGGAGTCAAATTTCCATAATTCTCCGCTTTTACACCGTCAAGTATAGTGATTGAAGTAACGCTTGTTCTCAAATTAGAAAATTCTTTTGCAAGCCAAACTTCTATATTTTTTATTTCTTCTTTTAATTTTATAAAATCGTAATTCATATTTTTTATTGAAGTATTGTTAAAACAATTTGAATAAAAATACTTTTTAAAATAATTTAACTGATAAATTTTTTTATCGCAACAAACCTGCTTCGTCTTTCAAATTACCCTCGCCCGACATAGCCAAAAGAACTTTAATTTCCGCCAATGTTTTTTCTATTTTTTCGGGAGAAACACCAACTGCATTAAATAAGCGTTCCCCTCCTTCCGCTAATTCCCGACATAAGACAATTTTGTTTTCCAAAAAAACTTTTTTGTCATGGGAACTCAGCGTTTTTAAAATCGTTAAAGGATACAAACCCGCTTCTATAATCAATTGGTGCAAATTGCCATTGTCCGGATAATTCCAACTTATCAAATTTAATTTTGAAGAACATTCGGCGTATTCAGTCGCGCTCGTCGTAAATTTCGTATTGGTAATCAGCCATTTTTCTTTTTTTAAATTCTTATCTATATTTCTGTAAAATTCACCTTTTTCTATGTCGTCAAGTCGCTCAACCACATACAAAACAACTTTCAAATCCGATTTAATTCCTTGTTTGTTATGAAATTTAATTTCACCTATTATAAATTTCTCGCCATTGTTCGCCAAAATATCAATCTCATGCGAGACGCACAAGCCCTTAATTATTTGTCTCAAACGCACTTTGAACCCCATCGCCCGCAAAACGGCGCCGATAAAATCTTCAAAAGAAAATCCTTGGGGGCCCAATTCTGTCACGGCTTTTCTGATGGAATATTTAATTGCGGGAGTAATTTCGCTTTCTTTAAGCAACTCAAAAGCTCGCTGATAAATTTCCGCGGTGGTCATATCATCTCTCAATTCTTCTTGAATTGTCCGCAAAATATCAAAAATTATTTTGGGGTTAGCTTGCGCTCTTTTTAATGAATTTTCAAGTTTTTTAATGTCAAACAACTCCCGGTCGCCACTGGCTTTGATGATATAAATTTTATTATCGTTATTCATTACCCGTATTATAACACAAATGAAAAATTTAATTACAGATTACCCAGCGACCACGCCACCACCCAGACAAATTTCTCCGTCATAAATAACAACAGATTGCCCACTATCCGTATTTTGCGATTTGTCAAATTCAACAAATATTTTATTATTCTCTTTTTTCAATTTGCAATTCTGCAAAGGCTGACGATACCTTATTCTCGCGCTATATTTTTTGTCCCAACCAGATGCTTGTCCAGCAATCCAATTCACCTCGTCAATCTCAATCCTGAAAGGTTTAACTTCCCGAGATGTCTGCACCGAATAATCCGGAATTGTTGTGTTTGTGTTTGAAACAATTAAAATATTTTTTTTCAAATCCTTGGCAATAATATAATAGGGTTTATCATCCGTTCCTTTTTGGGTAATTTCAAATCCATGCCGTTGTCCCAAAGTATAATAATGAACACCGTCGTGCTTGCCGATTATTTTTCCGTCCCTATCCGCAACATTCCCTTTTTTTTGCGGAATAAATCTCTCCAAAAATTCTTTCATATCCACCTTGCCAACAAAACACAAACCCTGACTGTCTTTTTTTTGAGCCACCGGTAAACCGAATTTTTCCGCCATTTTTCTAATTTGCGGTTTTTCATATTCCCCGACCGGGAATAAACAATATTTCAATTGTTCTTGCGTCAAAGTCCACAAAAAATACGATTGGTCTTTATTTTTGTCAACTCCCGCCAACAACTCCCACTTGGCACTCGGAGTGCCAAGTGATTTACTTAGCGCTCCAAGCGCTAAGTGGTTTAAGCGGACATAGTGTCCTGTGGCGATATAATTCGCTCCATTTTTTAAAGCAAAATCCAAAAACGCCCCGAATTTTATTTTCTTATTGCACATCACATCTGGATTAGGCGTCCTACCTTTCTTATATTCGTCAATCATATAATTAAACACATCTTTTTTATATTCTTTCTCCAAATCCAAATCTAAAAATGGAATATCCAAAAGAGCACAAACTCGCATCGCGTCCAAACGGTCCTCTTTCCATTGGCATTCAACAAAATCTGGTTGCCAGACTTTTATGAAAACACCAGTAACATCATAACCTTGCTTTTTTAATAAAGCTGAAGCGACAGAAGAATCCACTCCTCCCGACATCCCTACAAATACTTTTTTTTGTTTATTTATATATTTTTTCATCATACCAAAACCTGCGGAGGTCCAACCTCCGCGGATTTATTTTTAAATTATTTCGTTTATCATATTTCCGACATTTTCATTTTTCCGTAACCAACTTTGAATTTCTTTTTTATATTCTTCGGTGGAACCCAATGTAGTTGAAAGAAATTCTCTTTGTGTGACAGAAGGAAAATTCTTTTTTCCAATGTAATCCGGCAAACTACTCCACCTGTAATTCTTTAAAAACTCCCAATCTGTGGAGGTTGAACCTCCACAGATTGGGAATAATTTTATAGGATTAAGGTGGATATAGATAGGAAGATATCTTAAATGTTCCTCTTTTTCCACCAAAACCGCTTTATATCTTCCCTGAAACAAACTTCCAACTCTCTCATATTTTTTATTAAAAGACATAGTATAGCCGGTTCCCATTTTATGCATAAATTTAGGTACACCATTATCTATTTTTTGTCTTAATAATAAATGAAAATGATTGCCCATTAATACAAAAGCCAAAATATCCGTTAATAATTTCCGGGGTTCTTTTCTTTGTCTCCTCTTAATCTGTGGAGGTTCAACCTCCACAGATTTATTAAAATTACCATACTCTTGTAATCCAACAACAGCATTTTCATCATTAAACTCAAATAAATCATGAATAAATTGAAACCGATCATGATCGTCCATAAAAATATCACGCTTTTCTACACCACGGTTATAAACATGGTAAATGTGAGAATTTAAAAAAGGTGGTTGTTTCATAATTATTTTAATTAAATTTTTAATTACATTTTTGAAAACTGTGGAGGTTGAACCTCCACAGGTTTTCTGCTTTTTTTCCACACTCTTGTTTTATTAATTTTTTCTTTTTCACGAAAAGTTTTTTCTAAATCTATATTAAATTTATTTGCAATAGCGCAAAGAAAAATAAAATCATCAATAATTTCGCCATCTACTGAACCAGCTTTTGAATTATTGTCTATTTGTAAATTTATATTTTTGCAAATGGCTTTAAATAATTCACCCACTCCCTCTCCTGTCAGACGAGAGTTTCGCTTCGCGCACGACTGAAGAATAAGTCCGACCTTGGTAATGGTAATGCTAAAGTTAGAGAACTAAAAATTCAGTGAGCGGTTTATCAGAGGTCGGACTTCGTCGGTGGCAGAGCTACAAAAAATCTCGTTTTCAAACAAACACGCGCGCTCGCCCTATTAAATAATTTTATTTTTTCAAAATAAAATTAAAATTTAGCAAAAGGAAAAGCTAAATTTTATTTAACGGGGCGGGCGGAATTCTCATCGCAAAGCTATTTCGTAATTCAAAATTATTTAAGCAAATTTTTTACTTGCTCCAGTGTGGGCGTTTTGCCGTGCCATTTATAATCATTTTCAAATTCCGCAAACCCTTTGCCTGGAATTGTATGAGCGATAATTATAATCGGTTTATCTGTAATTTTTTTAGCCGTTTTCACCGCTTCAATAATTTGTTCAAAATTATGCCCGTCAATTTCCAACACCTGCCAATTAAAAGCTTCTAATTTTTCGCGAAAGGGCTCTAATGGCATTACATCTTCTGTCGGTCCGCTAATTTGAATATTATTTCTGTCCACAATCGCAATCAAATTTAATAATTTTTCTTTGCCCGCCAACATCATCGCCTCCCAAGTTTGCCCGCACTGAAATTCTCCGTCGGACATTAAACAATAAAAATATTGGTCGCTCAAATCAATCCGCGCGGACAACGCCATCCCAATCGCTTGCGATAATCCCGACCCAAGCGGACCAGAACTTGTTTCCAAGCCCTTTAACCATTCACGGTGCGGATGACCTTGCAACGGCGAACCAAATTTTCGCAAAGTTTTTAATTCTGTTTTTGAAAAATAACCAGCTTCCGCCATAACCGCATAAAGCGCCGGGCAAATATGTCCGTGAGAAAGAACGAGGCGGTCCCTGTCTTGCCACTCCGGCTTGCGCGGATTATGTTTTAAAATATTAAAATACATCGCCACCAAAATTTCCACCATATCAAGCGAACCGGCGGTATGACCGGAACCGGCTTCCGCGAGCATTTTAATAATTTCTTCTCTGATAATTTTAGCGATTTTTTCCAATTTATCCGAAACTGTTTCAGTTGTAAGGATTTCAATTTCTTCCTTCATATTATTTTAATACTAATTGATAATTTTTTTTAATTTATTTTATTATTCAAACAGCCGACACCTAAATTATTTCCTCAAGGGCTTTGATAATTTTTGCCATATCATTCGGATTATCAGATTGAAAAATGGCAGAGCCGACAACCGCCCGGTTAACTCCCGCGTCAATCAAATCTTTAATATTTTCCAAATTAACTCCCCCATCAATTGAAATGATAATATTTGAATTTTGCGCGCGAAATTTTTGAATTTTTGAAACTACTTCTGGGTTAAAAGCTTGCCCTTGATAACCGATTTTGTTGATTCCCATAAATTGAACAAAATCAATTTTTGACAAATAGCGGGCAATTTTTTCCGTGGGAGTATTAGGATTAAGAGCAATGCCAAATTGAGTTAAAGAAGTCGGCGAAAAATCAGAGGATTTAGCCGCTGTGGCGGCTAAATCCTCTGATTTTTCGCCGACCAAATTTTCAATATGCATCACCACTCTATAAATACTTGAACGGCTCAACTCGTTGAGCCGTTCAATTTTTTGCCAATCCTCTATTAATTCTATCGGATTTTCAACCATCAAATCAATTTCAAAATCAAAATCATCCGCCCACACCGCCAATTGAGAAATTGATTGTTCTTCACCCGTAAACGGCCAAGTTTTGGACGGAACAAATCGCCCGTCGCAAATATCAATTTGGACAAAGGGCCGACCAGACCCACCTTTAAGGGTGGGTCTGGTCGGCCCCAACTCATCACCCAAAACCAAAAAAGCTCCTTTGAGCCAAATCAATTTTTGCTCCAATTCTTCAAAATTTTTAGGCAAAATCGCCGGAATTATTTCTATATTTTCCATAATATTCATTACAACAAATTATAAGTTATCCCCAATTTACTTAGCGCTTGGAGCGCTAAGTAATTCTATTTTTTGAATACGGCGATAATGCCTATTTATGTTTGAAAATTCGGTTTCCAACCACAGCTTCACCGCTTCTCGCGCTTCTTCCGCAGTCAAAAATCTTGCTCCCAATGACAAAATATTCGCGTCATTATGTTCGCGAGAAAGTTTTATAATATTTAAATTGGGAGCATTATAAACAACCGCGCGAATATTTTTGAAACGATTAGCAATAATCGCTTCGCCCTGCCCTGAACCACCAATGATAATAGCTTTCAATTCTCCCGGATATTGCGACACCGCACGCGCAACCGGAACGACAAAATCAGGATAATCATCTTCCGAATGGTATTCAAAAGGCCCTTGGTCTGCGATATCATAACCCAACTCTTTCACATACAAAAAAAGTTCGTTTTTAAGTTCAAAACCGGCATGATCCGATGTGATTAAAATTTTCATACCATTATATTACCATTTTAAAAAGAAAATCGCCAAATTATATACACACCAAATTACCATTGATGGCTAAAAGCCAACAATATTAATAAGATTGTATTTTTTCAAAAAAAGGGTTATTCTAAGTATACCTTGAATTACAAAATATCTTTTACTGCGACTTCCGCTATCGCGCGATTTCAAGAAGAAGTCCGACCTCAATCGTGGTAAAGCTGAAGTCAGATAACCAAAAATTTAGTTAGCGATTTATCAGAGGTCGGACTTCTTTGGTAGCATAGCTACGAAAAATCTCGTTTTCAAGCGAACTCGCGCGCGAGCGAAACTCTCGTCGCAAAGATATTTAGTAATTCAAGATAATATAATGAAAAGTGTTAAAGACATCATTTCCTTTATGGAATCCACCACCAAAGGGGACGAAGACTTAATTGAAAAAGCTTTTAATTTTGCTGTTAAAGCTCATGGTGGACAAACGCGATATTCTGGCGAACCATATTTTAATCACGCCTATGAGACCGGCAAAACTCTCGCCAAATTAGGATTGGGTGCGACTGTTGTTTCCGCTGGACTTCTGCACGATGTCATAGAAGACGGAAACACAACCCCCGAAGAATTGGAAAAAGAATTCAGCCAAGAAATTGCGTTCTTGGTTGACGGGGTGTCAAAATTGGGGAAACTTAGATTTCAAGGATTAAAACGACACACCGAAAGTTTAAGAAAATTATTCTTGGCGACATCGCGCGACATCAGAGTGCTCATCATTAAATTCGCCGACCGTATCCATAATATGGAAACGCTTGAATATGTTCCCAAAGAAAAACAATTGCGTATCGCCACAGAAACACTTGAAGTTTTTGCTCCACTTGCCTATCGTCTGGGTATTGGCGTATTAAATCGCAAATTGGAAGACTTGTCTTTTCCTTTTATATATCCCAATGAACACAAAAAAGTTGCTGAAATTATGCATGAAAGAGCTCATATAAATATTGCCTCTTTAAAAAAAACAAATAAGTTAATCAAAAAGAAACTCGCCAAAGAGGGGATTACAAATATAAACACTGATTTCAGAATAAAGGGAATGTATAGTTTGTATAAAAAAATAGAAAGGAAACATTGGGACATTGATAAAATTTATGATATTGCGGCGTTAAGAATTATTGTTCCGACTCCGAATGATTGTTATAAAGCGTTGGGAATTATTCACAGTTTCAGGAGACCTATGCCGGGAAGAATAAAAGACTATATCGCTTTTCCCAAACCGAACGGGTATCAAAGTTTGCACACCACTATTTTCACCCGTTTTGGCAATGTGGTTGAAATTCAACTTCGGACAGCCGAAATGCACAAAGAAGCCGAATATGGCATCGCCTCTCACTTATCATACAAAAACGATACCACTCGCAATAATAACGAAAAATATGATGTTTGGATAAAACGCTTTTTACCGCGTATAGGCATATTGGACAACACTAACGCAAAAAACAAAGAATTATACGACACAGAGAATATTCCGGAATGGGTAAAAAAATTAGCGAACCAACCAGAAAATACCGAATCAAAAGAGTTTATGAATTTATTGAAAAAGGATTTTTTTGAACACAGAGTTTTTGTTTTTACACCCAATGGAGATGTTATTGATTTACCTGTTGATTCCAGTCCCATTGATTTTGCTTACGCCGTGCATTCAGATATCGGCGATCATATGCACGGAGCCAAAGTGCACGGCAAATTGGTTTCGTTGGACACTAAATTAAAAAACGGAGATATCGTATTTATAATGACAAAAAAAGAAACCACTCCCACAAAAAAATGGCTGGATTTGGTTAAAACGGAAGAAGCTAAAAGACATATTCGTTCCACTCTCAAAAAAATGCCTCAAAATAATTATTATCGTTAATTTTGTTTTCGGTTTTTACACAATCTTCTCTCCCACCATTTTGCGACTGCCGATTTTAGAAAAAAATAAACAAGCGCCCGACCAACCGATTAAATCCATCACGAGGTCCAAACCGGTGTCCAAAGCGTAGCCCGTTTTAGGAACAGCGCCGATAACATATTCAAATAATTCCCAACACACTCCTACCAAAATTATTGAAGCGAGAGTTAAAGCCAACGCGGAATATTTTTCCGTTAATTTTTTAAATGCGGACAGCCAAAGCCTGAATTGAAAATCAGAAAAATAAAAAAAATAATAACTGGCCGTAGCAATCCAAAAACCACCCAAAAAATGCATCATAATATCAAACCACCAAAATCTAAAATACAAAGAATAACGAGTGGCGAATAAATCCAAAATAAAAATCGCATAAATCAACACTAACAAAATTATTAAAAAAGTCTTTTTTTGCATATGTTTATTGTAGCATAAAGTAAAGAAGGGGGGACGGCGGGCTTCGCCCGCCGTCCCCCCTTGTTCATTTTTCCACCATATCAACTTTGACTTTATAAACTTTCTATTTATTTTTTCTTCCCCACCTTTCTTCTTCGCACGATCATAAAGTTTGAATATTTCTTGGGTGTTCTGGTTTTTTGTCCTTTACCGCAAGGTTTGCCCCACATTGTTTTTGCTCGCCTTGTCCCTCGTCCCGCTTTACCCTCGCCCCCGCCATACGGATGGGCTACGGCATTCATCGCGCTTCCTCGCACCGTCGGTCTTATCCCCAACCAACGATTTCTTCCGGCTTTCCCGATTGTAATCAATTTATGTTCGTCATTTGTAACCTCGCCGATTGAAGCCCAACACTTATCGGACACTTTTCTGATTTCACTGGATGGCATTTTCAAGTGGGTCATTCCAGAATCCTGAGCCACAACTTCAACATAATTTCCAGCCGAACGCGCTATCTTGGCGCCACCCTCCGGTTTTAATTCCACATTATAAATAAACGAACCCACTAAAATTTTAGACAAAGGCAATCGGCTACCCGTCGTTAATTCCGCTTTTTCAGAAACAATGAATTTATCTCCAACCTTTAACGATTTGGGCGCGATTATATATCTCCTCTCGCCGTCATTATAACAAACCAAAGCGATGAAAGCCGTTCTGTTGGGGTCATATTCAATCGTTTCCACCTTGGCCGGAATATTTTTTTTATCATATTTAAAATCAATTTTTCTGTATAATCTTTTATGACCGCCCCCTTTATGTCGCACGGTAATTCTGCCAAACGCATTTCTACCTACATCTCTTTTACCGCCTTTTGTCAAAGCTTTATGAGGTTTATCCGTCGTTAAAACACCGCGATAAGTTACGGTTGTCATATGTCTTCTTGATGCTGTTGTTGGTTTATATTTTTTCATAATTTTTTGTTTAACTTATAGCGTGTTAGCTTATAGGAATTAGCCGTTAGGGGAAAATCGCTCCGCGATTTTCCCCTATAAGCTAATCTCCTAACTTGCTAAACTCCTAAACAACTATCTTATCCCCCTCTTTCAAATATACATATGCTTTCTTGCCACCCGATTTCACGCCTTTTTTGCCTCTGTAAACAATTTGTTTGGAAACAATCTGGGTTATGTTAATTTTAATCGGCTCAACTTTATATAAATTTTTTATCGCCTCTCTTATCCGAAATTTATTGGCGTCAGTTGCGACATTAAAAACATACACATTCTTATCTGTATTGATGGTCGCTTTTTCCGTGATATGAGGTTTAACCAAAACCCTTTCCAAATCAATCGCGATATTATTTTTTATTATTTTATTTTTAACCATATTGTTCTTACTCGTTCGCGTTTACGCAGTTTAAAATTTTATTTTACCGTTTTTTTAACTCGCCCGATCTTCGGTTTAGCATTTTTTTTAACTTCTTTCGCTTTAAGCGTCAGCTTTTTTCCGATTAAAAATTCAAGGCTCTCGTTTGGATGCGTGATAACCAAATATTTATATTTCAAAATGTCCACGGGATTCAAGTTTCTCATTTCATTCACAAAAATATTCGCAAAATTATGAAAACTTTTTTCAACCGCTTCCTCTCTGCCATGCAAAGCGATACAAGCCGAATTCCTTTTTTTATTCAACATTGTTCCGAAACCTTCTATTTTGCTAAAATTCTCCAAGACCTTTTTTGCTTCTTTCGTTTTTATATTGGCAAATTTAATATCATCCACAAACAAAATTTCCTTATCACGCATTTTTTGAGCCAATACGGTATAAAACGCCTTAATCTTCATCTTTTTATTTATTTTCTTGCTGTAATTTTTATCTTTGGTCGGACCAAAAGTAATTCCACCGCCTCGCCATAAAGGCGACCTGATTGAACCATGCCTCGCCCTGCCCGTGCCTTTTTGTCGCCAAGGTTTTTTACCACCCCCACTCACTTCTCCTCTGTTTTTAGTATGCGCAATCGGGTTTCTTTTATTTGCAGTCATAGAAACAACCACTTGATGAACCAAATCATCATTCCAAGACAAATCAAAAATTTCCGTCGGCAAATTTATCTTGCCTGTTTCTTTTCCTTCCTGATTGTAAATTTTTGTTTCCATTTTTTTGTTTAGCGAGTTAGCGGGTTAACCTCTTATTTCCACCAACGACCCGCGTCTTCCGGCAATCGCGCCTTTGACAAGCAATTGATTATTTTCCTTATCCACCTGAACAACTTTTAAATTTTTAACCATCGTTCTGTCTGAACCCATCCGACCGGCCATTCTCACCCCTTTAAAAACCCTTTGCGGTCCGGTCGCTCCGATTGAACCCGGTTCTCTTTCGCTGTGCTTTTGACCGTGAGTTCGCGAACCACCGTGGAATCCATGTCTTTTAACAACACCTTGAAAACCCTTACCTTTACTGGTTGAAGTAATATTCACTTTATCCCCTTCCGCAAAAACAGACACATCAATTTTGTCGCCGACTTTAAATTCGTTCCCGTCTTGTCCAACCATTTTTTTAGAACCGGTTTTCAATCTAAATTCTTTTAAAAACCTAAAATTGCCCAAATCTTTCAAATGCCCTTGCAACGCTTTATTGATATTCTTCGCTTTTTTCTCGCCAAACCCAACCTGCACAGCCGTATAACCGTCTTTTTCTTTGTTTTTTACTTGAGTAACGACAACAGGCCCAGTTTTTATAACCGTTACCGGATAAACTATGCCATCCGCGCCAAAAACCTGAGTCATATTTTCTTTTGTGCCTAAAATAATTTTTTTCATATTGCTACATTAACTTCACATCAATCTCCACACCGGATGGCAAATTCAAATTAGTGAGCGCTTCAATAACTTTTTGAGAAGGGCTGATAATATCCAATAATCTTTTATGAACTCTCATCTCAAATTGCTCGCGCGCGTCTTTAGAAATAAAAGACGACCTGTTCACGGTATATTTTTTAAACGCTGTTGGCAAAGGAACCGGTCCGCGAACTTCCGCGTCAAACTTAAAAGCGGTGTCCATAATTTGCTTAATGGACGCGTCCAAAATTTTATGTTCGTAAGCGGTTACTTTTATTCTTATCTTCCCTACAGAAATAACCTTGTCCGCAATTTTTTTCTTTGCGACAGGTTGCTCTGTTTTTTCAACAACATTTTTTTCTTTTTCTTTTTCAACCATAATATTATAGCTTATAGCGGGTTAGCGAGTTAACTTATAGGAGATTAACTTTTAGGGGAAAAATTGGCGAAGCCAATTTTTCCTAAAAGCTAACTTGCTAACTCGCTAACCCGCTAACTCGCTAACCAACTATCTTCGTAACCACTCCGGCGCCTACCGTTTTTCCGCCTTCACGAATAGCAAATCTTTGTTGTTCCTCCAACGCGATTGGCGATTGCAATTTAACTTTGAAAGTTACAGTATCCCCTGGCATTACCATTTCCACGCCTTCAACCAATGTTACTTCGCCCGTCACATCAGTGGTACGGATATAAAATTGCGGTTTGTAACCTGAAAAAAACGGAGTGTGGCGACCACCTTCTTCTTTTTTCAAAATATATACTTCTGATTCAAATTCGGTATAAGGTGTCAATGTTCCCGGTTTTGCCAAAACTTGCCCTCTGTGTATGTCTTCTTTTTTAATACCGCGAATCAAAACCCCGGCGTTATCCCCAGCCATACCTTCCGCCAAAGATTTGTTAAACATTTCAATGCCAGTTACGGTTGTTTTAACAGTATCTTTTATTCCAACAATTTCCACTTCCTCGCCAACTTTAATAATTCCTCTTTCAATTTTACCGGTAACCACTGTGCCACGGCCTTCAATGGAGAAAATATCTTCAATCGGCATAAGGAACGGTTTATCCGTATCTCTTTTTGGAATGGGAATATATTCATCAAGCGCTTTAACCAAGTCCAAAATATTTTTAACTTCAGGGTCGTCAACGGAAGTGGCGGCAAGCGCTTTCAAAGCAGAACCTCTCACAACTGGTGCTTTCTCGCCGTCAAATTCATATTTTGTGAGAAGTTCACGCACTTCTTCTTCAACCAAATCAATCATTTCCGGATCATCCACCATATCGCATTTGTTCAAAAAGACGATAATTTTTGGCACACCCACTTGTTTAGCGAGCAAAATATGCTCTCTGGTTTGAGGCATAACGCCGTCAGTCGCAGCGACTACGATAATAGCTCCGTCCATTTGAGCGGCACCCGTAATCATATTTTTAATATAATCCGCGTGTCCGGGAGCATCAATATGCGCATAGTGACGCATATCGGTTTCATACTCGTTGTGCGAAAGAGCAATAGTAATTCCTCGCGCTTTTTCTTCCGGCGCGCAATCAATTTCATTCACATTTCTCATCCTGACTTTTTTACCCGCCAAATTTAAACAATGCAAAATTGCCGCGGTCAAAGTTGTTTTGCCGTGATCAACATGTCCGATTGTTCCCACATTAACATGTGGCTTTTCTCTTTTAAATTCTTCTGCCATAATATTATGTAGTCAAAAGTCTATAAAGTCGAAAGTCGAAAGGGAAAAATTTGCTTCGCAAATTTTTCTGACTTTTGACTTTATGGACTTTATGGACTTTTAACTTTTTATCCATTAGTTAATAATTATTAATTTCAAAATTATTTTGCATCGCATTACAAAATAATACTGTAAAACCTACTTCCATATATTACCAAATTCTTAAAAATAGTCAAGAAAACAATTAAGTATCTGGGCTATTCAATAAAATGATCGGGGGAAAGCGAGAGGCGGGTGCTTCGTGCCCGCCCATCTCATATTTAATACCCGTTTCTCAATATCCGATATTTTTACATTCCTTTGCTTTTCCTATAACAATCAAGACAGGTCAAATTATTGACACTTTTTGGTTCAAACGGCAATGTTGTTATAGGTTTGCCACATTGACTGCATTTCCAATTCCCTTGAAATTTCGGCCTTTCTTCTTTGTTTGGTTTTGACACCACTTTGCCTGAGGCGTAACATTCTCGGCAAGTTAAATTACTGGTTGCCTTTGGTTCAAAAGGCAATTCTGTGATTGCTTTACCGCAACCGGAACATTTCCAATTTCCTGTAAATTTTTGTTTATCCATATTTTTTAGCTTATTGTTTAACGAGTTAGCTTTTAGGAAGTTAGCTTATGGCTTGTAGGAAATTAGCTTATAGGGGGAAAATTGGCGAAGCCAATTTTCCCCCTATAAGCTAATTTCCTAAAAACTAACTCGCTAACCTCCTAACCCACCACCCAAATTTTATTAATGCAAATATTATATCACACCCGCAACACAAAAGTGAATAAAAAAAATGGGGAAAAATGTTTTTTGTTAAGTCTAAAAAATATCTCGCAAATTAAACTGTCTCTTCAATAAAAATTCCGCTATCAAAACAATCCATATCATCAACTTTTATATCCAATTCAGAATTAGCCCAGTCTGGCTCCATCATATTATTTTCATCATACTCTCCGGCGGAATATTTTTCCAACGCTTTTTTCAACGGCTACAGTTCAAAGCGTAGCCGTTGAAGGGGGCGTGAAGAAATTATAAATTATAAATTTTAGAAAGCATTAAAACACGATAACATTAAAACAGACGGATTTTGGCTTGCCCGCCTAACTTTTCCCCAACACACTTTCAAAAAAAGTTAAACAGGCAAGAAAAGTTGAGCGGGCAAGCCAAAATCCGTCTTTGTTTGATTTTTGATGTTTGATTATTTTTTGATTTTTGTATCTTGGTTATTGGTTATTTCAAGTATGAACGAGAAGGGACAAATTTTTTACTACACAAAAAAAGCGGTCGCTTTTTTTGTGTAATGTTTGTTTTTATGTTTTTGGACTATTGACTCCACCAAAATCCGCCACCGACACCCGCAACTTAAATTTTTAAGCGACGCTACGAGACACAACAAAAATCGCCATCCCGCGCCAGTATTGTTTAAAAAGTTTTATTGAAACAAATAAATTTTTCCCCCGCGTTTCATTCTGATAATCCGAATCGTTATAATAAAAACCTGTTATTTCGCCAGCTTCATTATTTTCAAACCCCGTCAAAACCACTTGATGAAATTTGTCCGGATATTTGAATTTTTTTGCCACGGAAACTATCACCGGTCTTTCTTGTTCTAAAAAATTTCTCAAATAATTTAATCCTTCTCCCGCCCGACAATTCGCCGAAAAAGCGTCTTCTCTGCCAATCAAATTTTTCGCGGAAACTCGCCCAAATTCTTTTCTGAAAGCCATCAACCCAAAATCTGCGGCGATTTCAATTTGCTTGTTGTGCAACCACCCGTTGGGATTATGATAAGCGCCTTTAGCAAGCGCTAATTTTAAAAACTCGTCCGGCGAAAGAGTGCGCACTCCATAAAAATCCACAACCATTTTCAAACACAAAATCCCGCAAGCACGCACTTGCCAAAATTCATCCGCCACATCCCGTTGTTGAGAATAATATGGAATATCTAATTTCATACACTTA
The DNA here is from genome assembly GCA_043812415.1 of Patescibacteria group bacterium. GTDB lineage: Bacteria > Patescibacteriota > Minisyncoccia > Phycocordibacterales > UBA12079 > JBDRMF01. The sequence goes on along the minus strand of JBDRMF010000069.1, from coordinate 145 downwards.
AAAATAGGCTTAATGGAACTTTTGTGGGGCTAATCTGCTAAAATAAGGTAGAGATTACAAGCTAAATTAAAAAATAATTATGTCATTATTTAAAAAAAACAAAATGTCCATATTGTGGAAGTTTAAAAATTAAGAAAAACGGAGT
>JBDRMF010000068.1:0-13088 GCA_043812415.1 Patescibacteria group bacterium | reverse complement strand
AAACGGTGATGGGAGCGTCGGCATCGTCTTCAACCAAACCAATAACCAAACCAGTTATTTAACCAATGATTTGAAATATCCAGTCAAAGGCGACAATATGACAGTCAGCCAACTTTACGATGTTCTCAAAGGCAAAACCATAGAATGGGATATTACTTACGAACCAAAATCTGGTTTATACAGCGGAGAAGTCGTGAATATGAAAGGAGCCTACACTTTCCCGACGGAACAATATCCGGGAGATAATAATTTGCAATTTGCAGGTTCAACTGACACTCTTGTGGATGGTTATAGTGGTTATATTATTGAAATTTTCAGTGGTTATATTATTGAAATTTTCCCTGGCAATATACGTATAAAATACACTTCTGCGAATATTTCCACTGGGTATCAAGTCAGCGCGGATACTACAGCTTGGGACGGAACCAAATGGAGAGAAAATACTTATGCGTTTTTAAATGAAGGAGTAGGGTCTTTTTCTAACAGCTTTTTCTTTTGGTCAAGTCTGGTGGATGATAACACATACAATTTCAAATTTTCTTTGAATTATAACGATGAAGAACAAGGATGGTTAGGGGTGAATAATTATTATGACAGATATGATTATGAGAATCTCCTTGTTATTCAGAACGGTTCGTATATAAAAATTACAGAGTCGCAAGCAGGTGTTTTGCCTAGTCCTGATATTTTAGATCCTGATATTTTAGAAGGTGAAGAAAAGATAAATATAGAAGAAGAATATTCTGAAACTGGGGATATCTTGTCGTCGGACAGACCCGTAGGATTAAAAGCACCCAAATCTTATTTTTACGCAAAGGCGGGTTACGAAAATATCTTGTCCAAAAAAACATATTTTGATACGGATGATAATATTTTATACACGGATTTTTATTTGTTGGACGGAGTAACGAAATCTAAAAAGATTGAGTATTTCAGCAATGGTGAAATTAACAAGCAAATATTTTATGCCGAGGACGGTACGGTAACAAATATAAATGTTTATCATACCAACGGGATGATAAATAAAAAAATAACAAATAGAGGAGGTGTTGAAACTTATTCAAGATACAATGAAAATGGCAAGATAGTTTATAGCCACATTTACAATAATAATACTTATAAATTTGAAGAATCAAGGAGTTATGATTATGATAATTCTGGGAATATTTTGGAAGTGGTTAATTATCGTCAAGATAATAATTATAATAAAGATAAATATTATTATGCTCTGAATGGTGTTTTGAATAAGACAGAAAGTTTTGTAAGAATTCCGAGAGCGGGCACGGCGCGCGATTATATTTATACAATTACTGAATTTGCCGATGGACAAATATCGCAAACAACTAAAAAATATTATGACTTGTCCGATTTAACGCATCACTTGACTGAAATAAATAAATATGATAACGGAGCGATAACAAACAAGAAAAATTATGATTTTATAAATAATAAATATGCGGTTGATTTATATGGATCGGCAGGCGATTTTTCCGCCACGGAAAGAAAAGTCAGTCAAGGCAAAATAAATAAAACATATCTGTTTAATAATGCGACCGGGGAATATTTGTTCACAACAATTTATTATTATAACGAAGACGGAACTTTGAAAATAAGAACGGAATCTAATTTGAGCTTCACGCATAATGGCGAAGCGTTTTCCAGAGCGTTTAGTTATTTTCCAAACAGCACCGATGTTGATGAAGAAAAGGAAATAACTTATTATTCAAGCGATTTCAAACATCAATTTTTGACCACAAAATATGATTATGAAGGCGAGATTTTGTATAAAAATGTGATAACTTTTGATGACACTGTGGCAAATTTAAGTAATGCTTATGACACCTATGGCGGAGGAGGGCGGAAAGTAAGTTCTTGCGATTATAATCAAAATAATGGATGGCTGAGAAAATGCGAATATTTTGATTGGATAGGAGAAACATACGCCGAGAATGAATACGCCGGTCTGGTGGAAAATGACGGGGTGGATAAATTTTATCGTGTGTTTGAGGGGCAAAGATTGCTTGGTAGCAGTATAAAAAGTTTTACCACCGATGACCCCCTATATGAAAATAAATTAGTATTAAAAGATATAGGTAATTTAATTTTAGCGTCCATCGGAATAAATATTGATACGGTGAATGTTAATAACGAAAAAGACAATATATTGAAAACGGTCAAAGCGTTAATGTCTCAATATAAGGATAAATTGACCGGACTAACTGATTCAGAAGACGATTTGGCGAAAAAATACGATATTTATGCCAATATGGCGACTAAAATTTCTTATGCCATCAGAGCGATTGAATATAAGGTGTGGGGGGTTGCAAAAGGAATAATAAAAGACTCCAAACTTGAAGATACAGCGACGACTTGGGAAGGGAAAGACAAAAAAACCGGTGAAGATTTTTTCGGGATGTATATTGTGCCTATGGGCGTTGATGGCAGAATAGGTTCGGCCACTTCTATTTTTATAGATATGAAAACGGACGCTGGGATTAATTCCGCGATAAACGCTTCTTCGTATAACGAACTTTTGGCATTTGATAAAAAATTGGAAAAATGGGACGCCACTTATTGTTGCCATGCGACGATTTATAACGGAACGACGGGGGAACTTTATAAATATGACCCAATGGCCAATAATGGAGCGGGCGGGTATCTCTCCGTGAGAGAGTTCACCAAAGCGGATCCATCGGTTGTTTTATTGATAGACAGAATGTTTGAGGATTTGAAAAAAGAAGGGATTGATTTATACACGCTTGGCGAAAAAGATGTCATAAACGAATATTATAAATATTTTTTCAAAAAGAAATTAATGAGTTATATGGCGGACACGGCGGAAGCGACATTGACCGCTGGAGAGATTTTAAACAGAGGGGGAGGCGATTGTGATGATTACGCTGCTTTAGGTCTTGCCACATTGAGGCAGACCTTCAATAAAATAGGCAATGAAGACGCCGTAAAAAGGTTGGCGTATGTTGGAGTTAGGTTGGATGATTATAACCCCATCACTTCCGCTAATTCAGGAACGGCTGGGCACGCTGGTTTCGGATATACGGATACTTCAGGTGTAAAATATTATCTGGAATCGGCTTCGTTATTTAACGGCTCTGGACAAATTGATGATTTAGACGAGTATGAAATGATTACTTCTTTAAGTCCTAATGACGAAAAGGCTTTGACTGGTCGGGTGAGCAAGACATTGGCTAATTGGTATGTGAAGGTGATTGAATGGAGTAATTTAAATGGGCAAACATTTTACGCGAACGGAACCCTGTTAAGCAAAGCTTTAGCGGAATCCGATAATGAGGTAGGCGTAAACGGTAGTGATAAGATAAGCGGTATAAATAAATATATTGAACCATACAATGAAAAAATAATGACTCTTGGAACTTATCTTTTGCCGCTTATCCCAAATATGGCAGGGCAATCGGCTGAATTTGTGGCTGAATATATTCATAATTATATTTATGGAATTTCACAATATACGGCGGATGTTTCGGGCGATAATTGGGCGACGGTTGGCGAAACACTCGCTCCGTTATTTGACGCAGGCGGAAATATTGTTAACGGAACAATCAAAGGCGATTGCGAAGACTTGGCTTTTGTGGAAGCAAGTTTATTGCAAAATGTTTTGGCGAAATTTTACGCGATGAGGGGGGTAGCTCCAATAGAAGCGGTCAAGAAGGCGGAAAGCAATGTTATCATATTGGCGGAAAAGGATTATGGCGGACAAATAGGGCGGTCACATATAATTACGGGTTTTGTGGTACCGACTGAAAATACAGAATATTCGTTGGTTAAATTAATGGATCCGCAAGTGGAACGCGCCAGTAAAATTATTAATTTTTCAGAAATTTTGAAGAGTAAAAAATATTCGTTCTTCGCCAATACAAAGAAAGTTACGGCGATTACTTTTGAACATTGGGGGGAGATGGAATTTTCATCGGCTGTGAGTACTAGTTGGTGGGATACCCTTGTAAGTTTGGTGTGGCCTGCAACAGAAAAGCCACAGCCGGAAGTGTCGGCAACCAGTGTGGTGCAAACTGCAACATCCTATAAAGAAGTAGAAGAAAATGTTACCACATTAGATATAGAAAATGTGTCTTTGAAAGAAACGGAAGGTGATTTAAAGATTAATTTTGATAGAACACAAGAGATTAGCGATATTTATGAAAATGACAAAATATCTCTAAGTATATCAAAAGATATACAATTAAAAGAGGAAAAGAAACAATTAGAATTAGAAGCCGTGGCGCTTCAATCTTCTCTTTACATACAAAAAGAAAAATTGACAATAGCTCAGCAAAAAACATTAGGAGCCGCGACTGTTTATACCAATACGCAAGCGGGAGATATGACGCCAAGTTATGTTGTGACTTTTTGGAATGATTTAAAAACAGCTTTTGGTGTGAAAGCGGTTTATACAATGGATGTCTATGAGGATTTAGCTAATGCGGAATGGACCGCAAAGTATATTAATGAAAGTTTGTCCCAAGAACAAATAGACGCTGGCATAACATATTCCGCCAAGGTGGTTACTTATCAAGATTCAAGTATTCCTTTTGCGGGTTTATTTGGAGCGGACACTAAACCTGTGGTGGAAATAGTAAAAAGTGAGCCAAGTGAACCGTCTTTTTCCGAAATCTCTCCTTCTTCATCAAATGTCGGTTATCAATTTCCCGTTTTTCCGGTATATGTTCCTAAAATAAAAAATGGCGGTTGGACAGATTGGAATTGTTCCAGTTGCGTTACAAAAAGTATTGACGGCGTTATTGTTTGCGGTAAAACTTGTTTTAGAACTTGTACAAACCCAACGCCACAAAACGGAGGCGCTTCTTGTGGCGATACTGATATGGAAACAGAGGAAAGACTTTGTGATGATAGTTTTTGCAGAAAAACCAGCGTAATAGATGGCGGTTGGACAGATTGGAATTGTTCCAGTTGTTCTGTTTCTTGTGGGGGGACTGGCGCCCAAACTTGTTTTAGAACTTGTACCAATCCAACTCCGGCGGACGGAGGGGCGGAATGTGTCGGCCAATCCACAAAAACTCAGAGTTGTTATAATGAGTGTTATATACCGCCTGAGCCAAAGCCAGCAATGTGCGGTAATTTATGCGATTCTTTGCCCGAAGGAACTCGTTTGACAGAAAAACCGGCTAATTCGTATTTTGTGGGAGAAAAAAATTGCTCTTCCAATTCTTTTGGGGTATGTAATGATGTTCTTTATTATACGGGTTGGATGTGTAATGACGGGTATTTAGAATTGGGCGAAGTTTGTTATAAAATTTTTGTTATAGATGATTTTGTATTGCCCGATTTGTCAATCAGTTTAACTGCTGTGCCTTCATATATCAATCAAACTTACTCAACAGAATTATTTTGGTCGGTGGAAAATTCAACCGCTGACACTATATGTACGGCATCTAACGATAAAGGATTGACTGGATGGAATGGCACGGTAAATAATACGGAAGGAAGTATTATTGTCACAAATATTACAGAAGAAACAACTTTTACGCTTGTGTGTGAGCGTGGTAGCGATTTAAATACGGATACAAAATTTGTTAAAGTTCCAATGGTTCCCCCATATTTTGATTTAGTTAGCGATTCAAACAAGACAACTATGGTTAAAATTCTTGATAAGAAAATAACTTCTTCCGAGATATTGTTGACGGTTAGTCCAAATTTAATGTTTTCCGACAATGTTTTCTTCTCAGTGTCTATTGATCCGAATATTGACGATATCGTATATAAATTCAGCAATCCGTCTTTATCTTCGGCAGATTATACGAAAGGAACAAAATTTAGCATAGAATTGCCGAGTGAAGCGCCAATCGGGTCATATAAAATAACCATTATGGGGTGTGATATGACAACCGGATTGATTTGCTCCTCAGAAATTATTTCTCTAAATGCGACAGACAGAATTGTGCCGGTCTTTGAAGAAATTTAATCTTAATCAATAAAATAAAATGAAAAATAATAAAACAAAAATTATAATAATAGCGGTGATAATAATTATTGCGATTTTTGGCGTAATAAATTATTATTGCAGTTTGGATGAAAACAGTGATTTGATTTCCGACAAGAAAGATGTTGATGGTAATGAAGTGGAATTTGTTTTGACTGAAAAGAGAGTTGCAGAAATGGAAAGTTTAGAAAATAAAATGAGAACGATAGAGGAGAAAAATAAAGTGGAATTTGATGAGCAAGTTAAAAAAATGGATGAGAGATATGAAGAAATACAAAAAATTGATGAAAATCCAAAGACGGAATCTATTATTGAATTAAAACTTGAGGATTTTTTGCCGATAAACCCCTTGGAACAATTCAGGACAGACAAAGCGCGCATATAATTTCGTTGAGGTTAGACTTCTTTATCCAGCAGAAGCCAAAATAAAAAGCCTTGTTTCCATTTCTGAAAACAAGGCTTTGTCGGGGGAGGGGTGTGGTTTTAGATCCCATATTTTTTCGTCAGATCGTCTAAGGGTTGAATTTTGTTCGGGCTTAATGGGTTAAGCCAAACAACTTCTTTTTCTTCCGTGATAAAAAAATTAATTTGGTGACCAGGGTAAACCATTTTTAATGGTCCCCAGATTTGTTTTTCATGTCCCCGTAAGGAAATGGTACCAAAGGCCGCGTTTGGTGTTCTTTCTTCAATGAAAGACATTGTTAAAAAGCAATGATTTGCTTTTTTGATGTCTTCCACATTCCTTATTATGAAATTACGAACCGTATATGGTTCGTCTCCGTAAAAAGGGTTTCCGGTCAGGACATCAAAAACCCAATCCGACGACAGCAGGGTGTATCCCTTGCTCTCGTCAAAGATGGCGATTAAACCCTGTTCTGTGAGGATTTGGTTGGCCTCAGCGCCAGTTATTTTTTGGTCGCTGGCGGTGGCATTGGCAATAAAAGAAAAAAAACAAAAAACAAACAACAAACTGATGATCCACAATTTTTTCATAACTTCCTCCTTTTTTTCAAAGAACCCCCATCCCTTATAAACAGCATACATTTTTATTAAAGTTTGTCAAGCGATTTTTACTTGACACGCAAAACAATTTGTGATACTTTCTTATTAAGTAAAGAATGTTCTTTAACAATAAAATTCAAACTTGAATTAAATAATAGATGGCTTTCTCATTTTTAAATGTAAAAACCGGCGAAAACATAGAGGTCTTTTAATTCGGAAGGGACCACACTGATGTTTTTGCAAAAAAAAGGAGGATATTATGAAAAAATTATGGGTTGAGGCAATAGTAATGGTAATAGCGATAGTTTTTTGTTTTTTTGGTTGTGCTAACCAACAAAAATTTCAACAAAGAACTCAAGCGGTCACTATGAATGATATCTTGTTGTCCTTAGACAGAGTAGAGAGTTTGGATATGGATATTAAAAAACAAATGTCGTTGGGTAAGTCCATGTTATTTATGAGAAGGGGGTTTCAAGAACAAGCTTCTCAAAGAATGGAAAAAATAGGAAAAGACAAAAAATATTTTTTAATGGTAGAGATAATAGAAAAAGTTGAAAAAATTCTCCATGGCCCGAAATTCAAAGATTGGATGGCGTTGGATGAAAACAAAAAAGTATTTGCTTTGGAAAAAGAAATACAAGAACAGGAGAAAGGAGTTAAAGAAAGCTTCCAGGATATTTTCAACAGTTTAGAAAAAATTAAAAAGTATCCAGACAAAATTGATGAGGAGGGCCAAATGTTTGTGGGGAATGATTTATTGAAGTCAAAAAAACACTTAATAGCGATAAGACAGAGGTTTACCTTGACGGAGCAAAAGTTAATTATGTCTTTGGTTGAGACAATTGACCAGATACTGCAACATCCCAAGTATGATTTTTGGAGAGCTCAACAAAAAGAAAAATTGTAAGAAAATGAGAGTGCGGAAAATATGAAAATTTCAAGTTTTGTTTCCAGGAACATTCTTTGTTTTATATTGTTTTATAAAATTAAAGAATGTTCCTTTTTGTTTTATAACCTGTTAGAGGTCTTGCCTTTAATGGGTTGAATTAAAAAAAATAACTTGGATGTCCAACGCCCAAGTTCAAAAATTATGTGATTTTTTATTTAATATTACTTTGTGTTCAAGCTACTAAACATAATTGACAGTTAATTAGTTCTAATCTCGACTTTTGTCTTTTAATTTGGCGTCGATGAATTTCATAAGAATAAATGGGGTCAGCCACCATTTATTTGAGATAAATGGGGTCAGCCACCATTTATTTGAGCAGAGTAAATGGGGTCAGCCACCATTTTTGTGATATAATAAAAATAATATGCCACGAGTAATAAGAGTAAATGGGGTCAGCCACCATTTATTTCATCCTATCGTTGTCTAAAGAAATAAATGGGGTCAGAGTAAATGGGTCAGGTAAATGGGGTCAGCCACCATTTTTGTGATATAATAATAAATGGGGTCAGCCACCATTTTTGTGATATAATAAAAATAATATGCCACGAGTAATAAGAACAGATATTGGAAATTATGTTTATCACATATTAAACAGAGCAAATGCTCGGGTCCGGATTTTTGATAATGACAAGGATTACCAACTTTTTGAAACAATCTTAGAGCAGGCGAAAGAAAAATTTGATATGAGAATACTTTCTTATACTATTATGCCAAATCATTGGCATTTAGTTCTGTATCCCAACAAAGACGGCGACTTATCCAAGTTTGTTGGCTGGGTGACCAATACTCATACAAGGCGTTGGCATACGATGAAAAAAACTATCGGACAAGGACACCTGTATCAAGGCAGGTATAAGTCGTTTATCTGCCAACAAGATGATAATTCTTTTCTCTCCTTGGTTCGTTATGTTGAAAGGAATGCGTTGAAAGCCAATTTGGTAAAAAAAGCGGAAAATTGGAAAAGAGGAAGCACTTGGAGAAGAAAATTTGGAACAACAAAACAGAAAAGACTGCTTTCTGATTGGACGGTTTCTGAACCGGAGGAATATCTTAATTGGCTTAACAAACCACAAGAAAAAGAAGTGGAGGAAATTATCGAAAATTCTATACAACGCAGTTCTCCTTATGGAAAAGATGATTGGAAAAATAGGATACTTAAAAAGTTTAAATTGGAATCAACTGTTAGATCAGTGGGTCGTCCCAAAAATGGTGGCTGACCCCATTTTCCGTCCCAAAAATGGTGGCTGACCCCATTTTCCTAAGTGGTTGGAAAAAAGCGGTAAAAAGGCGGGCGTGAAGCGCCCGCCTTTTTGTGATGTGGTGATAACTTGTTAAAATATTTTTATTTAATATTATGATATAATTGTGTGAAAGAAATATCAAATATGTTTATAGATAAAAACAAAATGGTGGATTTGGTGTTAGAGTTAGGACTAGTGAACCGAGCTGATTTTGATTTGGCGTATCAAGAAGCGCGCGAAAAAAATATGGAAATTTGCGATGTGTTGGTCAGAAAAGGGAAATTAAGTGCGGAAGAATTACAAGATCTGCAAGCTAAGGTTTTGGGCGTTTCTTTTGTTGATTTGCAAAACAAACAAATTGAGGAAAAAATATTGTTTAGCATTCCAGAACCTATTTCGCGACAATATAATATAATCGCTTTTGACAGGGATACAAAAAATTTAAAAGTTGCTGTTTTAAGTTTGGATATTTTAGATAAAATTGATTTTTTGAAAAAACAAGTTGCTTTGAGAATAGTCCCGTTTTTGACGGATAAGATTTCCATAAATAACGGTCTGTTGCGATATCAGGAATTATTAAAGAAAGAATATGGGGACAGACTGCAAAAAGAGTTTTTATCTTTTCAAACTATTTCAGAAAATTCCATAAAAAATTTATCTCGCGAAGCATTGTTGGAATTGGCGAGAAATAAAAAAATAAATTTTGTTTTTGAATTATTTTTGAAATATGCTCTTTCGCAAAACGCCTCCAATATTCATATTGAACCGCAACAAGACAATGTTTTGATTAAATATAGAATAGGGGGAATTTTATATCCGGCGATGGTTTTGTCAAAAAATGCGCTTGTCATTTTAGCGCTTAAAATTAAGGCGATGGCGGGAATGGATATGTTCAATGTTTCGGTTGATGATAATAAAAGAAATAGTTTTCAAATGGGTTTTGACGGGAGAGAGATTGATTTTCAAGTTCATATAATTCAGTCTTTGTGGGGCGAAAGAATTGTTTTGAATGTTTTGAGGGGCGGGGATTCCGGTTTTTCGTTGGATGCCGTCGGTTTTCACGGTCGTGCTTTGGATGTGTTATATACGGAATTGGACAAAAAGAAAAAAATGATTTTAATCGCCGGAGCGGAAAAATCCGGCAAAACAACTTCTTTTTACACTTTTTTGGATTTGTTGAAATATTCCAACGCGAGCATCGCGACTATAGAAAATTCCATCGGTTTTCAAATGGCTGGCATAAGTCAAGTAGTAACTAACCCCGATATTTCTTTTGGCATCGCGAGCGGGGTGAAAAAATTGGAAAAACAAAATGTTGATATTATTGGGGTGGATGAATTGGAAGATTTCAAAACGGTTAAATCTTTGTTTGGCAATCTTGATGAAGACAGGTTTGTTTTTGCCGTTTTGGAAACCAAAGAAATTTCAAGTGTTAATATCGTTTCCAAATTGATGAGTATGGAATTAAGTCCCGCTTCCATTGCCGCGAATTTAGGCGTGGTGATTTTGCAGAAGTTGGTTCCCAAACTTTCGGAAATTTGCCGAATAAGCGCGCAAGAATATTATTTAAGCGTGACTGAAATAAAAAGATTGTCCAAAGTTAAAAAAATCAATTTGGAAAAAGTAATGACAGCGTTGGTGGAGGAAAATATTTTGGAAAAAAAGATGTCTTGGTCGCAAGTGAAATTTTACAAATCAACCGCCAAAAATAAAAGTGGTGAAAAAATAATGGTGAGCGAGGTTCTGAAAATCAGTCCTATCATTAAGGAGTTGATTTTAAATAATTCCGCCGTTGAAAATCTTGAAACGCAAGCTTCCGAGGAGGGGATGTTGTCTTTGGAAGAAGATATGCTTTTTAGAGCGGTGCAAGGGTTTATATCTATAGATGAAATTTAAGGTTCTACATCTGAATTAAAACAATATGCAAAATAAAAAAATTATCATCGCCAATTGGAAAATGAACCCGGATAGTTTTCGCGAAGCGGAAGAACTTTTTAATGGCGTAAAAAAACAGGCGAATAAATTAAAAAAGACAAAAGTGATTATTTGTCCGCCCTGCGTGTTTATCAATAAATTAAAACAGCTGAATAAAAAAAATATAATTTCATTGGGCACTCAAGATTGTTTTAGGCAAGACAAGGGCGCTTGGACTGGAATGATTTCCGCAAAAATGTTAAAAAATGCGGGGGCTGATTTTGTGATTGTCGGACATTCTGAAAGGAGAGGGTTGGGTGACAACGACCAAATTGTCAATCAAAAAATAAAATTGGCTTTAAAAAATAAATTAAACGCAATTTTGTGCATAGGAGAAACGGACAGAGACGAAGACGGCAAGTTTTTTTCTTTTTTGGAAAATCAACTCTTGTCCGCTTTGTCCGATATCGGTAAAAAATTTGTTAAAAATATTTTAATTGCTTATGAACCGATATGGGCAATCAGTGCTGCTTCAAAAAAAGTTATCACGGTGGATGAGTTGCAACAAATTTCAATTTTTATTAGAAAGATTTTGATGGATAAATATGGAGCGAAAAGTTTTGAAGCGGTCAAAGTTTTATACGGCGGGTCTGTGGATTTTAGAAACGCGGAGGAGTTAATTTGTGGTGGCGGAGTGGATGGGTTTTTGGTGGGACGCAAAAGTCTGGTTGCTGAAAGATTTAATAAAATTTTAGAAATTGTTGAAAAAATTTAGAAAAACTCTCTGCAAGTTTGCAAAAAAAGCCCGATGTTTTTAACATCGGGCTTTATTTTCAACAAAAGCGAAAATTAAAAAACAACTTTCGCGGGAGTTTAAATGTTTATCTCCCCCTAAGAAAGTTAGTTTTTAATTTTCGCTTTTGTTAAAAAACAAAACGCAATGAATTTTTCTCTCCACTGGTTCTAAAAATTTTCACTTGGGAATAGCATTCCCAAGTGGGGTTGACGCATTTTCCGCCCGTTATTCGGTTGCTTTAATTTGGGAATACTATTCCCAAATGGTTTAAACGCTTGAGTGACAGCTTAGCGCTCGGAGTGCCAAGTGTTTTTTGAGCGCTCGCGCATCACTTGGATGTCGGACATCCAAGTGAACATTTCGGACTTGGACATCGGACACCCAAGTGGAAAAAGTTACCCGCATAATGACTTGGTAATCGTACTTGGCACTCGGAGTGCCAAGTCGTTAGGGTTTTATACTTGGTAATCGGATTACCTTGCTTCGCTCCCAAAGGTCGCTTCTCGCAAAGACGAATGTAAGAGTTGTAAAATGTATTTAGTGTGATAATATAAAGAAATATAAGAACTTTGAATAAAAATAATTATGACTGTAAAAAAGAACAAACATATTTTTCCGGCAATTATTGAAAAAGACGAAAGCGGATATTATTTTGCCAAGGTGCCAACGATAAAAGGTTGTCATACACAAGCAAAAACCTTATCTGAATTATATAAAAGATTGGATGAAGTCATTCAACTTTGTTTGGAAGTGGAAGAAAAAGAAAATATAGAACTTTCAAGCGTCAATGAATTTGTTGGATTTCAACAAGTGGAAGTTATCAGACCTCAAAAAATTCAATATGCCTAAATTGACGATAATATCGGGCAAAAAGATGATTAAATTTTTGGAGAGATGCGGATTTGAAATAGTGAGAATAAAAGGCAGTCATCATTTTCTGAAAAATGCAAGCAATGGTTTTATTACCACAGTGCCAGTTCATAATAATGAAGATTTGGGGATGAGAATGATCAAAGATATTTTGTCAGATATAAATATGGACAGGAAAGAATATGAAAAATTGAGAAAAAAGCGGAAATAGAAAGAGTGATTGAACTCAATCCCGATTTTAAAAATCAGGGAGAACAATTTATCCAAAAAATCCGCTCAGGCGGAAGACCATAAAATATTTTCTGGTTTGCCGGCAGGTGTTTAGTTGATAGTTGGTTTAGC
>JBDRMF010000067.1:0-28239 GCA_043812415.1 Patescibacteria group bacterium | reverse complement strand
CAGGTAAAAACAATGGAAGACCAGTTTTAATTTTGAAAGGGTTGGGTCAAAATACTTGTTTGGTAATTCCTTTAACAGCATCGTCTAAAAAACACGCTATGAGAATTTTTTTAGGTAATGTTGAAAATAAAAATGCTTCGGCTATAATTTCACAAATTCGCACAGTTGACACCAAAAGGTTTGTTAATAAAATTGGGAAAATAAGCGTCGAAAAGTTTAAGGAAATAAGAAAAGCCGTCAAAGATTTAATTTGACGACTTCTCTGATTTTTTCTCCCGCCTAAGGCGGGCAAGCCCGAAGGCACTTGTATTTAAATAGTATCAAGGATAAAAAAAAAGTCAAGCAAAAATGGTATAATTGGGGATAAATAGAGACACAAACAGAAAGAAAATGGTATAATTAGAGGAATAAATAAAAAATGATAAAAAAGTTAATTAAAAAAATAAATAGAACTTTTCTGGATTGCTTCGCTCCGCTCGCAAAGACGGACGGACGATTGGCTCCGCCAATCGTCCGTCCGTCTTCGCGAGGAGTGGAGCGTAGCGGAACGACGAAGCGATTCAGCTCCTATTTTTACGAGCCTCCCTTTCGTCTCTGCGAGCGATAGCGCGGCAGTCCAGTTTTTTGTCTCTGCGAACTCCCACCTCCGTCTTTGCGATCCTGCGAAGCAATCCAGCAACCCAGTTTTTTAATATTGAAGCCGTATTTTTTATCCCCAGATATCCACTTTTTCTATAATTTTTCATATAAAATTAAGGTATAATAATAGTGTGGTTTTTGCTTAAAATCAAGATGCTTTTTTTGGGTTGTTTTGTCTTAAATTAAAACAATAAATGACAAACAAAAACGATAAAAAAATACTTAGAACATTAGCCATAATTGATTATGCCAATATCAAAGCGTGGTTGCGAGAAAAGGAACTTCAAATAGATTTAGAAATGCTTAAAAAAGCCTTATCAGAAATTGGGATAAATGATGTCAGATTTTATTATGGAAAAGACGAAAAAAATAATGGTATTCAAAAATTTTTTGATGTGATTGAAAAATTCGGTTATGTTTTGATCACAAAACCGGTGCAATATTTTAGAGTAAAACTTTCAGAACTGATTTCTCAACGGAACAATGCGGATATGTTAAATAAATTGAGCAAAAAATTGCAATTGACATTTTTGACAGAAATAGACAATTTGAAAAAAGAAAATATCACACTTCTGCAACCCAAAGCGAATTTTGATGTTGAGATTGCTGTTGACATGCTCGGTCAGATAGATAATTATGATAATTTTATTTTGTTTTCGGGTGATAGTGATTTTGTTCCCTTGGTTAAAAAATTACAGGAGCAAAATAAAAGAGTGATAGCAGTGAGCGGTCGCAAGATGTTTTCAGGTTTGTTAAGAAAACAATCGGATTTTTCTGCAAGTATGGAGTTGTTGACGGAGATTTTGTCCGAATTGGTTTTTGTAAAAATGCAAAAACCTGTCGACAAGCGACAGGTCTTTAAAAAATGTACTTTTAGTATAGCAACCTTGAATCGTTTGTCAAGCTTATTTTATAAAACAGGGGATAAATAAAAAAATGATAAAAAAGTTAATTAAAAAAATAAATAAAACTTTACTGGATTACTTCGCTTCGCTCGCAAAGACGGTCGCTTCGCAACCGTCTTTGTCTTTTGTTTTTCGTCTTTGCGAGCGTCTCAGCGAAGCAATCCAGTCTTTCACCCCGTCTTTGCGAGCCTCCCTTTCGTCTCTGCGAGCGATAGCGCGGCAGTCCAGTTTT
The DNA here is from genome assembly GCA_043812415.1 of Patescibacteria group bacterium. Lineage (GTDB taxonomy): Bacteria > Patescibacteriota > Minisyncoccia > Phycocordibacterales > UBA12079 > JBDRMF01. Next base: position 26,463 of record JBDRMF010000067.1, on the reverse strand, counting down.
TTGTCTCTGCGAACTCCCACCTCCGTCTTTGCGATTCTGCGAAGCAATCCATTTGTCTTTGCGAGCGTCTCAGCGAAGCAATCCAGTCCTTTCCGTCTTTGCGAACGGCTCAACGCGTTGAGCCGTTCAGTTGTCGCTTTTTTGCTCTTTCTCTCTCTCGTACTAACTCCGTTTAATTTTGTCCAGTCCGCTTTCAGTCCCGAAATAAATTATCAAGGCAAGCTCACCGATTCCGCCAATGTCGCGGTGGCAGACGGCGACTACAATATAGAATTTAAATTATATGACGCGGCGACCGGCGGAAATTTACTCTGGACGGAAACACTCACCACGACAAATAAAATTACAGTAACCAGCGGATTGTTTTCCGTGTTGCTCGGAAATGTAACCGACATCAGCGGAGTGGATTTTAATCAAAATCTTTATCTCGGAGTGAATATCGGCGGATCAGGAACGGCATCGTGGGATGGCGAAATGACTCCCCGCAAACAGATCGCATCCGTGCCGTCGGCGTTTGAAGCCGGCAAATTGGACGGCGTTGATTCCACTCAATTTTTGCGTTCGGACGAAGCGGATGAATTGTCTGCGTCGTCGGCGACCACTCTTTTCAAATTAGTTCAATCCGGCGCTGGCGCGGTTGCGACTTTTGTCGGTGGATATTTTGGAATTGGCACAACCACTCCGACAGTCTTGCTCACCGTCGGCTCCACCACCCCGACTCATGTCGCTGGTTATAGAGACGCTTTTTTCGCGGGCGATTTGGAGGTGGATGGTTCGGTATATTTTGACGGAACCCTTGATGTTTCGGGAACAACTACAACTAAAACATTAAGGCTTGCTCCAGTTGGGGTTCAAGTAATTACAGCTGCCACGGATACTATTTCGTCAAATTATTCAATCATTTCTTTAAGCGCTGATGCTGATTATGTTATGACTTCAACACCGACCATTGCTACAAGCACAGCCGGAACTTTAATTGTTTTACATAATAAAGGGTCTTTTGATATAGATTTGCAAGCAAACTCTGTTTTGTTAGGTTCAGGCATTTACAACGAGGGGGTGGATAGTATTATTGAGCCAAATGATTTAATGACTGTAATGTTTTTTGATGACGCAGACGGAAACGGTAACGCAGGCTGGAGAGTGCAATCACACCCCAACCCGACCGCTGCTGCTGGGAGCGCCACAACTCTTGATATTAGAAATATATCAGGTTCAACAGTTGCCAAATTCAAACCAGTTTATGCAGTTTCTTGGAATGTGGGGCAGGGAAGAATAAATGTTGATTTAGCGGATGCGGACGATCCAACTAAAATACCGGCCATTGGATTTACAAATGGTTCTATTAGTAATAATTCTAACGGACAAGTCCTATCGTCTGGGGAAATGATGAATGTGGATACTTCTTCGTATTCAGAAGGAGATACACTTTATGTTGATGCAACAGCAGGAGGAATAACTACCACAAGGCCGTCAGTAGATTGTGTTCAAGCATTAGGAAAAGTTCTTCGTTCACACGCCACGCAAGGAACGGTGTTGGTTATTGGAGCAGGCAGATGTAATGACACAGATAATGAGATAGTTGCCAATAGCATAACAACAACTTTAGCTTCATCAACGCAACTTACAGTGTCGGATAAGTCTTGGTTGGGGAATTTGTTAGCAACAGCCAATTCTTTGATAGCGACAAATGATAGCGGGGTGGCTATTTATGATAATGCAAGTAATGGGATTTTTGTTAAGGATGGCGGCAACGTCGGCATCGGGACAGTGAGTCCAGGAAGCATTTTGCATATCAACGGAGGAACAGGAGATTTATCCACTGGTTTAAGTTTTGGAGATGGGGACAGTGGGCTTCATGAATCGAGTGATGATGTTTTTGTTATAGCGATTGCTGGAGCAAATAAATATAATATTAATTCTTCAGGAATTATGCCAATAGCTACTAATTCTGCTCAACTTAGGTTTGTTAATGGAAGCGCGACAACCCCAGCTTTGGCGAATCGCGATGATTTAAACACAGGCATCGGCTGGGCTGACGCTGACCAACTCTCTCTCATCGCTGGGGGGGTCGAGGGTATTCGCATAACTCAAAATGATGCGGCGGATGATGTGATAACAATGAACGGCAACGTCGGCATCGGGACGACGACTCCAAAAGGGCTGTTTGCTGTGGCGGTGGCGAGTTCTACGGCGGGGACTTCGTTTTTGGTGTCCGCAAGCACAGGCAACGTCGGCTTGGGAATTGACAGCCCCGCTTATCAATTGCAACTTTCCACCGATTCCGCCGCAAAGCCGGGGACAGCGACTTGGACGATTGATTCGGATGAACGGTTGAAAGACATCAACGGCGACTTCACGCGCGGGCTGGAAGCGCTCTCGGAACTTTACCCTACTTATTTCAATTATAAAATTGGCAATGCACGGGGCATTCCGTCCACTCGCGAATATGTCGGACTCATTGCGCAAGATGTCCAAAAAGTTATTCCTGAAGCGGTGCGGGAGGGGGTGGACGGTTTTCTCTCGGTAGAGTCTGATCCGATTTTTTGGACAATGTTGAACGCGATTAAAGAATTAGCTTTGCAAACTGGGGGCGATATCATTTCATATAATCGTAATGACAACGGCGAACCGCAAGTCAAAATCGCTTTTGATGAGGATAATTATGCGGAGATGGAAGTGTCTGCCACGGGTGATTTGGTTATTTCTGCGCGCGGAGGCGATGTCTCCGTTTTGAATGAGAATTTCAAGGTGTGTTCGGGTGGAGCTTGCCCGAGCGAGGCGAGTATGATGGACGGGGTCGGGAATTTAATGGTGGAGAATATCGCATTTGTTGCGGGGGCGTTGGGAGTGGGTACCAGTTCGCCGGATCGCGCTTTCAATATTTTTGAAACCAGTGAGCAACCGCAGATGAAAATTTCTTATAATGAGGATAATTTTGCCGAAATGCAAGTGTCTGCCACGGGCGATTTGGTAATTTCCGCGCGGGGCGGAGATGTGCGATTGCTGGATGATAATTTAATGGTGTGTTCGGGGGGCGCTTGTCCAATCAATATGGGCGGTTTAGAAGGGGTAGGTAATTTAGCAGTGGAAAATACCGCTTATATTGCCGGCGCTTTGGGAGTGGGCACCCCCGCGCCGAGTCGTGGTTTAGATGTGTTTGAAACACAAACTAATCCGCAAATGAGGATTTCTTATAACGAAGATTTGTATTCTGAATTTAATGTGTTAGCCACGGGCGATTTGGTTATTTCCGCGCGCGGAGGCGATGTCTTCGTTTTGAATGAGAATTTTCGGGTGTGTTCAGGCGATGGTTGTCCGAGCGAAGTAAATGCATTGGTTGGTGCTGGTAATTTGGTGGTAGAAAATAATTTGCTGGCGTTGGGGAGTATTGGTATCAACACCGCAGAGCCAAGTTATACATTAGATGTGAATGGCACATTGCGAGCTTATGGCATCACCGATGCTTCCGATGTGAGGTTGAAAACGAATATTAGAGGTCTGACCTCTGAATTATCGCGAACGCAAACTTTAGCCACTGAGGGTGGTTTTACCAATGCCGAGGTCGGACCTCTTGATTCTTCCACTCTCTCAAAAATCAATAATCTTCGCGGAGTAATATTTGAATGGAAAGATAAACAATTTGGCGAGGGTGGGCAAATCGGAATGATCGCGCAAGAAATGGAAGCGGTTTATCCGGCGTTGGTGAGCACGGATGATAAAGGCTTTAAATCAATCCAATATGGCAAGTTTACAGCGGTGTTGTTGGAAGCGATTAAAGAATTATTTAATTGGAGCGAAACAATAGAATACCGCAGCGCAAGATTAGAAAATAAAATGGCAGAATTGGAAAAGAAAAATCAGGTGTTGGAGGACAAAACCATAAAACTTGAAGCGCGGATACACGCCCTTGAACAAATTCTCACAAAATAAATTTTGAATTCTCAATCAGGAAATTATGGCAAGAAGCTCAAGAATTAAATCTTATTTTTCAAAAAATAGTTAATTCGCTTAATAGCAGTAAAAGCCGTAATTGATTTGAAAATTGAAAATTTAGGAATTGATTGAAAATTGAAAATTGAAAATTAAGCACATTTGGAATAATTTGAACTTTGGACTTTGAAATTTATAATTATCCCCATTTGACTTAAAATTTTTTTAATCTAAAATTATAGTATGAAAAAAGAAAATAACTCAAAAATATCAAAAAAAGAAAAATTTACCACAGAAGCTTATTTAGACAAAGCCCTTGATAAATTTGCTTGCGTTGTAAAATCGGGCTTTGATGCAGTTGATAAACGCTTTGAACAAGTTGATAAACGCCACCTCTCACTTGAAGCGAGAATGGAAGAAGGGTTTTTGTCTATTCACCAAGAATTGTCCACACTTGGAAGGGAATTATTGGAAATCCATAACAGAGTTGATATTTTAGAAGAAAAAATTGACAGATTGATAAAAGCGGAAAATGAAGATGTTATTGTTTTGAATAATGATATCAGAGAACTTAAAGCGCGTGTTTTTGTGTTGGAAAAACAAATTAAATGTGTCAAACATATCTCCTGAATTTTTGTGGACCACCCTTTATCCCAAAAAAGCGAGCGTTTTAAATTCGTAAATACGAGAGAAAATATGGTTTTACGGCTTTGTTGAGCCGTATATTTTTTTAATTTCCGTGCGGTCGTTATTTAGAGCCATATTTTTGCCATTTATACCAGATTGCTGCCGATTTTGCCCGAATTGCCTCTTTTTGCGACAATTTCCGCCAAATTTCCGAGCGATTTTTGCCCGAAATTGCTGTATTCGTCCAAAAATTTGCTTTTCCCCCGGCTTTATGTTCTAATTTTCAAAAACCGAGAGATAAAATATAGTAAATATACTCGGGAAAACTTGCTGGAAATCTCGTGGAAAGCCCACACAAAATTCGCTTGACTTCAATTTTTGAGAATATATAATATGAATATAAAATAAAATATTCTTACGATAAAAACAAATCAGATTATCGCGGTGGTCCCGGAATTGAATTTTATTTCATCCTATGGAAAATTGCTGGTATTAATACCAAAGAATGTAGTATATTTGTTAAACAAGCCAAATTGTCTGTGGATAAATTTAATACAATCTAAAACTGTGTTCAACAAAAAATATCAACCCACTTTTCGCAGTTCGGCTCCACAAAAACAACGGGGCGGTTTTAGAGTTCGTGGTCCGATTAAAAGTTTTCGCGATTTGGATGTGTATACGAAAACCACTTCATTGTCTGCCGAGATTTTTCTTTTGAAGTCTCTGGAAAATTTTGACTTTGTGGAGGAATTGCAGATTTTGAAAACACTTGCCAAACAAGTCCCTAAAATGATTGCGGAAAGTTATGGAAACCGTTTTGATAATTTTTCTTTAGCAACGAGAAAATTGGAGAAAACCGCCGAGATGATTACCGCCGTTATTTCCAAAATTGATTTTCTAATTTCGGTTTTGGACAATACGAAAGTTGAACAAGTCGCCGAACAAGTTGAACAAACAGAGCAAGAAATAGCGACACTGGCGAAATTCAAAGAAAAAATAAGTCGCATTTTGAAAGATTATTCCATCAATCGCGCCAAGGTGTTAAATCTCAAAAAAGCGTGGATTAGAATTAATGAAAATTTCAGCGTTAAGCGCGCAGAACCGCAAAGCCCCGTCTCGCCCTCTGACAAATAACAAACGAAATTTTTAATTTTTAATTTTTAAACTTGACGAAAATTTGCTTCGCAAATTTTCGTCTGCGAGCGTTTAGCGAAGCCACGCCTACGGGTGGTCAAACAGTCCAGAAATATTTTTTATGATATAATTTTACTGATGAAGTTTGAAAATAAAAAAATTGGCGCAGAAAATAATTTAGCTTTTATAGATGGACAGAATTTGTATTTGGGGACAACCAAATCAAAAAATAAATGGAAGGTTAATTTGACTAAATTCAGAATTTATTTAAATAAAAAATATAAAGTCAAAAGAGCTTATTATTTTTTAGGTTGTGTTAATAATAATTACCAAGATTTATATGATGAAATACAAGAGGCAGGTTTTATTTTGAAGTTTAGAGAACATAATACTATTATGTTAGGAAAGAAAAAAGGAAATGTTGATTCGGATATTATTTTTTCCATAATGAAAAAAATGTATAGAAAAGAAAAATTTGGCAAAATGATATTAGTGTCGGGAGATGGTGATTATAAAAAATTGGTTGATTTTTTGATTGAGGAAAATAAGTTTGAGAAAATTCTTTTTCCAAATAAACAATTTGCTTCGTCGTTGTATAAACAGCTTACAAGAGTTTATTATGATTATTTAGAAAATATAAAATATAAAATAGGCAAAAAAAAGGGGGACCTTAGGTAGTTAGCCGTTCGGGACCCCTTTCGTATTGATATCTATATATTATCAGTCCAAAATAATTTGTCAACCTTGTTAGGTGTAAACTTAGAGGTAAGGTCTCTAAGTAAATTGGGGATAACTTTTCAGAGACGAAGGGCGGAAGTTCCAGAAATATTTTTTATGATATAATTTTACTGATGAAGTTTGAAAAAAATTTTGATAAATGGAATGAAGATAAGAAGAAAATTGAAAGGGATAAAAATGAATTAAGTCGTTTCCCTAAAGTTGGCGAAGTTTGGATATCTTTTCTTGGAAAAAATATTGGAGTTGAACAAAATGGTGGATCTGATAATTTTTCTCGTCCTGTTTTGATTGTTAAAAAATTTAATAATCAAATGTTTTGGGTTGTTCCACTTTCCACTAAACAAAAAAAGTTTGATTTTTATTTTAATTTTAGGGATTCAAACAATCAAAAAGTTTCAGTTATTCTTGCTCAAATGAAATTAATGAGCATTAAAAGATTTAAAAGAGATATTTATAAGATATCTCGAGATGATTTTATAGAAATTAAGAAAAAATTAAAAGAATTTCTTAATTAATTTGTATATAAAAAATCGAAACCCCGCCGAAGCGAGGTCCCTCGAAACTTCCGAAGAAGTACTGTGTATCTATATATTATCAGTCCAAAATAATTTGTCAACCCTGTTTAGATGTAAGTTATCTAATCGGGTTAAGGAAAAATAAATGCAAAATGAAACTCAAAAAATAATCACGCATTGCCCTTATTGTCAAGGCCCGCAAATTGTTAAAAGCGGTCAGCGCAAGAAAAAGCACGAAACAACGCAAGTTTATTATTGCAAAAATTGCGATAAAAAATTTACCCCCGGTGTGACCAAAAACAAGACTTTTCCTTTGCGAATAATTTTAGAAGCCATCAGCAATTACAATAGTTTTCAAACTTTGGAAGAAGCCGCCAAAGCGGTTGAGCAAAAATACGGCTTGGCGGTGAGCGCGCAAAATATCAGCAATTGGTTGAAAGGTTTTCGGGAATATTTGCCTTTTTTGCGGATGCGGGATTTTATAAATAAGAAATATGACAAGCGAAAAATTTTTGTGGAGGCCCATCTTTTTCACGGACAAATTTATGATTTTTTATATCACCGCGCTAAAACCGAATGTATTTTGGAGGATGATTTCAAACATTGCAAGTTCAAACCTTTGAAAGATTTTTTGGAAATAGTGGACTCGGAATGCCCACATCAAATTTTCAAAGACAGTAGCAAGCGCGCTTCTGAGTATAAAAATGTTTTTAATTTGGACCAAGTTAAAATCACTTCACGACCTAATTTCGCCTGCAAAAATGCCAAATTCGTGATACAAACGGTTGTTAATAATAAATTACGTCATGAAGTTTTGCAAAAATTTATGTTGTTAAACGATTCGGTGACAGTGGCGACCGAAACTCCTATTTTGTTGGATTTTGACGATACGCGACATTTTAATACTCTAAAAAATTTTATCGTCCCGCTTGAATTAAAGGAGGGCGAAGTTATCACGGGGCATATTGATATAGTGCAAATCAGAAATGGCGCAGTGCATATTTTGGATTATAAACCGGGCGCCAAAAAAGTTAAACCGATTGAGCAATTGACGATTTACGCGCTCGCGTTGTCGCGTTTGACGGGATTGCGATTATTTCATTTCAAGTGCGCTTGGTTTGATGAAGATGATTATTTTGAATTTTACCCGCTTCATGTTGTGATGAAAAAGAAAAAATCATTAAAGAAAAAAATTTTATAAAATAAAAAACTGCTGATTTTCCGTCTCTGCCAATCGTTCATCCGTCTCTACGAGCTTGCGAAGCCGTCCAGCAATCGTCGTCTTTCGTCTCTGTAAGTTTCTTTCTGTCTTTGCGAGTTTACCGATATTCGCCGAGGATTGTGTATAATTGACGGACGTTCGGAACTTCCGTCAATTTCAAAAAATGAACAAACAAAACATCGCAACGGCTACGCGAAGTGAACTGTAGCCGTTGCGACGCTTATATACTTCGGCTATCGGATAGCCGAAGCAAATTGTGGAAAACCGTCCTTGTTTTATCTTTGGGGGTTTGATATTATTTAATGTAGAAAAATAATATTATAATATATTAAAATTATGAAAAAAGTAAATTTACTTACTGATAAAATGTCTAAAAATGAAAAAGATTATGTCGCTATCATTTTGGAAGAAGTGCGTTCAAATTTTTCCGTATTCGGAGAAGTGCTTAGCGGTTTTGGAGAAAAACTTGAACATGTTCGCCAAAAAGGCGATGCAACTTTTGAAGAAGTTGGCAGAATAAAAGGAGAATTGGTTTTAATTAAAGATGATATTGTTGAAATGAAAGGAGAATTGGTTTTAATTAAAGATGATATTGTGGGAATAAAAGGGGAAATGAAAAAAATGAATGGTCGTCTTGATAATATTGCATCAGAGGTTTCTCTTATAAGAAACGACATTGATAATTTGCTGAACCTTTTGACGGAAAAAGCTGATATTGATTATGTTAAAAAATTGGAGATGAGATTAAGAATAGTGGAAAAACATTTGAAGTTATCAACAGTGTAATTTATTTATAAAAATTTAATTTTGGTATAATTCGGGGTATGAATAAAGATTATATTATTTCAATAATAATCATCTGCGTTTTGGCGATAGCTGGAGCGATTTATTATTTTGTTTTTAATAATTCTCCAAAAGAAAATACCGTAGAGACAACCGTGGCGGAAGACATAGTCGTTGAAGATGCTGCCGAAGATATTACAGGCATAAAATATGAATTTAAAAATGTTTTTAGCGATTTTCAGGATGATGAACCAGTAGCGTCAACGGCGGAGCCGCCACAGGAAACTTTAACGGATGAGACGATAGATTTGGCTAATCCGTATAAAGAAATAGAAGATAAAATTAATCCGTTTAAAAATTCTTACAAAAACCCTTTTGAATAAATATATGGAAAAATTCGCAAAAACAATTAAATTATTTTTAGGAATTAGTATTGTGTTTTTTGTATGTTTATTGAGCATCGCGCACGCGAATATTTTTGATATTGAATATCCCGTGGCGGAATTGGGAAATTGCGGGTCGCAAGAAGAGTGTAAAATTTTTTGCAATCAAGAACAAAATCAATTAGTTTGCGTAAAGTTTGCTGAAAGCAAAGGCGCCATTCCGAAAGAGAGAGCTTCTCAAATGAAAAACGATTTGGAGCGATTTGAAAGAAAAATGGAAGAATTCGGTCCAGGTCAATGCACCACCCCCAGAGAATGCGATGCTTATTGTCGGGTTTTGGAAAATTTGGACGAATGTTTGAATTATGGTGTTATGCATGGTTATCAGACTCAAATGGAAGCGGATAAAATCAGAGAGCAAGCTCAAAAAGGCGGTCCGGGAAATTGTAAATCAAAAGAGGAATGCGATAATTTTTGCAAAAATCCGGAGAACGCCCAAGAATGTTTTAAATTTGTGGTCGCAGAAGGAAAAATTACTCAAGAAGAAGCTGATTTTATGGCGGACAGAATGAAAACAATGAACCAAAAACCACAGAAAAAAGAGCCCAAAATTGATAAGGAAAAAATGAAAAATATTCTTGAAATTGACGGCGGTCCGGGTGGATGTAAAACGCTTAAAGGGTGCGATGCATATTGTGGCGGGTTTGGGCATGGCGAAGAATGTTTCAATTTTGCGTTGAAAAATAATCTTTTGCCTGAAAATGAAATAGAAATGGTGAAAAAAATGTCGTCTCTTAAATCGGGACCGGGCGGTTGTATGAATGACAAAGAATGCGACGAGTTTTGTTCAAAATCGGAAAATCAAGAGATGTGTATGAATTTTATGAAAGACAATAAATTGATTACAGATGAGGAAATTAAAATGATGGAACAGGAAAGGCAAATTATGAAAAAAATGGATGGACCGTTGGGACCAGGCGGACTGGGCGGACCGGGTGGTTGCAAAACTCCAGAGGAGTGCGACGCTTATTGTGGCAATCCCGCGAATGTTGAAGAATGCATCAATTTTGCCGGTGGACAAAGTGGAATGATAAAAAAAAGAACCGTTGATAATATGATGGGGCAGACTCAGGAAGCGAGAGATAAAATGCGACGAATGGAAGAAGAAAAAATGAAATTTGAAAACGAAAATAGGGACGAGATGCCTTATCAAGATGATGGCAGGCAACGAATTATGCCGATGAATATGAATGATGGGCAATTTTCCGATATGATTAGGCCGAGGACCGACGGCGCAGGCTATTTCCAAAATGAGCCATATAGACAATATAATCCGCAAGGCGACGATGGACAAAATATGTATAATGATAATAATACAATGCCGATGAAAGACGGAATGCTAAATTCGTTTATAAAAAATGATGGGGGCGATATGAATATGACAGAGCAGATAATGGACAATAATCGCATGATGGAACAAAATATAATGGAGCGGAAACCGTCTGAATTTGATTCAACGATGAGAGAAAATTTTGAAATAATTACACCGGAGCAAAAAGAACAAATGTTTAAGCAAATGCCCCAGGAAAAAATATCTTATCCTATAATGGAACAAATGCGAGAAGGGGAATTGAATGGAGAAATAAACAGTGTAGATAATTTTGAATCTTCTCAAACCAATCCAGTGAATATAATGGGAGCGATAATAATTCCTTTTTTGCAAGGATTCGCAAGATAAAAAAACGACATAGTTTTGCTATCTTTTTCTATACCCTCTGCTTCGTTGCGGGTCTAGCAGGGCTCGAACCTGCAGTCCTGGTTTTGGAGACCAGTGGTTTACCAATTAACCGATAGACCCGTAACAATAAGTATAAAGTCTATAAAGTCAAAAGTCAAAAGTCTAAAAAAAGTCGCTTCGCGACTTTTTTTCTTAATACTTATTAACCTAATATTTAATACTGAACTGAAATAAATTTGCTGAACAAATTTATTTTTTGGTTTCTTTATGCAAAATATGTTTTTTGCACCATTTGCAAAATTTCTTGAATTCCAATTTTTTTACTACCCCTTTTTTGTTTCTGCTTGTCCAATAATTGATTCTTTTGCAATCTTGGCAAGCCATTTTAACTAAATTATCTTGTGACATATAAGGGTTATTATATATGATTTTTTAATTATAATCAAGAAAATTAAATATTTTAGTAACAGATTATTTAATCAGAAGTTTGTCCGCCCAGTAGGATTTGGTCACAAATCACTAATGATTTTGTTCGTCCTACGGACTCCAAAATCATAAGTGTTCGCGACCCCGCCTCATTGTCGCTCCTTGCGGTCGCGACATATTCCGGCTTTCAAATCCTAACGAAAGCCAAGCCGTTGGCTTTCTCTGGGAGGACAATTCCGCTTTGCTACATTGTCCGCCCAGTAGGATTTGAACCTACGACCGTCGGCTTAAGAGGCCGCTGCTCTACCAACTGAGCTATGGGCGGATATTATTGTTTATAACTTACATCCATATTATATTTATTTGCCTTTGATTTCAAGTTATTTTAGAGATATTTTTTTTTCATTTATTTTTTCTCCAAAAAATTTACTTCCCAATAATATAAATCTATCTGTAATATCTGTTGAATAAAAAATTCTTTTTTTATTTTTACCGAGTTTTTTATTTATTTCAGGGTGTTTTTTCAAATAAATTTTCAGTTTTTCCGGTATTATTTTTGCTTCAGATAAAACGGTGATTTGTTTTCCTATTATTTTTTTTATTTTTTTCTCTAAAATTCCGTAATGAGTGCATCCTAAAATCAAGGTATCAATATTTTGTTTTGCAAATGACTTTAAATATTTAGCAAGAATTATTTTTGTAAATTTGGAATTTTGTTCGCCGGCTTCTATAATTGGAACAAGCAGAGGGCATACTTTCTGAAAAACCTTGATTTTTGGGTTTAATTTTAGTAATTCTCTTTTAAAGGCGTTTGATTGAATAGTTCTTTCAGTCGCTATAATGCCAATTCTTTCATTTTTTGTCTTTTGAGCGGCTTGCTCCGCGGTTGGAATAAGAACACCCAAAACTTTTTTATTTGGATAATATTTTGGCAAATACTCCTGTTGAATTTTTTTAAGGGCATCGCTGGAAGCTGTATTGCAAGCCAAAATTATTATTTCGCAATTATTTTTAAAAAGAAAATCTACCGCTTGTTTAGTGAATTCATAGATTATTTCTTTAGATCTTGCGCCGTAAGGGGCGCGAGCGGTATCTCCCAAATAAATATAATTGTAATTCGGGAGTTTTTTTGTAACAGTTTTTAATATATCCAACCCGCCAAAACCGGAATCAAATATTCCGATGGATTTATTTTTTTTAATTTTATGCATATTGTTTTTCTCTTTGTGCCCGGGGCGGGAATCGAACCCGCATCCCAGAGGGACATGATTTTAAGTCATGCGTGTATACCAGTTCCACCACCCGGGCAGTTTAACTTTTTTATTTTATACTATTTTTAAATTTTCAAATAACCTTGAGGCCACGGTGGGATTTGCACCCACGAATGACGGTTTTGCAGACCGTTGTGTTAGCTACTTCACCACGTGGCCGTTTACATATTCTAATACAGAATATACTTCTTTATCAACTCTTTTTTGTTTTAATTCAAAATATTCATTGAATACATCTAATTTTCTTTTTAAAAATATTTTATCTTTAACATTTTTATACATAAATTTAAACAATATAATAGTATCTTTTGTCGAATATTTTAATTGGAAAGAATTTCCGTTTTTATGAATATTGTTTATTATTTTTGTTTTTGAACTTAGAGCATCAGATAATCCTTTAAGAAATTTTTTACTACCACAAGAAAAAATAATTCTGATTCTTTTCAAAATAACCTTATTTTTATTATTTGTTGTCTTTTCTATATGAACACAACCATCACCATCAAAATAACCTCTTATAAAATCCTTTAAATATTTACTGGGGATTTTTTTTGGAAAATCTACAGTAAGAGATTTATTTGGGTACACACCTAATTTAGTTAAACTACTATATAGTTTATGGCTCCCTATTCTTAACAAAAAAGCTTCTTTATTATTTTCAAACGCTGGTTTCTTAACTATAGTGTGTTCTGATTTTAAGAGGCGTTTTATATTTTTAATAGTGATTTTGTCTGTGCTGGTAACTCTAATATATTTTCCTCTTAAATAAGAAGCATCCTCTATGCTACCGTCTGCATAAATATACCCTAAAATATAGGCCATTTCCTCATTCCATTTATCAAAAAACTCTTCGTTTACTTTATATTTTATACCCACAATTAATTATAACATGGGAACAATATATACTGCAAATAAAATTTATTCGCTACTTAATTCGTCAATCTTTTGTCTATTTTTTTCACCCATATCCAATTCAAAATCAAGAAAGGGGATTGTTTTCATTTTTAATTTTTCTTTAAGAAAATCTCTGATGTCGCTTCGTTTTCGTTTAGCAAAATTTAATGCTGATTTTTCGCTTGTTTCTGGCAAGACGCTGATAAAAATAGTCGCCTTTTTTAAATCTTTGGACACGGTGGCATTCGTAACAGTAATCAAAGAAACTCTGTTTGATTCCATTGATAAAAATTGAGCCGCCAAATTTTTTATATTTTCTTTTACTTTATTTTGTCTTAAAGTCATATATTTATAGTTGAAAGTCTGTAAAGTTGAAAGTTGAAAGTGAAAAATTTGTCACCCTAACGGGTGATCACCCGTTAGGGTGACATTTTTCTGACTTTTTACTTTATGGACTTTTGACTATGTTACTATTTTTCAACCATCACAAACGCTTCTAAATAGTCGCCCTCCGCAATATCAATTTTTGATTTTATATTCATTCCAAATTCATCACCCTCGTTTATTTCTTTGGTTTGAATTTTTTGTTTTTGCAAACCAAGCGTGGTTCCTTTTCCTAATTCAAAATCTCTTCTCAAAATCTTAATATCCGACCCCAATAAAATTTTTCCTTCTTTCACCTTTCCTCCGATTATTTGTTCGTCTTTGGTTTTGCTGAAAATTCTAACAACTTTCGCCAGTCCGGTTTTTTCCATTACTTTTATTTTTGGAATTAATATTTTGATATTTTCCTCCAGCCATTCCGTCAATTTATAAATAATATCAAACGAAGCTATTTTTACATTATTTTTTTCCGCCAAATTTTTAATGGCTTGATTTATTTTGATATTAAAACCGACAACAAATGAATTATTTTTGTATCCCGCCATCTTAATATCGTTTTCAGAAATATCGCCCACTCCTTCAAAAATAATATTTATCACAGCCCCCTCTATTTTAATTTTGGCGATTTCTTTTTTGAGAGCTTCAATGGCGCCAAAAACATCGGCTCTGATAATTAAAGGAATTTCTATTTCATCATCCTTAATTTCCACTTTGTCCTTGGTTATCGGTTTGACAAATAATTCGTTTTTATCCGCCACATTTTGCTCAGCTTCTTTTTTTGTCGCATAAGCGCTGAAAGGTAAACCGGCATCCGGCACATCACAACACCCGATAATTTTTACCGGACTGGAGAAAATCGCTTCCTCTATCGGATTACCAAGAAAATCCTCTAAAATTTTTATAGAACTGATTCGGTTGTCAACGACAATAAAATCGCTTTTTTTGAGAGTCCCGTCTTTTACAATCGCTACAGTTTCCGCTCCTTTTGTGGGTTCCATTTTAGATTCCAAAATAAAACCTTGCCCCGGTAGGGAAGTATCTCCTTTTAATTCCTCCATCTCCGCGATTAAAAGCATCGTGTCCAAAAGCTCCGCAATACCTTCGCCGGTTTTCGCCGAAATAAGCGCGCAAGGAATGTCCCCGCCGTAACCTTCCAAATAAATTTCATTTCCAATCAATTCTTGTTTGACTTTTTCCGCGTTCGCGTTAGGTTTGTCAATTTTGTTGATTGCCACGATGAAAGGAATTTTCGCTTCCTGAATACTTTTGAACGCTTCCATCGTTTGCGGTTTTACGCCGTCTTCCGCGGAAATTATCAGAACAGCGATATCGGCGATGCATGCTCCTCTTGACCTCATCGCAGAAAAAGCGGAGTGTCCGGGGGTGTCAATAAAAGTTATTTTTTTACCTTGATGAACGACTTCATAAGCTGACATTCGTTGCGTGATACTGCCGGCTTCACCTTCCACAATATTTGATTTGCGGATAAAATCAAGCAGGGTTGATTTGCCGTGGTCAATATGCCCCATAATTACTATCACGGGGGAGCGTTCTATTAAGTTGGTATTTTTGGTAATCATAAATTTGTGGTTTGAGTTGGCTTTCTTAATTGCTCACCGCTTCTTTTTTTGTTTTTTCCAAGACGCTTTTTTCTTCTTCTGACAATTCATATTTTGATTGCCAGTTTTCAATTGGTTTGGCGAACACGCTCACTTTTTCTCGTGCGTATAAACTGGATATAATGGCGCCGCTTCCTTTTTTATTCAGTAATGAAATCGCAAAACTTTGGTCCCCGCCGATGCCGTCATTTTTAAAAGGATTAAACCTGAGTATTTTTATATTTTGAATATTGTCCTGCAATTTGTTCTGAATAAAATCCAAATTGGTTTTTATATTTTCTTCAAAAATTTCATTCTCATCTATTCTTTTTTCAATAATTTTAAATTTACCAATCAGACTTTTTTTGTCTTTCAAAATACCGATATCGCGAGTTTTTATTTCCAAACGAACAATCCACAATATCAGTAAAATATTTACGGCAAACAATATATACATAATAATTTCTTCTGTAATAAACATGGTTTAGTTGGTTAGGTAAAATTAGGTGTTAGGTGTTAGGGGGAAAAATTCGCGGAGCGAATTTTTCCCCCTGAATTGGCGAAGCCGTTTTCTTAAAGCATAATCCTTGTTCATCCGTTTGCCGACTGACCGGTAGGCAATCCCAAAACCTAATTACTTAATGAATTATACACCAAAAGCCCGATTTTGCAATTTCAAAATTCGCCCACAATATATTGAATTTTCACGCTCTCATCTCAAATCACTTGGTAATCCGATTACCAAGACATTTTTTATTGAAAAAATATGATTTATGCTTAAAATATGTTATATTAAATATTGAAAATTAAATTTAAGATGCTAATGTGGATGAATGAGACTTTGGGAGCATTCATCCGTAGCGAAGCGAAGGAGGATTGGTAGACACGCTATTTGAGCGAATGGAAAGCAAACTGCTTTGCTTTCCATCCGATTTTTGCGAAGCAAAAAATCGCCGATGTGGAGCGGAGCCCAAACAAATTTTGAAAAAATTTGAATGGGCAAGCGGAACAGGCGATAGGGATAGTGGAGCATCTCCACTATTTCCTAAATATGTTATCTTGAAAAAATAAAATAATAATGCCGAGGTGGCGAAATTGGTAGACGCGCTAGTCTTAGGAACTAGTGGAGCAATCCATGGGAGTTCGATTCTCCCCTCCGGCACAAATTTGAGCTTGCCTGCCTACCGGCAGGCAGGCGAAGCGAAAATTTTGCCGAGGGAGAAAGCCAACTGCTTGGCTTTCGTGGAGAATCGAAAGGCGCAGGTATATTACGAACGAAGTGAGTAATACCGAGCCGGGGTCGCGAACACTTATGATTTTGGAGCCCGCAGGGCGAACAAAATCATAAGTGATTTGTGACCGATTCTCCCCTCCGGCACAAAATAAGTTCTGTTAGCTCTCCAAGCGCTAACAAATTCTGTTAGTGCTTGGAGCGCTAACAGAGAGAGAGGGGGGAATAATTAATCTCTAACAGAATGAACATCACCGAACAAAAATCAAAAAATATTCAAAAAACTTGGTTGCTGATGGCCTCGTTTTTTGTTTTTGTTATCGCCGTTGGCTGGGCTTTCAGCTATATTTTCGCCGACCAAAGCATTTTGTATTTTGCCGTCGGCTTCAGTGTTTTGATGAATGTGTTAAGTTATTGGTTTTCGGACAAAATTGTTCTCAAAATGGCGGGCGCGAAGCAAATTTCTCGCGCCGACAATCGGATTTTGTTTGATACGGTTGAAAGATTGGTCCACCGAACAGGCCTGCCGATGCCGAAACTTTATCTTATCAGCGACCAATCGCCGAACGCTTTCGCCACGGGTCGCAACGCCCAACATTCCGCCGTGGCGGTAACGAGCGGACTTTTGAACATTTTGGACGAAAGGGAATTGGAAGGGGTAATTTCCCACGAACTTTCTCACATTTTGAACAAAGATATTCTGCTCGCCACAGTCGCGGTTGTGCTGGCGGGTTTTATTTCTTTGATATCTGATTTCTTTTTGAGGGCGACCTTTTTCAGAAGTTTGGGCGGGCGGGACAATGACAATCAAGCGGGCGGTCTACTGGCGGCGGCGGGAATCGCGCTGGCGGTTTTGGCGCCGCTCGTGGCGATGCTCATTCGGCTGGCGATTTCTCGCAAGCGGGAATTTTTGGCGGACGCGTCCGGCGCCGCCTTAACTCACAATCCGTCCGGCTTGGCGAGCGCGCTGGAAAAAATTTCCCAAAACTCCGCGCCGCTGAAACGGGCAAGTTACGCCACCGCCCATCTTTATATCTCTTCGCCCTTTCGCGGCAAAAAATCATCCAATTGGTTTGCCAAATTATTTATGACCCATCCGCCGGTGGAAGACAGGGTCAGGATATTGAGAGGCGCGAGAGGTTAATAAAAATACATAAAAAAAGGAAGGGTGCCAGAGTGGTTGAATGGGCACGCCTGGAAAGCGTGTGCGCGGGAAACCGCGCCGCGGGTTCGAATCCCGCCCCTTCCGCATTGACAATTTCAAATACCGACGAGAGGCAGGTATTTGAAATTGTCAACAGGGGGTAAGAGAGGACAGGATTCGAAGACCGGACAGAGCGAAGAGAAGGAGGCGGGGTCGCGAGCCCAAAAATTAAGGAGCGAGAGCGACTATAATTTTTGAGGATTTGTGACAGAATCCCATACTCTCCGCCAAGTTTTGAAATACAAAAATGCATGATAAAAATTTTTATCTTGAAAAAATAGGCAAGCGAGGAAAAATCGCGATTTGGCTGGTGGACGGCATTAAAATCAGACGGGATTTGGAAAAAGAATTTACCAATTTCGGTCAGCATTTTCGCTTTCCCGTTATTCCCGAATACGAATTTTGGATAGACCGGGAAGCGGTCCCCAACGAGCAACGGTTTTTTATTGACCATCTTTTGGTTGAATGGCGGCTGATGAAACAAGGGCGTCTTTACGCCGAGGCGATTGAATCCGCCGCTAAAAAAGAACTTTCCGAAAGAAAAAAAGCGGGAGATTTTGAAAAAATAATGGACGCGAACGGCGTTCCCGCGGTCGCTAAAATTCATTGCCAACTTTTGAAAAAAGTAGAGAACAAAATTTTTGTTTGGCTTGTGTACGGGCGGCTGGTCAGAAGCGTTTTTGATGTCAATTTCACGGAAGGCGGCCACGATTTGGTTTATAATTATGTGCCCAAAAACGAAGTTTGGCTGGACAATGACGCGCTGGACGAAGAAAGAATTTACATTCTTTTGCACGAACTTTACGAGAGGTCTTTAATGGAGCGGGGGCTTGTTTATCCGGAAGCGCACAAAAAGGCGAGTGAACTTGAATGGCAGGCGAGGCAGAGCGAAGAAAAACTTAGAGATAGTTTGGCGAAAATCCGCTATTAAACACGCCGTCAACTTGATGAATTCAGTGGGGTTGTTTGAAAAAGAAAAAATGTTTGGACAAGATTTAAGACCGCGGGTGTTTTTGATTTGAAGCGCGCCGCGTTTCGCTTCTGTGTTAGTTTTATCTTTGTATCAGGCGTCTTTGCTTTTATCTCTCGCGTTAGGTATATTTAGAGAAACAAAAGTTAAACATCACAATCATTTTCATTTTTATTTATGCAAAATTGCAACATCAATCACTGGGTCAGATATTCAATTACGCTCCGCGCGGTCGTGATTGGTGTTTTGGCGCTCCTGCTTCTGATACCGGTTAATATGGTCGGGTCTCTTATCAGAGAGCGGGAATATAATAGAGCGGGGGCGATTGCGGAAATTAGTCAAAAATGGGGAAATGCGCAAACTGTCGCGGGTCCGGTGTTGTCCATTTCGTATGATAAATTCGCGACAAATGAAAAAGGTCAGCAAATAACAGTGACCGAATACGCGCATTTTTTGCCGAAGACATTGAAGATTGAGGGTCATATTACTCCGGAGATTCGTTCCCGCGGTATTTTTGACGCAGTGGTCTATTCATCGGAAATGAGCATTTCCGGCGTCTTTGAAAAACCGGACCTCGCGGCGCTTGGCATAAACGCGCAGAACGCGCGCTGGGATGACGCGATTGTGTCTGTTGGAATACCGGATATGCGAGGCATCAAAAGCGAAGTCAAACTAAGTTGGAGAGGCAAAACTTACGATTTTAGTCCGGGGATTGAAACAGATGATGTGATTCGGGCAAGTCTCGCGCCGATGTCTTTCACAAGCCCCGGGCGTTTGGCTGACCCGTTCCTTGAAAAAATGACAATGTCTTCCGCTGAGACATATAATGAAAGTTCTGGCATCAGCGCGGCAGTGCCGGCGGGACGATTTGACACGGGGGAATATATATTTTCATTTACTCTCGCGCTGGACGGCAGTCAGTCTCTTTTGTTCGCGCCGCTCGGACGGACAACCACCGTGAATCTCGCGTCGCCGTGGGGGACACCGAGTTTTACCGGGGCGTTTCTGCCTGACACAAGAGAAATAACGAACGATGGATTTGTCGCCTGCTGGGAAATTTTGGACCTCAATAGAAATTATCCGCAAGCATGGGTTGGCGGTAAACATAATGTCTATTCGGCGGCGTTCGGGGTTGACCTGCTTGCGCCTGTGGATGAATATCAAAAATCAGAACGCTCCGCGAAATACGCTCTGCTTATTATCGCGCTCACATTTATGATATTTTTCTTCAGCGAGATATTCAACAAAAAACGGGTGCATCCAATCCAATATCTGCTTGTGGGTTTGGCGCTTGTTCTTTATTATTCGCTGCTGATTTCGTTTTCAGAAGCGGTTGGATTTGATTGGGCGTATCTTATCGCGAGTGGTTCAACCATTGGTCTCATAACGGGTTACTCAAAAGTGATTTTGCCGACCTCAAGAATGCTTTTCGCGCAGACTTTTATCTTGGTTTTTCTTTATCTTTTCGTTTACATCATCTTGCAGCTTGAAGATTACGCGTTGCTGGCGGGTAGTGTCGGACTGTTTGTCATTCTCTCGGTCGTTATGTATCTTTCCCGTAAGATTGACTGGTATCGGATTGCGGAATAATTCGCGGCGGCGGCGAGGGGGAAATTAAAGCGAATTAAAAGCGGCGGCTAATTTTTCACAAACGGCGCCGCGCGCTTTATTTTTTTGTTGGGTTTGATAAACTGGGAACAATATTTAAGAATAA
Organism: Patescibacteria group bacterium; assembly: GCA_043812415.1. Taxonomy (GTDB): domain Bacteria; phylum Patescibacteriota; class Minisyncoccia; order Phycocordibacterales; family UBA12079; genus JBDRMF01. The sequence continues at coordinate 5,698 of JBDRMF010000067.1, read as the reverse complement.
AAAAATTTATTCTTGCGAAACAAAGGTCGAATTTATTAAATTATTAAATTATTAAATTAAAAAATATGAGAAATAAATTATTTATTGGCGTGTTATTGGCGGCGCTTTTGGTAGTTGGCGGCGTTGTGTTTGCGAAGAAGTATTCCGGGGGCGAAGCGGAATACAAACAAATTACCGCTCAAGAGGCGTATGATATGATTAAAAATGGCGAAGCGTCTCTTGTGGATGTCAGGACAATGGAAGAAGTTGTTTGGGTGGGCAGTCCGGCTTTGGAGGCGGGCGGCAGTCCCGTTGCTTATTTGATTCCGTGGAAATTTTGGACAGGAGTGGACGAGGCGGGAAAATCCACATTTGAATTAAACGGGGATTTTAACGCTTTAGTTGAACAAACCTTTCCTGACAAAGAGCAAACGCTGATTTTTATTTGCCGTAGCGGCAAACGAAGCAGCGCCGCGATTGAGAGTGTGAAAGACCTTGGGTATAAAGGGGTTTACGAGATTGACAATCCGCTCAAAGAGGCGGCCGATGTTGAAGCGGGGAAACCCGTTGATGAACGCGGCGCTCACGGAGGATTGCAGGGAACAAGTTATAGCGACGCTTACGCAGGTTATCGGGGCTATCCGGACAGACTGCAAGGCGGTCAAATCAAAGTTGAAACGGAAACGGACAAAATCAAAAATGCCGACACTTCGGTTTCGTGGATGGACACGGGTCTGCCTATAACTCAAAAAGTAGATGTGTCCAAAGTTCCCGTATTACTCAGCGAATAAATTGGATAAATTTCTTAATTCAAACACCGCTTGGAAACATTATTCTCAGGCGGTGTTTCGGTTGGTTTTTTAGCGGAAATTTGGAAAAAAATCGCGCGCGCGGTCACGGCGCGAAAAACTTTTTTATTTTTTTCGGCTCGGCGCCGAAAAAAATAAAAAAGTTTTTCGCGAAAATTTGTGGTAAAATTAATTCGTGAAATTGAAATTAAATGATTTTTTGAAATTGGTTGTTTCTGTCGCGGTTTGCCAAACCGTCGGAATTGGCGGGGTGTTTTTTGCCGGTCCGGCGGTGTCTTCGTCTTGGTATTTGTCTCTGAAACAGCCGCCGCTTAATCCGCCCGGTTGGATTTTTTCGCCGGTTTGGATAACGCTCTACTTTTTGATGGGCGCGGCGGCGTTTTTGATTTGGCGCGCGGGCTGGAAGCGGAAAAAAGTTAAAATAGCGCTGGGCGTTTTCGCTGCGCAACTTTTCCTAAACGGCTTGTGGTCAATTATTTTTTTCGGCGGGCAAAATCAGAGCTGGGCGTTGGCGGACATTGTCGTTTTGTGGCTCGCGCTTGTTTGGACGATTGTTGTTTTTTATAAAATTTCAAAATCGGCGGCGATTTTGCTCGCGCCGTATATTCTATGGGTCAGTTTCGCCGCTTATTTGAACTACGCCATTTGGCTATTGAATTGAACTGCGCGACACGAATTTGGCTCAGCATCATTTAATCGGGTTTACCCTGTTAAATAATTCGCTACGCGAATTAAAATCCAAAGGATTTTATTTAACGGGGTTTACATCTTCCTTTTTTTATTTTGTATCTCTTTTTTTGGTTTTATCCACAGGCGGCGAAAGTTTTTTGGGTGTAGAATAAGTAAATCTTTTCTTCCACTAATTTTTTTAATTTTTCTCTAAAAAATGGCAAAAATCGCAAAAAAAATCGCCGAAAACGCAAAAAAATCCAATTTTGCCAAAAAAGTTCAAAAACGGGACGGGACCTCGGTTGATTTTGATTCCAGCAAAATCACGGACGCGGTTTTCAAAGCGATGGAAGCCACCTCCGCGGGTTCTCGGAAAGACGCGGAAGCGATAACGGAGCAAGTTTTGCTGGAAATTCAAAAAAAAATAAACGGGTCAATGCCGAGCGTTGAGTTTATTCAGGACATCGTGGAAAATGTTTTGCTGGCGTCCCAATACAAAAAAACGGCGAAGGCGTATATTCTTTATCGGGAACAGCGGGCGCAGATGCGGACTATCGTGAACAAAACTCATGTGGATTTAATCGGGCAGTATCTTGAAAAATTGGATTGGCAGGTGAACGAAAATAGCAATATGACTTTTTCTCTGCAAGGGCTGAACAATTATATCGCTTCCGCCATCAGCCGCACTTATTGGCTGGACAAAATTTACACTCCCCAAATCAAAAAAGCGCGCGAAACGGGCGAAATGCACATTCACGATTTGGATATTATTTCTGTCTATTGCGTGGGCTGGGAATTGTTTGATTTATTGTCGTGGGGTTTTCGGGGAGTGAAAGGCAAAATAGAAAGCGGACCGGCGAAACATTTTCGCAGCGCCTTGGGGCAGGTGGTGAATTTCTTTTTTACTTTGCAGGGCGAGGCGGCCGGCGCGCAGGCTTTTTCCAATTTTGACACTTTGCTCGCGCCGTTCATCCGCTATGACAATTTATCCCGCAAGGAAGTCAAACAGGCCCTGCAAGAATTTGTTTTCAATATCAATGTGCCGACGCGGGTAGGGTTCCAAACCCCTTTTACAAATGTCACTTTGGATTTGACCGTGCCCGCTTATTACACCAACCAAAGCGTTCTGCGGGGCGGGAAGCCGCAGAAGGAAAAATACGGCGACTTTCAGGAGGAAATGAATGTCTTCAACCGCGCCTTTTTGGAAGTGCTGGCGGAAGGCGACAACACCGACCGCGTGTTCACTTTTCCCATTCCGACTTACAATATCACGAAAGATTTTGACTGGGACAACGAAAATATGGATATTTTGTGGGAAGTGGCGGCCAAATACGGCATTCCTTACTTTTCCAATTTTGTCAATTCCGATATGGACCCGAGCGACGCGCGGTCAATGTGCTGCCGTTTGAGAATTGACAATCGCGACTTGCAAAAAAAAGGCGGCGGGCTGTTCGGCGCCAATCCGCTCACCGGTTCCATCGGCGTGGTGACGATAAATTTGCCACGGATTGGTTATCTCGCGCGGGACGAGCAGGAATTTTTCGCGCGCTTGAAAGACACAATGGACACCGCGCGCGACAGTTTGGAAATTAAACGGAAAATTTTGGAAACATTCACCGACAAGGCGCTTTACCCCTACACGCGTTTTTATCTAAAAAAAGTGAAAGACCAGTTTGGCTATTATTGGAAAAATCATTTTTCCACCATCGGCTTGCTGGGGATGAACGAGGCGTTGCTGAATTTTATCGGCAAGGATATCGGGACGCCCGAAGGCCGGGAATTGGCGGGCAGAATTCTTGATTATATGCGCGACAAATTATTGCAATACCAAATGGAAACGGGCAATAATTACAATCTGGAAGCGACGCCGGCGGAAGGCACTTCGTATCGCTTAGCGTTGAAAGACCAAAAACAATTCGGCGACTGTCACTTTGCTAACGGGCGAGGAACGGCGGTGGACACGCCTTTTTACACCAATTCCACCCATTTGCCGGTCAATTATTCCAGCGACCTGTTTGAGATTTTGGATTTGCAGGACGAATTGCAGACCAAATACACAGGCGGCACGGTCATTCATTTTTTCTTGGGGGAGCGGATTAAAGACAAAGAGGTGGTTAAAAAATTAGTCAGAAAAATTTGCGACGAATACCGCCTGCCTTATTTCACTTTCAGCCCGACTTTTAGCATTTGTCCGAACCACGGGTATCTCGCGGGCGAAGTCGGACTGTGCGAAAAGTGCGGCGCGCCGTGCGAGATTTATTCCAGAGTGGTCGGCTATCTGCGGCCGGTGGAACAATGGAACAAAGGCAAGCAAGCCGAGTTTGGCATTCGCTCGCATATTGACCCGAAACAACTCTAAAAATTTTCAAAAATTCTATGCTTATCGGCGGACTGCAAAAATTTTCTTTGATTGATTACACGGACCACATCTGCGCGATTGTTTTTACCGTGGGATGCAATTTCAACTGCCCTTATTGCCACAATCCGGAACTGCGCGGCTTGGACAAAGGCGCGCGGTTAATTCCCGAAAAAGAAGTTTTGGATTTTCTAAAAGAGAGAGTGGGGAAGTTGGAAGCGGTGACTATCACCGGTGGCGAGCCGACTCTTCAGCCCGACTTGCTGGAATTTATGTCAAAAGTTAAACAGCTGGGCTACTTGGTTAAACTGGATTCCAACGGCGCCAACCCGTCTGTTTTGAAAGCGGCGCTTGATAAAAAATTGGCGGATTATATCGCGATGGATGTCAAAGCGCCCTTGGAAAAATATCAGGAAACCGTCCGTCGAGAATTTGATGTGAGCAAAATCAAAGAGAGTATTGATATTATTATGCGGTCGGACATTGATTATGAATTTCGCACGACCGTTGTTAAATCTCTGTTGAGCAAAGAAGACATTTTTAAAATAGTTGACTTGATAAAAGGCGCGCGGGCTTATTATCTGCAAAAATTTGTTCCCAATAACACTAACGACCCCGCTTTTATGCGCGCGGAAACATACACGGACGAAGAATTTGAGGAATTAAAACAAAAAATCTCCCCCCTCGTCCAACACTGCGCGGTGAGATAAATCGGAGGTTCAACCTCCGCAACTTCAATAAATCGGAGGTTCAACCTCCGCAAGTGAAAAAGTCGGCTATGCGACCTGCCTGCCAGCAAAAAGTCGGCTATGCGATAGCCGACCTAACCATATTTTAAGCCATAGATTAGAATTTGACGGACACCCTAATTTGACGGACATCCGGCGTCTGTCAAACAGACATCTATTAGCCATCTGCCAAAAGCAATAAATGCTCGCGCATTATCTATTTGATTTGACAAAAATTATCAATGAGATACAATAAAGGTATCCATATGGAAAGCACCTCTTAAGGTTTCGTCCTTAAGCGGTGTTTTTCTTTTTATTATAGTTTGCCTTTTTGCCTATTTTTTTCCGCAGGTTATCCATATAAATTATTTTTTCTTTGGCGGTTTTTTTGAGCAAAGTTGAGCAAGTTTTTATGTATGGGCTTAAAACCTTTTTTAATTTATCATTATTATATAAATGTCTGACTAAGGAATAAAAATTGCCATTACTGGATATAATAACGGCCTTATCGTAGATTTTATAATCTAACATTACTTGAAGCACCAAATCAGCGTCTACATTACCTTTTGGCTTTCCATTGTTATCCGGCAAAACGGGTTTGAACTTCAAAATAAAACCAGCTTTTTGCAAATGGTCATAAAGGTCATTATATTCCGGTATGTAACCAATAAAAAGATAAGCCGTTGTCGCCGCGTATTTCTCTGATAAGTATTTTCTAAATCTCAACCAATCTATTTACCAACCCAAACTCTGAATACCTTTGTAAACATTTTGGCTGTCTATGAAAACAAAATTATTTTCTTTATCTTCTTTCATATCAACAGACTCTATCTCTAACCAATTTTACTCAGCTGGTTTTTGTTTGAGAAAAATGGTGCGCATGCCTGGACTCGAACCAGGGACCTCGTCATTCTCAGATGAAATGCGTCTGAGCATTTCATCGCTCTAACCAACCCTACTCAGCTGGTTTTTGTTTGAGAAAAATTGTGCGCATGCCTGGACTCGAACCAGGGACCTCGTCATTATCAGTGACGCGCTCTAACCAGCTGAGCTACACGCGCAAAATTTTTTTTAGTATATCTTATTTTATGCGTTTTTACCAGATATTTGCTACAATGAAAGCATATGAAAAGAGACTTAAAACAAGAATTAGAAAT
>JBDRMF010000066.1:0-4310 GCA_043812415.1 Patescibacteria group bacterium | reverse complement strand
GGCGGGGGCAGGCGTCGCCATTGCCCCCCCCAAACCCCACACACACGAAAAAAGGAAAAAAGAAAAATTGTAATGGTGTATAAAAAAAACCCCAAGCCGGGTTTTTTATTTTTTTTTTTTTATTTTTTTTTGTGTTGTGTGGTGGGGGGGGGTCAGTGTTGCGGCGGCCCCCCCCCCCGCCCCACCCAAAAACTAATTTGCTAATTATATGACTGTTATAAAACACAAAGAACAAAGAATAGGCGTTTTTATAGATACTCAAAATCTTTATCACAGCGCTAAAAATCTCTATCATACAAAAGTAAATTTCAAGCGGGTTATGGAAGATGCCATCGCTGGCCGAGCACTCATCAGAGCTATCGCTTATGTCATTACCACCGAAGCGGAAGAAGAAAAAAGTTTTTTTGAAGCGTTGGAAAAATTGGGCATTGAAACAAAAACAAAAGATTTGCAAATTTTTTTCGGCGGAGCTAAAAAAGCCGATTGGGATGTGGGCATCGCGGTTGATGCGATTAAAATGGCGCCTAAATTGGATTCCATTATATTAGTTTCGGGTGACGGCGATTTTGTTCCGTTGGTGGAATATTTAAAAACAAACGAAGGTTGCCAAGTGGAAGTAATTGCTTTCGGCAAGTCGTCTTCGGCAAAATTAATTGAGGCCTCCGATGACTTTTTGGACTTGTGCAAAAACCCCAAAAGATATCTTTTAAATTATAGGAACAGAAATTAAATTAAATTATGGAAGAAAAAGAATATAAATTGAATTTGCCAGCCGATAAAGCGGGAACTGAAAGCAAAACAATAATTGCTCGCTTTAGCGATTTGACCGACCAAGCCAACGGGTCGGTGATTGTGAGTTGCGATGATACCGTGGTGATGGCGACCGCCGTGATGTCGGTTAATAAAAAAGAAGGGCAGGATTGGTTTCCTCTGTCCGTGGAATTTGAAGAAAAATTTTACGCCGTCGGAAAAATCAAAGGCAGTCGTTTTTTGAGAAAAGAGGGTGTTCCTTCCACCAATGCCATATTAAACGGTAGAATGATAGACCGAACCATCCGCCCTTTGTTTGATTCTTCAATCAGAAACGAAATTCAAGTGGTCGCGATGGTTTTGTCGCTGGGAAAATGCAGTCCCGATATTTTGGCCATCAACGCAGCGTCGTTGGCGCTCGGGGTTTCAGATATTCCGTGGAATGGCCCTGTGAGCGCGGTGAGAATTGTCGCCGACGATTCAGATGAATTGCTCGCTGATTTTAATTCAAACGGTTTTGATAAAAACAAAAAAAGAAAATTGGATTTGGTGGCTTGCGGAAAAGATGGAAATTTGAATATGGTGGAAATTAAAGCCGATCAAGTTTCAAATGAATTGAGTGCGCGCGCGTTTCAAAAAGCGTCCGAAGTAATTGAAAAAATCCAAAATTGGCAAAAAGAAATTATCGCCGAAATGGGCAAAGAAAAAAAAGCGATTGTCAAAGAAGAATTGTCTGCGGAAGCCACGGCGTTATTTGAAGAAAAAATCAAGCCCCGAATGAAAGAGGAAATTTTCAGCGATAAAGGGAAGGAGGGGATTGAAACGCTTAAAAATGATTGGTTGAAAATATTTAAAACTGACAGAGTAGAGGAAAATTCTTCGTTGGCTTTGGCTTATTTTGAAACGGTGATAGATAATTTAATTCACGCTGGCGCGATAGAAGAAAATAAACGCGCAGACGGGCGGGCGATGGATGAAATTCGTCCGCTGGTCGCCAAGGCCGGCAAACTTTCACCGACTGCGCATGGCACTGGAATTTTTTATCGCGGAGGCACTCATGTTTTTTCGGCTTTGACTTTGGGCGGACATCAAGACAGTCTTTCAATAAATGGAATGGAGGAACAAGAAGGGCAAGAGAAAAAATATTTTCATCATTATAATTTTCCGCCTTTTTCGGTGGGGGAAACAGGGAGAATGGGCGGGTTAAATCGCCGGATGATCGGACACGGAATGTTGGCTGAAAAAGCGTTGTTGGCCGTTCTGCCGTCCGAAGAAGAATTTCCTTATACCATCAGAATAGTTTCGGAATCAATGGCATCCAACGGTTCAACTTCAATGGCATCTACTTGTGCTAGCACGATTGCGTTGATGGATGCGGGCGTGCCGATTAAAGCTCCGGTGGCGGGAATCGCGATGGGTTTGATGTTGAAAGATGAAAATAATTATAAAATTTTGACTGATATTCAGGGACCCGAAGATCATTATGGCGATATGGATTTCAAAGTGGCGGGCACTCGCCAAGGCATTACGGCTCTTCAAATGGATGTCAAAGTGGGAGGCATACCGATTAAAATTCTGGCTGAAGCTTTGCTCGGAGCGGAAAAAGCTCGTCTGCAAATTTTGGATGTTATTGAAGAGGAGATTGCTCAACCGCGCGCCGATTTGGCCCCGAACGCTCCTCGTATTATTCAAATACGCATCAAACCCGAGCAAATTGGAGAGGTAATTGGTTCAGGAGGAAAAGTAATAAAAGAAATTCAAGAAAAAACAGGAGTTGAAATAAATATTGAAGATGACGGTAGAATTTTTCTTACTGGAGCAAAGGAAGCGGTTGCGGAAGCGGAAAAAATAATTATTGAAATCACGAGAGAATATAAAGTTGGAGAAAAATTTGAAGGTGTGATAATAAAAATGTTTGATTTCGGGGCGATTGTTCGTATCGGAATGAAGACAGAAGGGATGGTTCATATTTCAGAAGTGGCGCCGTTTCGCGTGGAAGATATCAACAAAGTTTTGCGCGAAGGAATGATAGTTCCTGTTATAATAAAAGAAGTGGATAATACTAATGGCAAAATAAAATTATCCATCAAAGACGCGGATTCAACTTTTATTAAAAAATAAAGTTTTTTGTGGTAAGGAAGTTGACAGGCAGGCAAGACAGTTTGGTTTGCTAATAAATTTTATGCAAGAAACAAATAAAAATAAAGAAAAACCTGTTTTTACGAGAACTTATAGAGATGATGTTGCAAGTATTTTAAAGAAAGACAATGTTTCGTTGGTTGGCGCCATTATTGCCGAAGAAGCGCAAAAGGATAATAAAGCGTTATATTTTTTTTCTAAAATCACAGGTATTAAAAAAGCGACTAAAAAAAATATTTTTTTGGTTGTTATCAGTTTTTTGCTCGTGGGCGCGGGAGTATTGTCTGTTTATTTGGTGTATTTTTTCAAACCGACTCCGATTATTAAAATCAACGACATTGAATTGAAAATGATTATTTATTCTGAATATCAACGAGAAATATTTTTGGACAAACCGAATAAATTAGGTCTTACAAGGTTAGTCCAAAAAGAAATTGCCAACACAAATATTCCGATGGGTTCGTTGATACAACTTTATTTTACAGAAAGGCAACAGGAAAACAGCGATTTGTTAAGCAAGAAATTAATCACTACGGAGAGGTTAAGTTTGTTGATTGACGCACGAATTTCAGATACATTTTTAAGATTTATTGAGCCCGATTTTATGTTTGGTTTTTATTCGTCATCTAAAAATTTGCCGTTTTTAATATTAAAAACTCGTTCGTTTGAAAATTCTTTTCCTGAAATATTAAAATGGGAAAAAAATATAATTGAAGATTTGCGCGCGATTTTTGTGGAAGACAATCCGGCCATACCAACCGCTCAATTGAGGGAAACGATGTTTCAATTTAAAGATATCGTTATACAAAATATAGATGCGCGGGCGGTGTTGGATGAGAAAGGGGAGGTGATTTTTGTGTACGCTTTCTCTGATAAAAATACGATTGTTATCGCCACAAATAAAATTGTGTTGCAAGAAATATTTAACCGGCTTACTATCAGTTATAGAACGCGTTAGACTGGAGGTGTTAAAACACAAGAATATTTGAACGACAAAATAAAGGCGACGGGCGAAAGCCCGTCGTAAAGCTATTTCGTAATTCAAGGTAATGTATTGAATACAAATTATAACTTAATTTGACGGACGTCGGATGCTCGTCAAAACGATGCCCGCTAATTTTTCACCCGCTAATTCAACTATTACACCGCTTCCTGACGGACGTCCGACGTCCGTCAATTCATCCGCCTCAATCAAAACTACCCCAGTTAACTGGGGTAATTAAAAAAAACATGGGGCTGGTTCAAATAATTTGTTTTCTTTTTTAAATAATTTGTTTCCGCTTGCGTTCAAATAATCTATTTTCTTTTTAATAACACTTCTTCGTTTGAAAAAACTTATTTTTGCGTTCATATATTTCGTTTTTGTTTCATTTTCAAAATAACTCGTTTTTTGGATGAATGCAAAATTTGGTGTGTTGTGG
>JBDRMF010000065.1:0-11440 GCA_043812415.1 Patescibacteria group bacterium | reverse complement strand
AGCTCAACGCTGTAACCGGCTTGAATGTATTGTTTCTTTATCATCAGAGACAGGGCTCTATAGAAAAGAGCCATTGCGTTAAGTCTCGGGATAAAGATAGCGTCCTTGCTGGCCGTCAGTTTAGAAATAGCTACTGCCGATAGTGGGAAGCTCAGGTTGCCGTAATCGATATTAGGCAGTCCGCCACGCTGCAGGGCGCCAACAATCATATTATAAAGCAGCCGGGTAGCGTTCCTAACGTCGCTAACCGGAATCGCCTTGAAGCCACCGCCCTTGTCGGCCGGGATAACCCTTCTGCCTCGGCCGAATGGGTTAGGTGGCTTGGTGGCCTCAGTCCCCTCGTCGCTTTCCCATGTCAGAGATTGCTCGAAGCTCATTGAGGTTAATGTCATAAATATCGTGGCTGCCCGGTGTAGTTCCGTTATCAAGCCCCGGTTATTAGCAAACACACTTTCAAACTGGTGTTTAAGGATGCCAGAGTCATAGAGGCTATTCAGGCCGGCTCCGGAGCCGGTAAAGATCAAGGGCGGATAACCTAGCCCATGCTTCTCAGGCCTCTCCGGATGCTTAGTAGGGTCCTTAGTTTCCGAACCGCCCTTGTAAAACTGGTTAGCTATAAATATCTGATTGACTTCATCATCCCAAAAGTCGGTAACTGTCGCCCTCGCAGCCCGGATAGTGATGCCGTATTCCCTGAGTATCTGAGCCTTTGTCCGGCTGATATCGGCAGCGCCCCATATCAACCCGGTAGAATCTGTCTCGTAATAGAAATACCTAGTATCTAGCGGAGTGATATCGGGGATAAACCTGTCGCCCTGCTCCCTCATCAAGCACCGGGCAGCAGCAGCGCCCCGAATTAAAAGCTGTTCAATGAGGAACCCGTAGAGCGAAGTATAATAGGCGTTAGCCAGCGCCAGGTCGTTTTGATAGTAGATATCCTCATAGAAGGATTCTATCAGGGTAGTATCTTTATCTGTGAGTCCCCGGCCGTAGACTATACGCTGCATATTAGCGCCGTTCATTATGGCGCCACAGCGATCGAAGAAGACCTTGGCCTCGTTCATTGTTACGTTGAGGACGTCCGGAGTCTGCCGGCCGTCTGAATTAGTCATGGTATAGGGATCCAGAATAGCGAGCTTCTTATCATCATCACGTCTCTTGTTAAGTTGGCTCATTTCAGAGCGCTTATCGACGACAAGCTGATAATTAGGGTCAAAATCTACTAAGTGTTTGCCGACCCCGGCTCGTTGTCGCTCGCTAAACGCTCGCAACATACTCCGCCTTCACAAAGCTAAAAAAGCAAAACAGTTTGCTTTTTCTTAACGCTTTGTGACCCTACTGAGAATTGAACTCAGATTGCAAGCTTGAGAAGCTTGTGTCCTAACCGTTAGACGATAGGGCCAGAAATGATAAGTTAAAAGTTCATAAAGTTGAAAGGGATGAGACGAATTTTGGCTTCGCAAGCGTATAATTCCGCCGTTTGAATTATAGCAATTATGCGACAAAAAGCAAAAATCTGTCTTCACATAAAATTCTTGAATAACTCAACAGCTTGAGCCGTTGAAAAATTTCATTTTTAAATTCGCGAAGATTTCATTGATTTCTTTATTGCCCATCCATTTGAGAATTATAATCAAAACGATAATGCCCGTTAATCCAGACAATAAACCTTGCAAAAATATACCGATGAGAGTATTTATATCAAAAACATTATTCCACAATTCCAATGAAAAATAAGCGCAAACACCCATAATTATTGACGCTATGAAAGTTTGAAAATATGATTTTTCCAACTCTTTTGATGAATAATTAAAATCTTTTTTAAATAAATAATACAATAGACAAGCGTTCAATATCGTTCCCAATGAATAACTCAAAGGCAATATCAAAATGTCTATATTCGCGATATCGCCAACCTTAAAAATATATCCTATACTCTCTCGCAAAAAAGGTATCGCCGCAAAACAAAATTTAAACAAAAAAACAAAAGCCACGATGCAAGCGGAAGAAAAAATATTTATTATAACTGGTCTTTTGGTAATACCAGCGGCGTAATATCCTTTTACAAAAAATAAAACCAAACTTTGCGCCGTTATGGAAAAAGCGAAAATGGCCAAACAAGCGGCGGTCAAGCGCGTGTCGGTCCAATCAAATTTTCCCGAACCCAAAACAGTTCTGACAATTTGAGCGCGCAACACGATAAAAAAGATAAGGGCGGTCGTTGTCCAAAAAACTATATATCTTGCCACAACGGTAATTTGTTCCAAAAATTCTTCTTTTTTATCGCGAGAAAGTTCTGATAAAATAGGAAAAGCGGCGACGGAATAACTCACCCCTATAATTCCCAAAGGTATGGACTGAATGGTAAAAGCGAAATTAAAAACAGAAATTGCTCCCTCGCCCATTGTGGAAGCGAACGCCACCAATGCTAAAATGGCCAAATTACCGGATGACAAAGCCAAGGTTCGCGGTAAAGATAATAAAATTATTTTTTTAATTTTATTGAATTTTTTTATTAAAATAAGTTTAGGGATAAAACCGAGCCGATAAATTGACGGCAATTGAATGAATAAATGAAGAAACGCCCCCAAAGCAACGCCAAAAGCCAAACCTTTTATTCCAAACATCGGGTAAAACAAAATAATACCGACAATTATTCCGACATTATACAAAAGCGGACTGATTGCGTAAATAAAAAATTTTTTATTAACTTGAATAATGCTGGTCAAACAATTGGAAAAGCCCAATAAAATAGGCGATAAAAGCATTATTCTGGACAATGAAATCACTTGTTGCAAAGCGTCTGGAGAAAAACCTCTGAAAATAAAAGGGACTAATACGGGCATCAAAAAAAACATCAATAAACTGACCACGGCAATCAAAACGAAAAAAACAGAAAAAATTTCACTCATAAATCGCTTGCTGTATTCTTTGTCTTTTTGTTGCGTTAAAAAAGGAATTAAAACCGACAAAGACACTATGGAAGCGACAGAAATAAAAATGAAATCGGGTATGCGAAAAGAAGCGTAATAAATATCCAAAATTTCTCCGGCGCCAAAAGAGTGCGCAAATAATCTGTCTCGCAAAAGAGCCAATGATTGCGACAAGAGAGCGGACAAACCCAAAACATAAGCGGCCTTATGAAGCCCGCTTATGTCTTGGTGCAATAAATTAAAAACTTTTTTTATCATTATTCTTCAGAATCACCAGCGTCCTCGTCTTCTCCGATTTGCTCGTCAGTTTCCGTAATTTCTTCGTCAGCCGGAGCCTGGGTTTGTTGTTGCAAACCGTAAAATGGATCTCGGTCGTTTTTTATATTTTCTAAAATTGCGGAAATATTCGTATCGTTGGGAATTAGAATCTTCAAGTCTTCAAATTGTCCGATCGCTTTTTCTTTCTCGCCAATTGCATCGTAAGTGAGCCCGAGCAGATATTTGGCATCCGCAAAATAAGGATTTAACCCGACGGATCTTTCCAGAGAAACAACCGCTTGTTTATAATCTTGTTTATTGTAATTCATAAAACCTAATTGCAAAAAGACTTGAGGGTCATCGGGCGTTACATTCGCCAAAGCTTCAATTATTTTGATAGCTTGTTCATTATTTCCCGCATTTGATTCCAATTGGGACATCAAGTAATACGCTTCCGAATAATTATTTTTCATCTGAATGGCTCCCACGATATATTCTTTCGCTTTTTCAATGTTTTCATTTGCTATTTCCAAATTAGCCAAACTTAAAATCAATAACGGATTTTTTGGATTTAATTGAATCGCTTGTATATAAGCTTTGGAAGAATTGTCATACGCGCCTTCTATTTTCAAAGGAACCACTGCTCCATACACTTTTGCCAACAAAGCCCAGTTTTGATAATCATCCGCGCCCAAATTAACAGCGGTTTGCGCGTTCGCTACGGTGTTGCCAAAAACGGTTTGAAATTGTTGTTGAATTGTTTCTGCCGGTATATCTTTTTGATTTAAAACAAATTGAAGTTGCACCAAATTCATTTCTGTCAATAATCTATAATATATATCTGTTTTGAAAGTTTGGGAGGCCTTGGTCATTAACTCAACGGCTTTCCCCAAATCGCCCTCAACATTCACAGCGATTAAACTTTTTTGCGATTGGATTGACGCGGTCGCTTTTTTGATATTGAAGTATCCTCCGCATAAAGGCAATAATGCGATAACGGCGATGGTCACCACCAAGAGAGCGCTTTTATTTTGTGCCAAAGAAATTGTTTTTATTTTAATAATTTCATCTTGGTAAAAAAAAGATAATAAAATTCCGGCAAACAGAAAAGACAATCCTAAAATCACAATACCCGGAACATAAATTATTGAGAACATCCACAAATACACAACCGCAAAAAATGAGGATAACGCAAGATAATGATTAAATTTATTATTTTGAGATTTTTTGACCAACTTAATTCCAAGATAAATAAGCGTTCCCAAGAACAATAACCAAGACAGAAAACCCAAAAATCCGACTGTTATCAATGATGTCAAAATCAGACTTGAACCGGTGTTAAAATCAATATTCCAAAATTGCGTGTTATTGATTTCAGACGGTTTTTGCGTAACCCATTGATTAACAAATTTGTTTGGTCCAACGCCTAAAATCGGGTCTTTCGCCAAGGTCGCTTGCGCAATATCTATTGTGGAACCAGTTGTGGGTCGGACTTCCATATTTGAAATATTAAAATGTGTCGGAAGAAAACCACCAATAGGACCTTTGCCGATTACAAAAATCAACGATAAAACACAAACGATTATAGCGGGAATTGAAATATTCTTTTTACCAAAAATTTGTCCGGACACTTTGTGTAAATATAAATTATAAACAATCAATGTCACCGACAGAATGCCGAGCAACACCCACACAGCGCTAAAATTAACCAGCATAACAAAAAACAATGCGATGCCTAAAACTATATAATTTAATATTTTGATAACTTTATTATTTCCGATAAATTCCGATGCGGACAAAGACAATAAAGCCGTCAAACCGAAAAATATGCCCAATTCGCTCCAGCTCCCAATAAAATTGGCAGTGGCGGAATTAAAGATTCCCATAGACAAAAATTCAGGACCAAAAATCAATCGGCCGATGTGAAATAACGCTATAACCGCAAAAGAAAACAATAAACCGAAATAAAAAGACAATACTTTTTTCTTTGATTGAATTGCGTTCGCTGTAAAAAACATCAACAAAAACATTGACAAAATAACGAACAAAGCGCTTGTTTCAAACCCCTTTCCCATTATTGAATCGCCGATGGAACCGGAAAAAAGAGAGGACAATAAATATGAAAACGGAACCATCCAAGCAAACACGAAAAACAAATTTCGCGAAACTGAAAAATCTCTGTTTTTGGCTCTTTCAACCAACCATAAAATAAAAAGAATAAAAACGGTGAGAGACAATATAATATTTTTGCTCAACAAAAAAGAGACGGTTGTGGAAGGTATGAAAAATATCGGCAACAACAAAGTGAGGCCGACTACGACGAAAAAAGACAATCTTTTCAACAAAGACCCTTTTGAAAGGTTTGTTTGAATCTTTACAGGGTTTGCTTGTTCAATCATAAATTTAATAATTTAATGTATAGATATTAATAATACCCTACATTATAAACTTTTTTCCGTATATTTATCAAATATAAAATGTTTATAACTTAATTGGGATTTTTTAGGGAGGAGGGGAAAGGGGTTTGATGGGGCGGGCGCAAAGCGCCCGCCCCATCAAACCTCCACATCCCGCTTCTCCGCTCTCCAAAAAATTACGATTGTCGCATAACTATAATTTTACTTCACCCGATAAACGCAATGGTCATTCCTATGATGGCAAAAATTATGCTGATAACCCAATATCTCATAACCACTTTATAACTGGGCCAACCAAGTGCTTCAAAATGATGATGAACCGGCGCGATTAAAAACACTTTTTTGCCCAACCATTTTTTTGACGCGACTTGAATTATATTTGAAGCAACAGTGGCAAAAAGCGGAAACGCAATTATCGGCAAAACCAACACTTGTCCAGTCAAAAAAGCGACAACGGTGAGCGTCGTGGTCAAACCCAAAATACCGGTTTCTGTCATATAAAAACGAGCTGGCGGAATATTAAACCACAAAAACGCCAAAATGCCTCCGACAATCACAACGCAAAAAACAGCCAAGTCAATTTGATTTTGGAAAAAAGCGATGCCGGCATAAGCTGAAAAAATGGTCGCCATCACTCCGCCGGACAAACCGTCTATGCCGTCTATCACACCGCTTGCGAAAAGCGACAACATCACCAACATAAAAAACGGTATAAAAAGCAACCCTAAATGCCAAACCCCGAAGAAAGGAATGATTACCGTCGCAACTTCCAATTTAAAATAAAACCAAATTGCCCCGATTAACCCTATCCACAACACCATCAATATTCTTGTTCGGAGCGATAATCCGCCCGCTATATATTTTCCTTTTCCAACAACAACTAAAAAATCGTCAAAAAGTCCGACTAAAGAACCGGCGATTAAAGTGAATAACGGCAACCATGTTTGCCCTCTGCTCATAAAATCCATTTTTTGAGAAAATTCTGTCGGAAACATCCAAGAAATAAACCAAAAAATAAAAATTGTAATTAGCGCGCTCATCCAAATCACAACCCCGCCCATTCGCGGTGTACCTGTGTCTTTTTCTTTATGCAATTCATTAAAAAGAGGCGTGCCTCCCCCGCCCAAACCGGCTTGCTTCCCAGGTATTTTTTTCCACATTTTATATTTATATAAATAATGCGTCAAAACAGGGCTGATAGCCAACCCAACCAAAAATGAAATAACCCACGGAACAAAAACTTTAACTATATTTAATGTCATAATAAAACAAATAATAAATCCAAAATTATAATCGTCAATTAAAAATTAGAATTTTATCTTTTAACCTCCCATATTTATTTAATACGCTAATCCAACTTTCGCATTCTCATTTTTGCTGGAATTATTTTTTATGCTTGCCCAAACTAATTGCTCCATATCGCTGAAACGCCCTTCTTTCGTAGAACCCAAAACAGAGATAATTATATTATGTCCCATTCCAATATCAAAAGCAACCATTAAATTTCCCTGCGCTAAATCCGTCCAACCGGTTTTTGACGCCACTAACCCCGGCAATTTATCCACAATTTGATTGGTATTATTGACTTGACGAGAAAACATATCGGAATTTATTCGCATTTCTTTATAAACGCTCGCCTCCAATAAAGACGGATTTTTTGTTAAAATATTTTCCAATAAAATAGCGGTGTCTTTCGCCGAACCGTAAGCTCCGCCGATTGATTGATTCATATCCAAACCGGAAACATTAAGAAAAAATGTTTGCGTCATTCCCAATTCTTCGGCTTTTTTGTTCATCGCTTCCACAAAATTTTCGCGCGATATATTTTCATCAAAAGCGGAAATGGCGGAAGCCAAAGCGCAAGCCCCATCATTTGATGATGCCATTAAAATAAAATTTATCATATCGGGCAAACACCATTTCTCCCCCGCAATCAATCTGTTATTGCCGTCATTATCCACATTCTCGTCCTTGACAGTGATAACAACATCGTTCGCGACAATTTCCGAAGCGACCAACACAGTCATCAATTTTGTCAAAGAAGCTAAGGGTAATTGCATTTCTTCATTGAACGAAGCAATTGCTTTTTTTTCTTTCATATCCCACACATAATACGCCTGCGCGGATAAAGTTAAATTGTCAAAAGGACTTGGTATTATGACAGGCGGTTGCAAAATCTCGCTCTGTTCCGTTTGAATTTTCGCATTTTTTAATTCATTGTGCGAAATATTTTGTGTAATTATGTAAAAAATAGCCAAACAAAAAATACCAAAAAAAACAACGGCTTGCGATTGTTTTTTTGTAAAATTAAAATCTATTTTCATAATTTATTTTTTGACAATCCAAGATTGTTTGAATTCATTTATTATTTTTCGCGCTTCTTTATATTCTGGCAAATCTTCCACTTTAGAAATTCCCAAAAATGACAAAAGTTTGAAGGAAGCGACATACAAATAACTTCTTTGGTCTTTTGGATTGGAAATTTTTTCAACCAGCCCGCGAATATGCAAATTTCTTAAAATAAAATTGGAATTAACACCTCTGATATAATCAATTTCCGCGCGAGTAATCGGACCTTTGTATAACACTATTGACAGAGTTTCCAGACCGGCATTCCCTAAATCCCTGTTCAATTCATCTTTCTTGAGAGTTTCAATAATAGGCGACATTTCCGCAGATGTGCCCAACACTATTTCATCATTATTTGATAAAAGCGTAATTCCTCTTGTTTCCAATCTTTCCTCCAAAACAAACAAAGCGTTTTGTATTTCGTCGCTATCTTTGTCTAAAATTTCAGCCAATTTGTTTTTTGAAATCGGTTCTCCGCTGAAAAAAAGAATGGCTTCAATTTGCGCGTCTAAAGTTAACATAATAATCTGATATAAATTTATAAATAATTGGGCGTCTCAACCTGTTGTGTGTTCATATCAATATCCCCGAATTGACATTTTTGTTTGACAATAATTGCGCCTTGTTTAACGAGTTCCAACATCGCCAAAAAACTAACCACCACCGTTATTTTGTCTTCTTTGGACAAAACTCCGTTTTCTTTTTTCATTCCTAAAAAATTTTTAAAACTCATATTTAAAGAAACTTTTATTCTGTCGCTTAAATTATTAATCACTTCTTCCAATGAAATTATTTTTTCTACCACCGTATGGGGCGACAAAATTTTCTTTGGTAATTGTTTCAAAACATTTTTTATCGCGGAACATAATTTTGATATTTTCATATTCTTATCCGGAGAAAAAACAATCTCTCTCTTTTTATTCTGTCGGCGAAAAAAAATCACCTTTTTCCCAAATCCATTTTGGATATGCGCGCTTAATTTTTTAATTATCTGATATTCTTTCAAACGAATTTCCAATTCTTCAATGTTTTGTTCCTCTTCCCGCGTCAAATCCAACGAGGGCAGAAGAAATTTTGACTTAATCAACATCAAGATGGACGCTGTTAAAATAAAATCAGCGGAAGACTCAATGGAAAAACTTTTCAATTGCACCAAATAGGACATATAATCATCCGTAATTTGCGACAATGAAATATCGCAAATATGCAATTTCCTATTTTCAATTAAATGCAACAATAAATCAAGCGGTCCCTGAAAAACATCCACATTCACATCGTATTTTTTTTCATCATCCGACATTGGATAATTATATCATAATAATTTGAACCTTCAAAATTATTGTCTGGGTTAAACCTTTACAAAAACAATCTCACGACTCTGATATCTTCAAACGAATAAGCGTCTCCTAAAATCTTTTTAACTGGCGTCAATTTGTCGCCTTTTGTTTTCGCCCAGGCCTCTTTTATTTTTTCAAAATCCGCGATGTCTTGTTTTAAATATTCCAAATTCGCGCGCCCACTCCCCTTCTCTTCCGCCAATTTTTCCAAATGATTGATAATGGTTGAAACTGTCATTCCTCGCTCGCGCGCCATATCCGCAATCATTATTTCTTTAACCACCATTTCTTTGGTAATTTCATAAGTGGAAATTTTTATCTCCTCCGGCGGAACATCCACCACCACAACATTCAAAAAATCACTTTGTATTTTTTCCATTCTTTGTTTGTCCGTAATCTTAAATTTTTTGATTGCCAAGTCGGATTGTTGTCGCAAAATTTGGTCAAACTCTAAAATATTTTCATCCACATGCAAAGCCATATTATTTATTCCTTTCAAATAAAGTCCGTCCAAAGACCTTATTCGCGACAACGCCACATAACCCATTCCCGCCACAAATGATTTGGATAAATCCACTTCCGCCGCATCCAAACTCATCCCCTGACTTTTATGAATTGTGATTGCCCACGCCAACCGCAATGGCATTTGCGTAATTTTTGCTTTCTGAATACCATCCTCTTCTATATGCCAAAATTCATTTTCCACGATAATTTCTTTTCCTTGATATGTTTGGACTATCGGTTTGCCATTGTCAAAATCAACCACCACGCCCAAAGTTCCATTCACATACCCTTTTTCAAAATTATTTTTTACGAACATTACCAATGCGTTTTTTTTGAGATGCAATTCCGCTTGAGCCAAGCAAGATTTTTTTAAATTTTCCACTAATTTTTTTGAACCGCGACTTTGCATATAATAAATATTCGGGCAAGCGTCAATTTTATCCAATTCTTTCATATTCAAAGAATCCACATCTTGGTTATGCGTGTATAATTTTGTCGGAGTTAATTTTGGACTTTGTATTTTTTGCCTTTCTTTTAAAATTTCCAGGGTTTGTTCCCCTGCTTCGTTTGTCCTGATTTCGTTTAGAATTTTTAATAGAGAATCTTCTTTATTTTGCCTATATTGCTCATCTAAATAACAAATTTGCAAATCCATATTTTTCCAAATGTCCGCTTTGTAAGCGAAATTAATTTCTTCGTTCACTTTATTTATCGGAGGCAATTGAAAAAAATCTCCGCATAAAATAATTTGCATTCCGCCAAAAGCGGTGTCCGTATGCTTAAAAGCGCGACAAATCATATCAAGCGCATCCAATTGAAAACTGTGAAGCATTGAAATTTCATCAATTATCAACACTTGAGTATATTTAAATCTTTTTTTTAAATATGTTTTTTTTAACAACGAGTCAATGTCTGAAGTTGATAGTTGATTTTTGATACCCAAACCAGACCAAGAGTGAATGGTGGTCCCGTTCATATGCGTTGCGGCGATGCCAGTGGAAGCGGTAACGCCCACTGGCACTTTTTTTAATTTCAAAAAATCAATGTATTGGTTGAGAAGATAAGTTTTACCGCTCCCAGCCGGACCGGTTAAAAAAACATTTTTTCCCATTTTTAAAATTTCCAAAGCTTCTGCTTGTAACATAATGACATTATCATAGCACAAAATAGCGTAAAAATTGAATGGCTGAAAATTGAAAACGCATAAAACGCATAATAAATTATTTGGGTTTTATACTTGGCGCTCCTACTTGGCACTCGGAGTGCCAAGTAGAAAACATTGGTTTATTTAACTTGGTAATCGGATTACCAAGTGCGATTACCAAGTGGAAAGCATTGGTTTATTTGGATGTTGGATGCCCGAATAATGTTGAGATTGGGGTTAAATTTTCTCTTAAGTTTTTGATGCTTTTTTCTAAAATTTTGCTGTTATCTGACATATTATTTATTTATTAATTTTTTAATAATTTCATTATATCAAACACACTTTTTTGAAGGGTCTCTATTCCCAAGTGGCTAAGCGGAGAAATAAAAGCGTGCGAACAAAATCATAATGAAGCGACCTATTGTCAAAAATTAAAATCCGACGACGGCTTGTTGAATTTGAATGCGGAGGCAGAATTGAATTTCAGAAAAATTCAGG
>JBDRMF010000064.1:0-3304 GCA_043812415.1 Patescibacteria group bacterium | reverse complement strand
TCCGCTTTAGAGCGGACGGAGCGAAACAAAAGACCCAATGAGTGGACAGTTTCTGTAAGAAAGGAGCAAAAATTTTTCGGACCCGCAGGGAGAAAAATTTATTGCGTTCTGTTTGGGGAAAGCTTGTTAAGGGTTTTTTATTCTCTATTTTATTTTAATCATAAAAATCTATTTTTTCAATACTGAGGTCAAATGTCTTTTTGCAAACTTGTTGAAAGTTTTGCGCTACTTTTTAATTATCGCTTTTTTTCTGAAACCCTTCCAATGCTTTCAAAACTTCCAGTGGCAACATCCAGACGGTGGTGTTGGACTGATCGGAACTCAAATCATTAATAGTTTGCAAAGTTCTTAAATGCAAAGCTCCTGGAACGGCGTTTAATTTTCTCGCTGCAGCAGCTAAATTGTCCGCCGCAATCATATCTCCCTCTGCATTAATAATAACCGCTCGTTTTTCTCTTTCAGCTTCCGCTTCTTTTGAAATTGTTCGTTTTAAATTCTCAGGGATAATTACATCTTTCAACTCTACAGACTCAACATCAATTCCCCAGGGGTCAGTTAAAGTGTCTACTCTATCTTTAATTTGTTTAGCAATTTCTGCTCTTTTTTGTAAAAGCTCGTCTAAAGTTCTCTCTCCTACAAAATTTCGCATTGTAGTTTGAGCTACTTGAGAAGTAGCATAATAATAATCTTCTACTTCCAAAACTGTTTTAGCTGCGTCCACGATTTTATAATAAACCACAGCATTAATTTTCACTGGAATATTATCTCGTGTAATCACTTCTTGATCCGGAACATCCACAGCTTTGGTTCTGATGTCAATTTTTCGCAGAGATTGAAAAATAGGAACCACAATTCGCCAACCTGGCTCTTTAATGCCAGTAAATTTCCCCAGCGTGAACATCACACCACGTTCGTATTGATTGATTTGTCGTAAAAACGACACTGCTAAAAAGAACAGAATTGGAATAAGCATGCCCGGATTAGAAAAAATAAAATTTATATAAGTCATAATTTAGTTATTTAGATATTAGAAAATTAGTTATTAGGAGGAAAATTGGCTTCGCCAATTTTCCTCCAACTTTCTGTTTCTAATACCCCATTTACATTTTTAATAATAAAATTATTATATCATTATTCTATTTTCCAAGGGATTGACAAATAAAATTAAAATGTTATATTATACACAGTGATTTTTGGTTGTCAAAAATCGGGGTGGTCTCTACCCTTTTAGAGATGATGTTCTTAAAAAAGGAGGTTAAAAATGGAAAAAATGACCACAGAAAGAAGAAATGAGATCGCGTATTTGTATGTTGTCGAAAGAATCCTCCGGCGACACGGTATTCCAAGCTGGAAGCCAAATGAAATAAAAAGAGAGATTGGCAACACAGCCAAATCTCTTGGTATTTCATTTGAGGAAGCGAGCGAATTTGCTCGCGAACTCGTTTGGAATTTAGTAGAACAGGCGTTCCCAGACCTGTTCGTGGAAACTTTTGTGTCCGCTTTCGCTGGACAAAAAAAACCAGGAACGAAAAACAAAAAGCCACTTCTTGGTCCGGCTTTTCAACAACCTCCAACCTCAGCGAAAAAGTGAAACCTGTTTTGGGTTTCCTAAAAGGGTAATTTTGACTCCCCCAATTTTGGAGCCAGTCAAAGAACAAGAACCTCGCTTCTCGCTGAACCCGCCCCGACAATTAATTTTGTCGGGGCGTTTTTTATTTATTCATACCATTCGGGATGAGTTCCAATCGCTATAAAAATATAAATTTCTTCGCTTGTCTCATTCAAAACCGAAAAGACGGCTCTATAATCGCCTGTGATATTTATGCTATTGCAACCCTCGTATTTGCCCGATAATTTATGATTATTTAATAGGCGGTCAAATTGATTGATTTTAAAAATTTCCAATCTTTCATAAAATTTCCCCTGTATTTTTTGCGATAACTTGGTGAATTTTTTATCAAATTTTTTATCAAAAAGAATAATCATATTTTATAATTTTTTCAAATGAGCAATTGCTTCATCCACGCTGTGAAAAGGTCCCGAAAAATTTTCCATTTTGCCCGCTTTGTAGTCGCGCAGGCTGTTATCAATCAATTTGGCGGTTTTAGCGTTGGGGATAAGCGGTTTTTCAAAGACCAGCCGGCTGTCTTGCGTAAATTCTTCAAGTTTGCGAGACACCACGACAGACAAAGGCAAACCGAAAGATTTCGCCAGTTTCTGCGCTTTTTGCTTCAACTTGGAATCAATTTTAATATTCAACATTGCTTTTGTCGCTGTGGTCATAATACATCTATTATACAGACAAGAGATGAAAATGCAATCTGTACCTTAGAAAAATCTAAAAAGTTGCTTTTGAGAACTGAAAGTGTTATATTTAAGCGAATTATTGGGATTGTTAGTTAAGACTTTAACTTCCCCTTAAAAACAATTTGAACAGATTTACAAGAATTAACAGCCAAATAAGAAGTCCCGAGGTGCGCGTTGTCGGCGCGGAAGGAGAAAATTTGGGAATTATGCCCACCGCTGACGCTTTGCGAAAAGCTCAAGACAGCAATCTTGACTTAATTGAGACTTCCCCCCAAGCCAATCCGCCCATCGTGAAAATAATGGATTACGGCAAGTTTCAATATGAACAAAAAAAGAGATTGAACACTCTAAAAGCGAAGTCTCAACGGACGGAAACAAAAGTTATCCAAATTAAAATAGGCACCAGCGAACACGATTTAAATTTGAAGGCAAAAAATATATCCAAATGGCTCAAAGAGGGGCACCGCGTAAAACTTGATTTGTTTTTAATGGGTCGGGCCAAGTATATGCAGTTTAATTTTTTGAAAGAGCGGCTGGAACGAATTTTGCGGCTGGTGTCCGAGAAATATAAAGTGGCAGACGGTCCCAAAAAAAGCCCCAAAGGCTTGACCGTTATTTTGGAAAAACAAAAGTGAAAACAAATAAATCATTTACAAAAAGGTTAAAAGTAACAAAGAACGGCAAAATTCTGGCGAGAAAACCCGGTCAGAGCCATTTTAACGCGAAAGAAAAGGGCTCTATAACCATGAGTAAAAAAAGAAGCGTTGTTTTGAAATTGTCAAACAAAATCAGAAGAAGATTTCTGCCAAGCACAGCTAAAAATTCCTGAGGGAATTTTTAGAGTTATTAATTGCAAATTTTAAATTATAAATAAGAGAAAAAATTTAATTTGCTTCCTAAACCAAAACTTTGTTTTGGTCGGACGAACGATTTTATAAATTGTTTTAGTCGCAAATTTTTTATCTTAATTTCACCCTCACGGGTGAGATCACCCGTT
>JBDRMF010000063.1:0-8752 GCA_043812415.1 Patescibacteria group bacterium | reverse complement strand
TCCATTTTCATAAAATAATTAATAATTACTTTATAATACATCTATAAAATTAATTGTAAAGAAAAAGTGTGGATAAGTTATAAAACTTTTTTAAAATTTCGGCGGATTTCTTGATTCTTGCCCCTGATTAAGTTATTCTTATATTTATAATGGTAACATTGAAATCAAACAACGCGTTGAATAACGACAATAATGATAAAAAAACGGATACCTTATCGCAAATTAATCACTTGGACATCCAATGTCCAAGTGAAGATTTTGATTTGGACGAAAGTCAAAAAAATCCGAAAACGGCTTATCTCGCTCAAGAATACAAAAAAATTTCTTATCAGGAAAATCAAACAAGGGAGATGCTCGCCAAGGACCCGACCTTGCGAGATTTAGTTCAAGAAGAATTAGCTGACTTTTCCGCTCGCAAAAAAACTTTAGTTAAACAAATTTTGGAAATAATTGAATCAACCAAAGAAGAAGAAAAATTTTCCAATGAAATCATTTTGGAAATTCGCGCCGGTGCTGGCGGAGATGAAGCGTCGCTGTTTGCTCACACCCTTGCGCAAATGTATGAAAAATACGCTGAAAATCAAGGTTGGCAATCCAAAAAAATAAATGAATCGCTGAGTTCATCGGGTGGTTATAAAGAAGCGAGTTTTGAAATCAAAGGACAAGACGCTTATAAAAAACTTCGTTTTGAAACGGGGGTGCACCGAGTGCAACGAGTGCCGGTAACCGAAAAAATGGGCAGAGTGCACACTTCCACCGCCTCGGTCGCCATAATGCCCATTAAAAAACATTCTCAAATTATTCTTGGTCCGGATGAATATGAAATGGAATTTTCACGCTCTGGCGGAGCGGGCGGACAAAATGTCAATAAGGTGGAAACCGCCGTTCGTTTAATTCACAAAGCGACAGGAATTGATGTTCGTTGCACCGCAGAACGCAACCAAGCAAAAAATCGGGAAAAAGCGATGTCAATTTTAGTCGCGAAATTGCAACAAAAAAAAGACGTGGAGGAGGCAAAAACATTATCGGCGGACCGACAATCGCAAATTGGCACAGCCGACCGTTCGGAAAAAATCCGCACTTATAATTATTTGCAAGACCGCATCACCGACCATCGGCTCAAACAATCTTGGCATAATATGGAAAAAATTTTGGCGGGCAATATAGAACCGATTGTTGATGCGTTGGCGGAGATATAAAAATTGGGTGGCGGACGGCGAAGCCCGCCGCCACCCCCCATATTACAAGTTAATATTTTTTCACAACCCATCAGTTTATTTTTTTGTTATAATTTTTTAGTTGAAAAAAATGACGGGGTGAAATTTGGTTCGCAAATTTCACCCCCCTAACAAACAACAACCAAATTATGATTTACTTTGATAAAGTCACAAAAATATATCAGGATAATATAAAAGTGGTTGACGATATAAGTTTAACGATTGAATCTGAAGAATTCGTTTCCATCGTCGGTCAATCCGGAGCGGGTAAAACCACTCTTTTAAAAATGTTTTTAGCCGAGGAGATGCCTACGGACGGGTTTATTTTTTTTGAATCAACCGACATCAACAAATTAAAAAGAAGTCAAATCAATAAATACCGCAGACGAATCGGAATTGTTTTTCAGGATTTTCAATTATTGTCAAACCGCACCGTTTATGAAAATATCGCTTTTGCGATGGAGGCGGCCGGAAAAACCGACGCAGAAATAACTTCGGATGTTCCTCACGTATTAAAATTAGTTGATTTAAGCGAAAAGATATGCAGTTTTCCAAGAGAATTATCCGGCGGGGAACAACAACGAGTGGCCATTGCGAGAGCTATTGTTAATCAACCGGATGTCTTGATAGCGGACGAACCAACCGGTAATTTGGACCCATATAACGCAAATGATATAATCAGTATTTTGCAAAAAATAAATGAACTGGGGACAACTGTGGTTTTAACAACTCACAATAAAGATATAATAGAAGCGCTCGGTAAAAAAAGAGTTATCACGATGGAAAACGGAAAAATTATTCGCGATAAAAAAGGTGGTTATGTTTTGTAGCCAAAGTCAATAAAGTCCGCGAAATTAAAAGTTAAGGAAAAATCGCTCCGCGATTTTTCCCCCCAAATCTTAAATCTTAAATCACATCCTCAATATGCTAACTATAACCATAAAAAGAATAATAAAAAACGGCTTTGTAAATTTTTATCGCAACAGCACAGTGTCAATTTCAGCGATTTTTATAATGGTGGCGACTTTGGCAACCATTATTTCTCTAATGTTGAGCAATGTTTTGTTCAATGTCGCGCTTGAACAAATAAAAAATAAAGTGGATATAAATGTGTATATGACGACCACCGCCACGCCGGAAAATGTTATCGCTCTCAAAGAATCATTGGAACTTATACCAGAAGTGAACAAAGTTGAGTATATTTCTCGCGAGCAATCTCTCGTGAATTTTAGAGAAAGACACCGAGACGACAGTCTTACGATTGAAGCGTTGGAGGAATTGGAAGAAAATCCTTTGGGAGCGGTTTTGAATATCAAAGCCAAAGAAATTAGCCAATACGCCAGTATCGCCGGTTTTTTGGAATCCGAAACAGCGTTGTTTGCCGGAAAAGATAATAAAATAATAGAAAAAGTGAATTATTATAATAACAAAGAAGCTATTGATAAACTGAACAAAATCATAAACGCCGTGGATAATTTTGGTTTTGTAGGAGCGTTAATCTTGATAATTATTTCCATTTTAATTATTTTCAATACCATTCGTTTGACGATTTTTATTTCACGACAAGAAATAAAAGTGATGCGGTTGGTAGGGGCAAATAATAATTACATCAGGGGACCGTTTGTTTTTGAAGGAATATTGTATGGCGTCGTGGCGGCCATCATTGCGACATTATTGTTTTACCCGATTCTGTTTTGGATAAATCCTTTCGTTGAAAATGTGTTTTTTATTGATTTGCTTTCGTATTATACTTCGCATTTTTTCCAAATATTCGGCGTTATAATTATTGTCGGGATTTTTCTCGGCACAATTTCCAGCGTTCTGGCTGTGCGTAAATATCTTAAAATTTAACTAAAAATTATTACACCGATCGTCCGTCTCTGCTTAGGCGATTTTTGAATTGCAATTTTTGTAATTTTTTTTGAAATAAGTTATAATTGTTTTTAACAAAAAAACAAAAATAATAATAGTTAAAACACTAAATAAAATAACAGTAAAAATGAAAAACAAGAAAAATCGCAAATATATTTTTATTTTCGGAGGAGTTATGTCAGGGATAGGAAAAGGCATCGCAACCTCATCAGTTGGAAAAATTTTACAATCTCGTGGCTTCAAAGTTACCGCATTAAAAGTTGACCCTTATGTCAATGTGGACGCTGGCACAATGAACCCCACCGAACACGGCGAGGTAGCGGTGTTGGACGATGGTTTTGAAACAGACCAGGATATGCTTAATTACGAGCGTTTTTTAGACATCACCTTGCCCAATGTAAATTATATGACCACCGGAAGAGTGTATCAATCGGTCATAGAGAGGGAGAGAAATCTCGGATATAAAGGAAAATGCGTGCAAGTCGTTCCGCATATTCCATTGGAAATAATCGAGCGAATTGAAAAAGCGGCGGAATTGGCTGACGCAGACATCACAATGATTGAAATCGGCGGGACAGTCGGGGAATACGAAAATATTCTTTTTGTGGAAGCGGCGCGAATGTTGAAAACAAAACACCCTGGCGATGTTTTGTATATTATGCTCAGTTTTTTGCCAATTCCAAGCAAAATTGGCGAGATGAAAACCAAGCCCACCCAACACGCCGTGCGTGCTTTGAACGCTACTGGTATTCAGCCGGATATTTTAATTGCGCGCAGTATGGTGTCGTTGGATAAAAAACGAAAAGAAAAAATAGCGTTATTTTGCAACATAGACGCCAATGATGTTATTTCCGCTCCGGATGTTGATAGTATTTACGATGTTCCGCTTAATTTTGAAAAAGATAAAATCAGCGAAACAATCCTCCGTAAATTCGGTTTATTAAAAAGAGCGAAAAAAAGCAATTTGTCCAAGTGGCGCGCTTTCGTTAAAAAAACTCATAACGGCGGAAAAGAAATCAAAATCGCCATTGTCGGGAAATATTTTAATTCGGGCGATTTTATTCTTTCGGACGCTTATATTTCCGTGATAGAAGCCGTTAAATTTTCCGCTTATAAAATTAATTGCAAGCCTAAAATTTATTGGTTGAATTCCACAGATTTTGAAATGGGCAAAACCAAAATTGCATCGCTCAAACAATATGATGGAATTATTGTGCCGGGAGGATTCGGTTCAACCGGTATAGAAGGCAAAATTAAAGTTATTAAATACGCGCGAGAAAATCAAATTCCCTTTTTGGGCTTATGTTACGGGATGCAATTGGCGATAGTGGAATTCGCGCGTAATGTTCTGGGGTGGAAAGACGCCGACACGGTTGAAATTAATCCTAAAACCACGCACCCTGTCATAGACATAATGCCGGAACAAAAAATTAAATTGGCGAAAAACGATTACGGCGGAACGATGCGTTTAGGAGCTTATCCGGCGATTCTCAAAAAAGACACTGTCGCGCGCGCGGCCTACGGGCGCGCGCAAATTTCAGAACGCCACCGTCATCGTTTTGAAGTTAATCCAGATTTTGTTGAAAAACTTTCGGAAGCTGGTTTGGTTTTTTCGGGGACTTCGCCTGACGAGCGTTTAATGGAAATTGTTGAAATACCGCAATTATCAAGCGGGCGTTTCGTTTTCAACCAAAAGTTGAAAACGAAACGCCCGCCACAACACCCGTTTTTTGTGGCGACGCAATTTCATCCTGAATTTTTGGCACGACCACTTAATCCGCACCCGCTCTTTACCGCTTTTTTGAAAGCTTGCGATGGCAAAGTGAAATAAAGGATAAAAATAGGGCGGGCGCGAAGCGCCCGCCCTTTTCAATTACCAAAAATTTATTTTCTTTTTTTAGTCGTGGCGCGCGCTAAACGAGATTTGAATTTCTCCACTCTGCCGGCTGTGTCAAGCATTTTTTCATTGCCCGTATAAAAAGGGTGGCAAGCACTGCAAATTTCCACTTCAATCTTTTCTAAAGTTGAACCAAATTCAAATTCAGCACCACAAGCGCATTTGGCTTTTGTTGTCGGAAAATATTTAGGATGTATATCTTTTTTCATAATACATTATTATACACAAATTTATATAAATTACAATCAAATATTTAATAGTTGACACCTGATTGTTCAATTTTCAATGACGGATTTTGGCTTCGCCAAAATCCGTCATTGTTGAAAATTTAATCATTGAAACCTGCCGACAGGCAGGTTGAAAATTATCTTAGTTATTCAATAAATCTATGTCTTTTTGAAATGCCTCGGCGCGTTCGGCGACTTTATAACCATAACTGTAAGTGGGTCGCATATGCTTCAACAACGTTTGACTGGTGGTATTATAAAGTCCGGAATAATATTTCGCAGCCGAACAACTCCATAAGTCAAACTTGCTGTTGAATGCGGTTTGGCAACGGCTCATCGCATCGCTCAAATACAACGCAGTGCCGGTGAAAGCTTCCAAATTATTAAACGGCGATGGCGCGAGTGCACCCAAAACTTTGGCGACTCTGTTTTTATAACCGGTCAAATTTTTTACATCCCACCATGTGTTCGGCATAAATTGCGACGGGCCTATCGCCCCGCCATAAGCTCCGTCCGAATAAATAGGGCAGGACACGGGAGTTTCGTCCGGATTCATTCCCAATTCCTTGACTATTTCCAAAAAAGACGGTTTTTGCGTGTCGCTCATCACCGTTCCCGCCTTATTTTGAGCCGGCTGATTATAAAAACATCTTCCCTGATTTTTTCCTATCACCCCGTCAATACCGGACTCTTGCGACAAAATTGAAAGCGTGAGCGCGGCTGGGATGCCGATTTTTTCTTCGTAAGATTGAACCAGTTTTAAAGCTTCGCCAAAAGTGAGTTCCGCGCCGCCGACTGTGCGAAAAAGCCGATTTCTTATCGCCTCTTTCACTCGTTCTTTTTCAATAATGGTCGCCTGATATTCAGCCTCCTGTTCCCTGTTTAACCCCAAAAGTTTTTCCTTTTCGTCTTTGTAAGTCGTGATTTTAGTTTGTTCTTTTTCTTTGACAAATTTTAATCCTCGCTCGTTCATTTCGGATTCTTCCAAAGCTTCTTTGGTTTCTTGAGTTTGTTTTTTGACCATTTTTAATTCCGCGAGCGCGAGATTAAGGTCGCGTTTAATCACATCAAAATCGTTAACATCCACAAAAAAATTTGAAATTGTTTCTTGCGAAAGCATCGCTTCCAAAAAAGAATAATAATCCAATTCGTTTGTCCTTTTGATGAGAGTCGCGAGATGCCCGACGGTGGCGTCCGTTTTTTCCGACAACGATATTATATCTTTTCCTTTTTGTTCAATATCTCTGCCAATTTGATAAATTTTAACATTACTGGCACGAATACTTAAATCGGTTTCTTTAATTTTATAATCAAAACTGGCAATATCTCGCTCAATGGTAACTGATTCTCTTAATTTTTGGTCCAAAAGCGCGCGCTGGGCTTGAGCTTCTTTTTCACATTGTTCTGAGATAATTTTTAATTCGGTGTCTGTTTTGCCTTCAATATTTGTGATAACACACTCGGTGGAGACGGCAAAAACCGCCCTCGGCAAAATAAAAAAAGCAAACAGCAAAAACAATCCGAACTTGTTGCGGTTATTCACTTTTCCAAATTCTAACATAAGCATAATTATATCAGAAAAAATGAAAAAAAGGGCGACGGCTTGCCCGCTCAAATTTTGAAAAAATTTGAGCGGGCAAGCCGTCGCCCCTTCCCCATTCGCATTATTTTTTCCCAGAAGTTTTTTCTTCAGCGCTCGTTTCGCTCTCATCTTTCTTGCCTTTCTTTTCTATTTTTATATCAGCGATGTCCGGAGTAACCACTTCCACTTCTTCCTCCGTAACAGGGATAACAAGCGCGACAGTCTCTTCTGCGTCAACCGCTAATTCCGCCGACTCCGGCAATTTCAAATCTTTCGCCAAAATTTTGCTTTCAAAATTTTTCAATGCGGAAATATCAACTTCAATTTGTTTAGGCAAATCTTTGGGCAAAACTTCAATCCTCAATTCATGCATCACTTTCACAAGAGCTCCTCCCAATTCTTTCACAGCGGGGGCTATCCCGACAAACACCAAAGGAACTTCCACTTCCATTTTTGTCCCCCGTTTAATGACATAAAAATCAACATGACGAGGCGCGTCCGTAATCGGGTCAAAATCAATCGCTTGAATAATCACTTCTTTTTCTTCACCAACGCCTTTGAGAGTTATGATGGAAGAACCGCCCGCCTCTTTCCACACCTTTTTAAAATCGGCGTAAGACATTATAATTGGCGTCGATTCTTCCTCTTGACCGTAAAAAACGCCTCTTAATAATTTTGTTAAACTTTCAACTTTGTCCGGTTTTGGAAAAGCTTTGGTTAAATCTCGTTTTTCTATATTTAAAATTAATGACATAATACGAATTATTATAGCCATTTTTACCAAAAAAGCAAATCAATTCAAAAGTTTTAATCTTTGACTTACCGCTTTTTGCACGGAAATCGCCACTAATTGCATATATTTATATGGAGCCACTTCATTGGGATGATTGGGAAAATAATTTTCAAATAATTCTTGCAAACCCGCCCTATATGCCACTCTCAAATCAGTGCTAAAATGAACAATGACAACGCCGGCTTTTACCGCATCTTTCACTTCTTCTTTCGCAATGCCGGACCCGCCGTGCAGAACTAACGGTATTGTGACGGAATCGGCAATTTCTTTTATTCTTTGAATATGCAGACTGGGATTTAAAAAATTTTTCAAAACTCCGTGAATATTCCCCACCGCCGGCGCCAACAAATCAATATTTGTTTCCTTAACAAATTTAACGGCCTCTTCCACTTTTGTAATTTGGTCAGCCGTCACTTCCGCGCCACTGGGAATTTCATCCAATAATTTTGACGAACCGCCGATAAAACCGATTTCTCCTTCTATAAGAATATCAGGGTAAATTTCTTTCAGTTTTGCCACCGTCTTTTTTGTCATTTCAATATTTTCCGACAAAGAAAATTTGGAATTGTCCAAGACAACGGCGTCCACACCTGCTTTCATTGCATCCTCCGCACTCTCGTAACTGTGGCAATGGTCGGCGTTTATAAAAATAGGGTAATCGGTTTTTTCTCTCAAATTTAAAATAAAAGCGATTATTTGTTCCGCACCGAGATATTTTCTTTCGTTTTCCGACAAACCTATAATCACCGGAACTTGCGTGCCGGTGTTTTTTGACAAATCCTGAACGGCGGAAAAAACTCCTTTGAGCATTTCAAAATTAGAAATATTAAAATGCCCAATAGCGATTTTATTTTCTTTGAATTTTTGAATTTCTTGTTTGAGTTGCATAAATTTATTATAACATTATAAAAAATTAGACAAAAGTCTGCAATGTTTATAAATCCACCCCGCTTGAAATAATCAATAATCAATACACAATAACCAAAAAATAATCAAAAATCAAACGGAAGACGGATTTTGGCTTGCCCGCCTAACTTTTCCCCAGCACACTTTCAAAAAAAGTTAAACAGGCAAGAAAAGTTGAGCGGGCAAGCCAAAATCCGCCTTATTCTTTTAACTTCGGACTTTTGACTTTATGGACTTTACGGACTTTATAGACTTTAT
>JBDRMF010000062.1:0-9230 GCA_043812415.1 Patescibacteria group bacterium | reverse complement strand
GCTAAACCAACTATCAACTAAACACCTGCCGGCAAACCAGAAAATATTTTATGGTCTTCCGCCTGAGCGGATTTTTTGGATAAATTGTTCTCCCTGATTTTTAAAATCGGGATTGAGTTCAATCACTCTTTCTATTTCCGCGATTGATTTTGTTTTTTGATTATCATCAAAATAAGCGGCTGCCAACGACATATGATATTGAGGATTATTAGGGTCCTGCCCAACAAACGCTTCGCAAATCTGCACCACTTTTGCCGTCTGCCCCATCTTGCGATACGCATTCAAAAAATTTTGGTCAACAATTATTTCATCGGCAAATAATTCCTCCACCACATCGCCCTTATCAACATAAATCGCGGAAAGCGCGTATAATTTTTTCGCTTCATCATACCTCAACTCCAACTCATAAGCTTTTTTGAAAATTTCAAACGCTTTATCATAATTTTCACTATTGAGATAAATTGAACCCATACCAAATAAGATTGATTGTTTTTTAGGAGAAAGTTCTAATGCTCTTTCAAAATGCCCCAACGCTTCGCTGTCGCCGAAACTCGCCAAAAAGGACCCTGCCAAAACTTCCGTTCTGGCATTTTGCGGGTCGCGCGCAATTTCTTTTTTCACCTCTGCTTTTGCCAAATCAAACATCTTTTTTTGGACATCTTTTTCCGCGGTGATGTGTTTTATTCTCAAAGTAAATTGCATCAATTGTTCTCTTATTTCTTGGTTAGCAAAAACATCATAGGACAAAGCTTGTTCAAAATATTTTAAATTTTCAGACAAACCCACTGTTTGGGGGCTTAACGCCGACAAAAGATTTTTATTCGCTAACAACCCCTTGACATTAAAAAAATAAATTGAAAAAAACATTAAAAAGACCAACCCTATCGCAATCATTTGACGCGTGTCTTCATTCAGCTTGTCTATAAAAACATTTTTTTCTTCCGCCGTCTTTATTTTAGGAGAATTAATTTGATTATGAATAAAAGCTAAAACAGTAAAGAACAAAATATAACTCGTGATATTATCAAACACAAATAAATTGTGGACAAAATAGCCCGCCAATAATCCGGTAAAAATACTTTTTTCAAAAACGGAAAAACCGTTGTCAAATTTTCCGCTCCACAAATAATACAAAAAAGTTCCAAAGAGCGACAAATACGCCAAAAGCCCCAAAAATCCTCCGACAATCAACCAATCCATAAAAACATTGTGCGTCCTGTCAAACCATTCCTCTTGCCCATACATTCCCGGATTATAATATTCGTTAAAAACATAATTGAAATTTTCTTGCCCCCAACCCAAGAGCGGTCTTTCTTGCGCGCCTTGCCATGCCATATTCCAAATCATAAATCGCGATTTTGTGGTTGTCTCCTCCAATGAAATTGTCGCAAAACGATTGAGCACTTCGCTATTTTTAATAAAAGAAGCGTTTTTTAACGCAACAAAACTTCCTAAAAACAAAGTTGTCGCGACCAATACGCCAATGCTGATTTTTCTCAAACTCTTTTTTTCTTTTTCAAAAACGGCGATAAAAAAAACAATCACAAGAACCGCTCCCAAAAAACCTAAAATCGCCCCGCGAGTAGCCGTATGATACAAGATGCAAGTATTAAGCAAAATTATTCCGCTGTATAAATAACCGCCCAAATCATTCCATTTTTTGCGACGAACCAATAAAAATAACGCCAAGAAAATATGAAAAACTGCGTAAATTGCCAAATAAGAAGCGTTGCCAAAACTTATATCAAGACGGGAAACGCCTTGTGTGGCATTGGCCCAACCCAGCATTTGAAAAATTCCATAAAAACCCACCCACACGCTCACCGCCAAAGAAGTGTTAAAAAATCTCTTCCATAATTTTTCAGTATTCAAAACACTTGTCATCACCACAAAATATCCAAGCAAATGCAATAAGGTAACCCATCCCTCCATTCTTTCATAATTGCTCCAAAAACTTTTAAGCGGATTTTCGCCCAATGCGTCCGCCACAAACATCACGGACACCAACGCGACCACGCTCGCTAAAATCCACGAAAATTTCGGACGATATTTTTCATTAAATAACGCCAACACCGCCCATAACCCGACCATTATTTCAACCAGAACGCGAAATAAAATATTTTTTCCCACAATGTATGGAAAAAACAAAGGGGAAGCGACCACCAAAGGAATAAACGGAATAACAAAAATAGCCGTTAATATAATATTTTTTAAAATTTTTTCGTATTTCATCTTTCAATATCTTAACACAGAAAAGAGTGCGGTAATAGGCGAAAAACGGGAGCGGTAAATAAAAACAATTATCCGAAGATAATTGTTTTTATGAGAATCATTTGAGACAGATAGCCCTAGAAAAATCTAGGTGAGTGCGATGAACGAAACACCACGGTGAGTCGAAACAATCAGCTCTCTTTGATTTGTGAAAAGCTAGGTTATTGCGTCAAATAATCCTCATTACAATTATACACCATTTTTAAAAATGTAAAGATTGACAATTACTTAAGTTTTATTTCTAAAAATGGTCTTCCGAATAAATCAATTTATAATCTGATTTTTCATAATTGAACAATTCACTCTCGTTAAAAAATCTTTTAATTTCCTCTTCCGCATTTTCAGGAGAATCGGAAGCGTGAACCAAATTAGATTGACCACTTAAGGAATAATCGCCTCTAATACTTCCCGCATCCGCTTCGTAACCTTTAGTTGGTCCTACAATTAATCTCGTCGCTGAAATAGAATTTACACCAGACAAAGCCATTAAAACCACCGGCGATGATTGCATATAATTTTTCAAAGAATTAAAAAATGGTTTGTCTTTCAAATGTTTATAATGCTCATCTAAAAGAACATCACCAATTTTAGTCATTTTAACTCCAATGATTTTTAAACCCTTCCTTTCAAATCTTTGCAAGATTTCGCCAAACAAATTCCTTTGTATAGCGTCTGGTTTCATAATAATAAGTGTTTTTTCTTCTTTTGGGTTCATGATAAATTTTAATTAATTTATAATATGTTAATTCTGTGGTCGGTTCAATCTTATCCTATCTCGTTAAAATTTCAAAGCCGGTCGGAGTGACTAACACCGTGTCTTCCCATTGTGCGACATTCGCGCCATCCGCGCTTTTGTAAGTGTGCCCGTCTTCGGCGGTAAAAATTTTGCCATTGCCAGCGGTGATAATCGGCTCCAACGCCAAAACCATTCCGGCCTTCAAACGCGTTCCTTCGCCTCGCCTGCCGAAATTGGGGACAAAAGGTTCCTCATGCACGCCTCGCCCTACGCCGTGCCCGCCCAAAACTCGCACGATATTAAAGCCCCTTTTTTTTGTCAAAGTTTCAATCGCAAACCCGATATCGCCGGTGGTCGCTCCTTCTTTAATTTCTTGAATACCCGCCTCCAACGCCAAGCGTGTCACTTCTATTAAATGACTGTCTTCCGATTTTAATTTCCCCATGCCCAACATCAAAGTTTTATCCGTTATCAAACCCTTGTGCGTCAAACCCAAATCAATGTTCACGATGTCCCCCGCTCGCAAAATTCGTTCACTGCCTTTTGCCACTCCGTGCACCGCTTCATCATTCACGGAAACGCACAAAGACGAAGGATAAGGGTTCTCGCCATTATTGGCAAAATTCAAAAAAGAAGCGGTATCGCCACCAGCTTTGATTAAGTCCTCGGCAAGCGTATTCAATTCATTCACCGACGCCCCCACCACTGTTTTTTTCGCCACTTCTTTCAAAATAAAATTAAGCCTTTTTCCACCTTCGCGTAAAATCTCTATTTCTTTTTCCGTATAAATATTTGGTAACATAATTTTAATCTCACAATACGAAACAAAATTATTGAGCCTGCCTGCAGGCAGGCTCAATAATTTTGTTTCGTATTGTTATAATTTTAATTTTTACGCATCTAACTTTTTTATAATCTCCCGATAAACTTCTTCAATTGTCTGCTCGCCGTTTATCTCAACAAAATTATAATTCTCATTATTTTTATACCACTCCAGCACTGGCATCACATCGGTATCAAACCAATCCAATCTCTTTTTTATTTCATCAGCGTCATCATCATTTCTGCCTCGACCCAATAATCTGTCTTCGGACCATTGACGCGACACATTCAAAAACACTATCACCGGTTTTATAAACCCATAAAATTTGAAAACGGAATCCAACACAATCGCTTCGGCCATTTTACGAGGCGAACCATCTATAACAAAATCTTCGTCGCCACTCACACTATCCGTCATCGCCGACGCCCACATCAGAATCGCCAAAAAATCCGGTTGCAACCCGCCTGTTTCTGCGATTTTACGCGATAATTGATTTGAATATTTTTCTCCTTGCGTAAATTCTCTAAACTTATTACCTGTTTCCAAGGCAAAAACTTTCCGCCCTTCTTTTTTTAAATTTTCAATCAATAATTTTGCCTGAGTGCCTTTCCCACACCCCGAACGCCCGATAAAAATATATGCTTGTTTTTTATTTTCCATTTTTTAATATTCTCTCATTGAAATTTGAGCGTCAATTTTTTTCACTAAATCAAGCACCACTGACACCACAATTAAAAGAGCCGTTCCGCCAATCGCCAAAACCGCCATACCGGTAATAGCTTGCATCGTGAGTGGTAAGACCGCGACAAAACCCAAAAAAATCGCCCCCACCAAAGTAATTCTGGTGAGCACTTTCCCCAAATATTCCGAAGTATGTTCTCCGGGACGCACCCCCGGAATAAAAGCTCCGCTCTTCTGCAAATTGGTTGAAATCGCGTCCGGGTCAAAAGTAATCGCTGTATAAAAATAGGTAAAAAAGAAAACCAAAATGAAATACATGCACGCATAAAACCAACTATTAGACAATATATTCAACATAAAACCAGACACATTCCTCACTATTTCATTATTTGCGTTCACTAAAAAATTTAAAATCATTTGAGGAAACAACAAAATGGACATCGCAAAAATAATCGGAATCACTCCCGCTTGATTAACCCGCAATGGCAAATAAGTGGACACTCCGCCGTAAACTTTTGACCCGCGAATTCGTTTGGCATAATGAATGGGAATAGGTCTTTCCGCTTCCGTAACCACCACAATCGCATACACAATCGCCACCGCCACCAATAGAAAACCTAAGTAAAGCGGAATTTGGGACACTTCAAAAGAAATATATAATTGGCTCACAGCAGTCGGCAAGCCCGCCACAATGCCGGCAAAAATCAACAAAGAAACTCCGTTGCCGATGCCATATTCTGTAATCAATTCGCCAATCCACATCAATAACATTGAACCTGCCATTATTACGGCGACATTCGTGAACATTTCAAAACCGCCTAATTGATCCACTGCGCCTTGGCTTTGCAATAATCTCAAAAAACCGTAACCCTGGACAAACGCCAACGGCACCGTCAACAATCGCGAGTATTGACCGAATTTCTTTCTGCCGGCCTCTCCTTCTTCGTGATACATTTCTTTCAATTTCGGAATCATCATTGTCATCAATTGCATAATAATTGACGCCGTGATATATGGCGAAACACCCAACATCACGATTGACAAATTGGATAAACCGCCACCAGAAAACATATTCAAAAGTCCCAAAAATTGATTATTGGAAAAAAAATTGGACAACCGCTCAACATCCACTCCCGGAATAGGTATGGACGCCAAAAGTCTGAACACCACCAAGGCGCCCAAAACAAACAAAATCTTATTCCTTAAATTTTTGTCTTGAAAAACCAATTTGATTTTGTGTATAAAATTCATATTTTATTTATTCTTAACCGTTCCGCCCGCTTTCTCTATTTTTTCTTTCGCACTTTGCGAAAATAAACAACCAGAAACAATCACCTTTTTATTTAAGACACCTTGCGCAAGAATTTTAACAGGAGGAATTTTATTTTCTTTCCGTCTAACCAAAAATTTTTCCACCAAACTTTCAGGGGTGACTTCTTCTCCGTTGGCAAAATGCTTTTCAATCAAAGCCAAATTGATAACGGCCGGCTTTGTTTGTATAGACTTAAAACGATAACCTCTTTTTTTAGGAAATCTTTTGATAATTTCTCTCATCTCCGGTCTTTTGCTGGTGCCCGCGCGAGCGCTTTGCCCTTTATGCCCTCGGCCAGAAGTCTTACCTCTTTTGCCGCCACGCCCAACAACAACTCTTTTTTTATCGGGATTTTTTCTTTTTAATTGATGTAATTGCATAATATTTTAGTTATTAACGCTTTCCGCCCACCACTTTGAAATCTTCCAAAGCTTTAATTACAGCCATCGCGATATTTAATTTGTTTTTGCTTCTCGCAAGCAATTTGGCAGTTACATCCGTAATGCCCGCCAATTCAAGAATGGTCTTCACTGAACTCCCCGCACTCAATCCTTTGCCTTCTTTGGTCGGAATAATTTGCGTAACTGAAGAACAATATTTTGCGGAAACATCGTATGGGATTGAATTATTTTTAGTCAATTTCAACTCAATCATATTTTTCTTCGCTTTTCTAATCGCTTTTTCAATCGCCAACGCCGTGTCCCCCGCTTTGGCAATTCCTACGCCCACTTTTCCTTTTCTATTGCCCAAAATCATAGCCACTGAAAAACGAAATCTTCGTCCGCCGGACACCACTCGCGTTACCCTTCTGATATTGATTATTTTTTGGTCAAATTCAGATTTAGGTTTTGTGAACGACCTCTTTTTTCTGGAACTGAAATTTTTCTTTAACGGCGGTCTTCTGGTTTGAAAGGTCTTTTTCTCAACCACGGTATTTGCAACAGCGGGAGCAACCGCCACCTCAATCGCTTTTTTCTCCGTATTGTTTTCTTTTATTATTTCTTTTTCCGTCATTTTTTTATTTATCATTTAAAATTCTAACCCCGCTTTTCTCGCTCCATCCGCCAAAGCTTTAATTTTACCGGTAAAAAGATAACCACCCCTGTCAAACGCCACTTTTTTTATTTTCAAATCTTTGGCTTTTTTTGCGATTTCTTCTCCGACTTTTTCGGCTTTTTCAAGCAACCCGTTCGCTTTCATTTTTAAACTGGAAACGGAAGCAAGGGTTCTTTGTTTTTCATCATCAATAATTTGCGCGTAAATATATTTATTTGATTTAAAAATACATAATCGCGGTCGGTTAGCCCCTCCAATAACCCTAGAGCGTACTCTCTTGTGTCTTCTTTTTCTATTTTGTGTTTTTATTTGATTTTTATCCATAATGTTTTAGCTTATACATTTTTCTTCCCCTGTTTTCTCCTGACCACTTCATCGTGATATCTAAACCCTTTCCCTTTATATGGCTCCGCTTTTTTCTTCGCTCTCACCGTAGCAGCCCATTGACCAACCAATTCTTTATCAATTCCTTTAACAATAATATTATTCTTTTCCACTGCGACGCTCAATTCCTTAGGAATGGCAATTTCAACCTGATGTGAAAAGCCCAAACTCAAAACCAACTTATCACCTTTTACTTCGGATTTAAACCCCACCCCTTCCAAAATCAATCGCTTTCCATATAAAGTATTCACCCCTTTTATCATATTTGAAATGTGCGAAGCAAAAGTCCCCCACAAAGCTTTGGCAAAAAGAGTATCTTCGGCTGGATTAACGGACACAAAATTATCTTTGATTTCAACTTTAATTTCATTTCTCAACTCCCTTTTTAATTCGCCCAACGGACCTTTGACTATTATAAAACCGTCCGCCAAAATAACTTCGGTATTTGCTGGAATTTCTAATTGTTGTTTTCCTATTCTTGACATAATTGTTGTTTAGCGATTTAGCCCTGCCTGCTGGTAGGCAGATTTTAGGGGAAAAATCGCGGGGCGATTTTTCCTTTGGGGAGGAAATCGGCTTCGCCGATTTCCTCCCCTTTTTTTTGGACTGCTTTTTTTGGATTGCTTCGTCGTAACCTCCTCGCAAAGACGAAAGTTTTTGCTTTTCACTGACGAATTTTGCTTCGCAAAATTCGTCCCTGCAAGGAGCCCGCAACGGGACAATCCGAATTATTTATTTTTTAACCTTTACCAAATTTTAAACAAAACCTCGCCTCCAATTCCGGCCTTGCGAACCTTTTCGCCCGTCATAATACCTTTGGAAGTGGAAACTATTAATTTTCCATAACCTTGTTTAACTGGTCTAATATCTTTGACGCCCATATATATTCTTTTTGACAATTTTGA
The DNA here is from genome assembly GCA_043812415.1 of Patescibacteria group bacterium. Classification (GTDB taxonomy): domain Bacteria; phylum Patescibacteriota; class Minisyncoccia; order Phycocordibacterales; family UBA12079; genus JBDRMF01. The sequence continues at coordinate 1,062 of JBDRMF010000062.1, read as the reverse complement.
CACACGCGCGACATCTTTTATTTTCGGAACATTCTTTTTCTTATAAACAATTCCAATTTCCAATATTCTTTTCGGAGTTTTGCCAATTTTGGAAAAAGATTCAATATATCCCTCTTTTTTCAACACCTCCGCAATAGACGCTTTTAAATTGGAATAAGGAAAACACACAGTTTCTTTATTGGCCAAACCTGCGTTTTTTATACCTATTATTAATTCTGAAATTATATCTTTGCTCATAATTACATTACCAAGATGACTTTTTAACACCGGGAATTTTACCTTCATTCGCCAATTCTCTAAAACAAATTCTGCACAAATCAAATTGTCGCATATAGCCCCTTTTTCTCCCACATTTAAAACATCTTCTCACAATTCTTGTGGAAAATTTCGGCTCTTTATTTGCTCTTGCTATTACTGATTTTTTTGCCATAAAATTCTAATATCGTCATAGACGAATACGCCGTTTATATTATCAAAAACATCGCCCAAAGTCAATTAAAATATATAGTTTTACGCGCTTCGCTTTCAACTTCAACCATCCGCTTCAATCATTTTGACTCAGCTTCAACCGCTTTAATTATCAAACCCAACCACTTCAGCCCTCACTTTGACTATCCAATAGCCGAAATGATTGTCCATTATAAATTAATTTCCAACGGCTCAAGTCGTTGAGCCGTTCAGCCATTTTGTGGCTACACTAAGCCCGCTTACACTAAGGTTTCAGCGGGGCAGGCGATAATAAACACCCTGCCCGACCGTGCCGATTTGTTTGATTTTTTGTTCTTTTTCTAATTCGTTTAGATATCTTTCTGCTGTACTGTCTGAAACTTTTAACAATTTTTCCGCTTGGTTATTAGTTATTTTCTCGTTACTATTCAAAAATTCAAGAATTTTAGATTTATTTTTTTCTTTTTTCTTCGCTTGTCCAAAAATCAAACCCCCTCGCCCGATTATTTTTAATAATTTAGGGTCATGCTTCCGTGCGCCAAAATAACCCCCCAGAATAATCCCCGCCATTGCAACTAAAATTAAAAGTATATAATTCATATTTGTATTTTTTTA
>JBDRMF010000061.1:0-2647 GCA_043812415.1 Patescibacteria group bacterium | reverse complement strand
TTTCTGATTATATGAATTATTACAACAATAAAAGATATCAATGGAATTTAAAAAAGATGACCCCTGTACAATACAGAAACCATCTTTTATCCAAGCGATAGCCGTTTAATTTTCGTGTCCGTCTTTTGGGGTACAGTTCAGCCTGACTCGGCCGCTTTTTGAATGGCGTGAATTGCATCAACTTGATAATCTCGCAAAGTTCTTTTGGGTTCTAAATATTTATCATTAACTTTTTCAGAAATAAGTTCTTCTGTGTTTGGTTTATATTTTGCTCGATGGAGAAGAGACGCTTGAGTGGGAAATTCTGTGATAATTTCAGGTTGCCCGGATTCAATATCCCAAAGATAATGAGAAACTCCATTTGAAAGTATTGCAAAACGGCAATTTTGGCCCATTGCATAAGGGCGAGCTTGCGATTCTTTTGCGCTAAGAGGATGAATAGATTCCCGTTTCGCTTCAAGCACGCAGAGTGGAAAATTCTTATCATCTAATAACAAATAATCTATATATCCATTGCTCGTATTCTCAAAATCTTCACCTAAATCAGCCAGCCTCACACCAGCCTCAAGTTTTATGTTAGCTTTTTTATCGCCATCATCCTCAAAACGCCATCCTGATTCTTCAAGGAGTTTGTTTATTTTTATTCGTGCTTTTGCTTCTTTTGAATTTGCCATAATTTTATTTCAAAAGTTCGTCAGTTGAAACACCAACAGCCTTGGCTAATTTGGTAATGGTTGCGAGCGTTGGATTAGTTTTGCCATTTTCTATAGTGCTAACAAAGCCACGGTCAACTTCCAACACGCGCGCAATATCGCCTTGCGACATTCCTTTTTCAATTCTAATTCGTTTGAGATTATTGCCCAATTTTTCCGATTCGTTTTTTGCGTTTTTCATTATCCACAGTATATCGCTTGTTATAATATACCGCAATGTTATGACATAATACACTATGTTGATAGTTGATAAGCAATTAGCTCAACTCGTTGAGCCGTTGGGTCAAAAAATGGCGAAAAGCAATCAGTATTTTCAAGTATTTAATACTGGCTGTTTTTCCGAAATCAAAACAATAAAAAATACCCGATGATTTTTTATGTTTTGCAAAACATAAAAAATCATCGGGTAATAATAGGTTAAACGCTAAAAAAGCATTCCTTTTTTGGAACTCCATAACAAAATCCCAATATAAAATACTTCTTCCAAGTTACCGATTTTTCGATAACCCCAATTTTCTTTAATAAAAAAAAATTCATCAGGTTTTTTTCGCGCGCGTGCTAAAAAAATTTCAACATTATTTTCGGTTAAAATTTTTTCTTTTATCAGTTTTTCCACGCTTGCTTTGATTTCAGCGCGGATTTTTTCCTCTTCTTTTCTGACGATTCTGTTTTCCTCCTTTTTAGTCAATCCCATTTTCATCTCTTTTCTCCTTTTTTTAAATTAAAAAATGACTTATATTAAGAACTCCCTGCCCACAATAATACATATTTTCAGCAATTTTGCAAATTTTTATATCCGTCCACAAACAACACACCTAAAAAACTTGGTAATCCGATTACCAAGTCGGATTATCAAATTTTTTGGGTGGAGCGAGTGGGAGGTTCGGTGAATTAAGGCGAATGCGGGAAAATTTGGTTTGTTTATGATTGATTGCGACGGATTTTGGCTCCGCCAAAATCCGTCGCAAAAAGCATTGTCGTTTTTATTTGCATTTATTTAATTTTCAGCTATAATACTCATTGTCCTTTGAAAATTTAGGAAAGGAATTGTGGCATCATCGGCCGCAATTCAAAATATAACCTTTGATGATTTTAAGTGAGTACGGATTGAACTCGCGCGGGCGGAACAGCGAAGCCGTTCCGCCCGCGCCAACAAACAAAAGTTTATTTGAATTATATTTAATAATATGATTCAACCCTTTCTTTTGTTCCATTTCTCGAAAATTTAAAGAGCATTTAGCGACTATAAATTTTGAGACCCCGTTTAATCTTTTTGCTTTGCAAAAAGAGCAAAATCTTTGATTTTGTATTTAATGGGGTTTTGATAAGATTTATTTTTTGCTTTGTTTTTATTTAGAGTTTGATCCTAGCTCAGGATGAACGCTGGCGGCGTGGATAAGGCATGCAAGTTGAATGGACGCATCATACTGCGTATGATGAGTCAAAAGTTTATAAAGTCCATAAAGTTTATAAAGTAGAAAAATTCGCTCCGCGAATTTTTCCCTTTAGACTTTTGACTTTAGACTTTTGACTCGCATCGTGCACAGCACGATGCGCCCATGGCGAACTGGGTAGTAACAAGTGGGTACAAGCACAGAAGTCAGGGATAACTTATTGAAAAATAGGACAATACTTGATAGTCCGATTGTTTCTCATTGTGTTCGAAACGAATTTCCAATTTACAATTTTTCACCCTAACGGGTGGTCACCCGTTAGGGTGAAAAATTCAAAATTCAAAATTTGTCTTCGAGCGTAGCGAGAAGCAATCGGTAAAGATTTATCGCTTCTGAATTGGCCTGCTCAGTATCAGCTAGTTGGTGAGATAATAGCTCACCAAGGCTATGACGCTTAGGGGAGGTGAGAGCCTGACCCCCACCATTGGAACTGAGACACTGTCCAAACTCCTACGGGAGGCTGCAGTCGAGAATCTTCCG
>JBDRMF010000060.1:0-2071 GCA_043812415.1 Patescibacteria group bacterium | reverse complement strand
TTTCTGATTATATGAATTATTACAACAATAAAAGATATCAATGGAATTTAAAAAAGATGACCCCTGTACAATACAGAAACCATCTTTTATCCAAGCGATAGCCGTTTAATTTTCGTGTCCGTCTTTTGGGGTACAGTTCAGATTGCCGATAATTCTGTTTTACATGATTGGGTTACACAAAGAGAGGGAAGTTGGTTAAAAACAACAAATGGAATTAAACTTGCTCAAAGATTGGGATTTCGTGTTATTGTCAATATGGTTTTAACCAAATGGAATTTTGATAGATTAAAGCAGACCGGAGATCTAGTTGGTACTTGGAATGTTGATAAATTTGGCGCTACTAGAGCGTGTTCTCCTACTCCTATCGCCACAGATTTCATTTCTAATATCATCTCAATTGATGAATTACGAAAAAGTCTAAATATTCTTTATGAGTTAAAAGAAAAATGGGGCTATAAAGTGGATGTGCTTGAGCATTATCCATGGTGTGCTCTGCAAGATATTGATAAATATCGTTATCTCGCTCGCAGAAAATGTTTGGCTGGTATTGCCGGCGCGACCATTGGAGCTGACGGGCAATTACGACCTTGCGGACACTCGGTTATGGCTTATGGAAATGTTTTTCAGAAAGGCCTTCAACACCCTTGGTTGAAAATGACCGATTGGCGAAGACAGGAATATTCAAAAGAATGTGCTAATTGTGATTATTTTTTGATGTGTACTGGCGGGTGTCCCGTAGAGGCTCAAAATTCTCCCACGGGAAGGGATCACCATTGTTCAAATGGAAAAAATATCATATTTACTCCGGAAAAAAAGTTAAGTTTAGGGCTTTCTGTCGATACAGTTTTCAAATTTTCTCCTAGAGTTATGCTCAGAAAGGAAAAATTTGGTGGAATTATTGTTTCAGATACCAGTGGTGCTGTATTGGCTGATAAGAAAACATTTGATATCATGAAAACTCTTTTTAATAAAAAACAATTTACTATTAAGAGTATTCTTGATATATTTCAAGTGGATGATAAATCAACCGAGAGGTTTGTCTCCAAGTTAGTAAAACATAACCTTATAAAAGAAAGGAATTAATTATGAACGAACTTTCGTTTTATGAAGACAATACTGTTGATTTTGGGACAGTATCTATTTGTGAATGTGATCGTGATTGTCACACTGAAAGTGATCACGATTGTTATGATGATTAACCTTTAATCTGTTCTTAAGTTGAGGGGGGCTATTTCTCGGAATAGCCCCTTTTTTATTTTTAATATTCAGATATAATATCCCTATGATTAAATTTGATTATAATAAAGAAATTGAAAGGGAAATTTTTGAGGATTTTGTGAAGAAAAATCGCCCGCGGGAAATTTATGAAATGGTTGAAAAGGAATTGAACAGTGTCCCTATTTCCAAAGATGATATTTTAATTCAAAATCAATTAAAATATATAAAAACCGCTTGGGAGGAAGTGGAACAAAATTTTTACGCTAAATTAGGTGCTTTCTATAATTCTAAAATAGAAGCGCCGAATTTGATTTGTTATCTGACACGGTTAAGCATTTTTCCGTATCAATATAAGGGAGAATGCCAACATTTTACCGCTCCGTTATTTGGCAGTCCCGCCGAAAGAAATCGAATAATAATGCACGAACTTTGCCATTATTTTCAACCGATTGAATTACCAAAAGATGTAAAAGAAGCTATACCTGTGATTTTAAATGACCACAAAGAATTTCAAATGTTTAGCGTAGACAAGGGGAGCAAATCAGAAGAGGAGCAAAAATGGCGAAAAATTGTTTGGGATATTTACACAGCCGGCGGAAATATTTATGCTGTTAAAAAATTACTTGGAAAAACGGAATAGTGAATTAAAAAATTAAAACCCTTAATTTTAGCCCCAATTCAACGGCTACGCAAAATGAACTGTACCCCAAAAGACGGACACGAAAATTAAACGGCTATCGCTTGGATAAAAGATGGTTTCTGTATTGTACAGGGGTCATCTTTTTTAAATTCCATTGATATCTTTTATTGTTGTAATAATTCATATAATCAGAAACTGTTTTCCGGAGTTCTT
>JBDRMF010000059.1:0-10417 GCA_043812415.1 Patescibacteria group bacterium | reverse complement strand
TTTTTTAGGTTTTTTAATATTTTTTCTTTGGTTTCTGCCTTTTGCCATAATCAAATTATACTTCTTTCGCGAAACAAAACAATTGTTTTTCCACAGCTTGTTATTATTTATAAAAATGGTGGCTGACCCCATTTTCCCCCATTTTCTGCATACAAAGTAGATAGGTTTAAAATTACCTTTGATTCCCATTTATTTCTTTCATTCGGTTCAAAAATGGGATTGCCTTCAAACCTCTCGGCAATTAAAATCTTTTTTTGAACTTTTCTATATACTCTTTTTTTTATTTCCTTTTCGCTTTGGAACGCGCTATTTCAGTGAGATGTTTTTTTCTCAACCGAACGCTCTGTGGCGTAATTTCCAAATATTCATCTTCCGCCATTATCTCCAAGCCCATTTCAATGGAAAGTTTTCTCGGCGGAGTGAGCATAATATTTTCATCAGAACCGGCGGCACGCATATTTGACAACTGCTTGCCTTTGGTGGGATTCACTGACATTTCTTCGCCTTTAGAAGTATTGCCAATAACCATACCATCATACACTTCCGTGTTCGCGGCGATATATAATTCTCCGCGGTCTTGCAAATTATATAAAGAAAAGCCAAGCACCTTGCCGGCCGCCATTGATATCATTGAACCGGTCGCCCGTTTAAATATTTCGCCGGCGTGTTGTTTGAAACCAATAACCCGGCTGGAAATAATCCCCTCGCCTTTTGTATCAACAATAAATTGACCGCGATAACCCAAAAGGCCTCTGGTGGGTATTTCAAATATTAACCGCGTCGTATTTTCCCGTTGTTTCATTTCCAAAAGTAACCCCTTTTTTTGTCCAAGTTTTTTGATAATGACCCCTTGAAATTCACTTGGCGCATCAATCGTAACTTCTTCATATGGCTCAAGTTTTTTGCCGTCTTTTTCTTTCATAATAATTCGCGGTTGCGACACTTGTAATTCGTATCCTTCGCGACGCATATTTTCAAGCAAAATCGCAATATGCAATTCTCCGCGACCGGACACTTTAAAAACACTATCTGAAAAATCAACTTCCAATCCCACGTTCACCTCAAGTTCTCGCTCTAAACGGTCGCGAATTTGTCGTCCAGTCACAAATTTGCCTTCCCGACCAGCAAAAGGAGAATTGTTAACCAAAAAATCCATTGAAATTGTGGGCTCGTCAACTTTGATAGCGGACAAAGGTTCTAAATTTTCATCGGTTGTAATCGTTTCGCCGATAAACACATCCGGAAGTCCGGCAATCATAATAATGTCGCCCGCCAACGCTTCTTTCACTTCCTCGCGGGACAAACCTTTAAATGTAAAAAGTTTGGTTATCTTTCCTGCTCTTGTTTCGCCAGTCGGTTTTTTGACAAAAATTGTCGCGCCATCTTTTAATGTCCCGTCGTAAATTCTGCAAATCGCCAAACGACCGAGAAAATTATCATACCCAAGATTAAACACTTGCGCTTTTGCCGAAGCATTTAAGTTTGACGGCAAAGGCGACACTTCCTCTAAAATCGTATCCAAAAGAGGCGTCAAATCTTTTGAGCCATCGTCCAAAGTTTTTTTGGCTATGCCGTCGCGACCTATAGCATACACAGTGGTGAAATCAAGTTGTTCATCGCTTGCTCCAAGTTCCATAAAAAGTTCATAAACATTTTCCTCGGCTTGTTTAGGGTTGGCGGCAGACTTGTCAATTTTATTGATAACCACAATCGGTTTTAATCCAAGTTCCAAAGATTTTTTTAGCACAAAACGAGTTTGCGGCATAGGGCCTTCTTGTGCATCAACAATTAACAGCACGGAGTCAACCGACCGCAAGACGCGTTCCACTTCCGACCCAAAATCCGCGTGCCCTGGGGTATCCACAATATTTATTTTTGTGTCTTTATAGAAAAGCGATGTATTTTTTGCGTAAATAGTGATGCCTCGCTCTAACTCCAATTTGTCGGTGTCCATACTCATTCCCGCCGTAAACATACCCGCTTGCCTCATAATGGCGTCGGTAATAGTTGTTTTCCCATGATCAACATGGGCGATAATTGCGATATTTCTGATTTCCATTGTAATTTTAATTATGTAATAGTTTCTGCTAGCGTTTAGTGAAATTACCCCAAACAGACAATCAAGCAGTCCGCAACAGATACAAACTTATTTGAAATAAAAAAAACGCTCAAAGCGATTTGATATATATAATACATTAAAAATGATTTAAAATCAAATAAAAACTAAACATTCGCCAACAATATACCGAGTTTTACATTCGTTCAAAAAACGGGTTATTTGAAAATGAAAATAATTTATTTGAAAGCAGACGAATTGTTTGAACCAGCCCCGCTTAGAATAACCAATAACCAAGATACAAAAACCAGAAAAATAATCAAACATCAAAAACCAAACGGAAGGGACGGATTTTGGCTCCGCCAAAATCCGTCCCTTCCGTCTCTGCAAGCTTGCGAAGCAGTCTAGAAAAGTTAATCGTACCACTACACTTCTGGATAGCTTCGCTAAACGCTCGCGAAGACGGGAAACAAGATCTGTCTACTGGGTAGATAGGTCGCTTCGTCGCTCCCAGAGGTCGCCCCACGCAAAGAAGAGGCGGAAAAGTTGGGATTTGGAACTTTTCCGTCAAGTTTGTAATTTATCCCCTTTTTATCCCCCGTCTTTTCCCACTTGTAAACATAGGCGTCTTATCCAAATATGGTAGAATGTCTCTATGAAAATAATAGAGCATCATCATAATAATAATTTGCGGATACCTCCTCAAAATATTGACTCCGAAAAAGCGCTATTGGGTTCTGTGATGCTCAAACCGGATGTGTTTTTTGATATAATGGATATTATATCTTCTGACAGTTTTTATTCCGAAAAACATCGTCTTGTTTTTGAAGCGATGATGGAATTATTTTCAAAAAAAGAACCGATTGATTTATTAACTCTGTCCGCGCAATTAAAAGGAAATAATCAATTGGACCAAATTGGCGGAAATGTTTTTTTAACGGAATTGGTCAACATGGTTCCCTCTTCCGCGAACGCCCGACATTATGCGAAAATTATTCACAAAAAATATATGTTGCGACGACTCATTGGCGTGTCGGAAGAAATTTCCGAATTGGGCTATAACGAATCGGATGAGTTAGAAATTTTATTAGACAAAGCGGAAAAAAGTATTTTTGATGTTACCGGTTCTTTAGTCTCTCGTTCTTTTGTAAAATTAAAAGATATTTTGGGCGAAGCATGGGAACGGCTCAATAAATTGCACGAATCTAAGGGCGGGTTAAGAGGGGTGCCGACTGGTTTCAAGGAATTGGACGATAAATTATCCGGCTTTCAAAATTCTGATTTGATTATTATCGCTGCGCGTCCTTCTATGGGAAAAACATCTTTAGCACTTGATATCGCGCGAAAAGTAGCAATTAAAGATAATTTAACAGTGGCCATTTTTTCATTGGAAATGAGTTCGCAACAATTGGTTGACAGAATGTTGGCGGCTGATTCAAAAGTGGACGCTTGGAAATTAAGGACCGGACAATTAACCAAAGATGAGGAATTTGGTTTAATTAGACAATCACTGGACAATCTTTCAAAAGCGCCTATTTTTATTGATGACCAAGCGGCAAACAATATATTGAATATCCGTTCGGTTGCCAGAAAACTAAAAAGACAACATAATTTGCGATTGATTATTGTTGATTATTTGCAATTGATGGCGCCGACCCACTCAAGAAATTATGATTCCACCGTTCAACAAATTACGGAGATTTCGCGGTCGCTCAAACATTTGGCAAAAGAATTGGATATACCGGTAATCGCTTTGTCTCAATTAAGTCGCGCTGTGGAAAGTCGCGGAGGGCGTCCTCGTTTATCTGACTTGAGAGATTCCGGTTCCATTGAGCAAGACGCTGATGTGGTGATGTTTATTCATCGTGAGAACAATGAGGACGGAGACGGAAAATCAAATTTGGCGGAAATTTTGATTGAAAAACACAGAAATGGCCCTACTGGAAAAATCAATTTGAATTTTAATGACAAAAAAGCCACTTTTCAAAGCGTAAATAATGTTGATTTTGACGATTTTAGCGCGGTGCAAACAGAGCAAGAAGAAGAATTTTAAACCCCTACGGAAAAAAATAATGAATAATATAGACAAATTAGCCGAATATTTTTCTCAATTCCCAGGGATTGGACCAAGGCAATCAAAAAGATTTGTCTATTTTTTATTGACTAAAAATAATGGCTTTTTGAATGAATTGGCAAATTCAATTAAAGAATTAAAAAAAGACATTAAAATTTGCCAATCTTGCGCGCGGTTTTATTCCTCTTCCAACTATAATTCTGGTTTATGCAGTATTTGCGAAAACTGCAACCGAGACAAAAATATTTTAATGGTTGTGGCAAAAGACGCCGACTTGGCCAACATCGAAAGAATCGGAAATTACAACGGGCTGTATTTTGTTTTGGGCGGTTTCGTTTCTATCTTAGAAAAAAATCCTGAACAGAAAATCAGAATAGAAAAACTTTTAACGCTTATTCAACACAAATGCGAACACCAAGAATTGGAAGAAATTATTTTAGCTCTCAGTTTGAACCCTGAAGGAGAAAATACCATTGAATATGTTTTGGAAAAATTGAAACCGTTGGCTGAAAAATATTCCATCAAAATATCCACATTGGGTCGCGGGCTGTCCACGGGAACAGAATTGGAATATTTGGACGATAGCACTTTTCAAAACGCTTTCAAAAACCGCAGTTGAGAAAAAACAGGCGGAGCGCTTCTTAAATCAAAACTTTGTTTTGATCGGACAAACAAGTCAACAATTTGCGAATTGTTTTAGTCGCCCCCAAACTTTTTATTTTTTCTTCTGTACACAAAAAAAGCGGTCGCTGATTTTGTGTATACTTAAGCTTAATTCAAAACACTAAACCAAAAAAATTCAACACTCGGTGTTGAATTTTTAATTATTATAAAAATATTTTCTTAATTCTATTTCAGGAATATATTTTAATCCTTGGTTATAAATCGCTTTGGTCGCGCCTTTTCCCAATTCAAAATGATTGGGAATCGTTAAGGTATATTTTAATTCATCTTTATCTTTCCGTAATTTTAGATGACTGCCTTTTTGCCCCACAATATAAAAGCCAAAACTTTCAAAAATACTTACAATATTCTTCCCCTAAAAAGTCTTCAGTTTAGGCATAAACTTTATTAGGCAATTCAAAATTTATCAAAACAGAAGGTTGGGAAGTTAAATTGAATTCAGTGAAATCTTCCCCTTCTAAATGTAAATCAACCGCTTCTTTAATATTCAATGTCAATTCGTCTAATATTTTTGCCTGTGTAATAATCGGTAAATCCATCCCGCTGGCAGTATAATCTTCTCCCTCTTTTGAAATTTGAAATTGGATAATGCTTTTCATTTTTTTAAATTTTAGTTATTTTTACTTGGTTATAAGTTTGGCGATGGCCCTTTCTTTTGAGATAATTGCTTTTAGGCTTAAAATGCATAATTCTGATTTTTTTCCCGCGTCCGTCCGCCACAAATTCCGCCGAGACTGTCGTTTTAGCTAAATAAGGCACGCCAATTTTTGCGTCTTTTTCATCGCTCGTCAAAAGCACCTTATCAAAGATAATTTTATCGCCAGCTTTATGTTCGTCGGAAAGTTTTTCAATTTTAATCAGGTCCCCTTCAGAGACCTTGTATTGCTTCCCGCCTGTTTCTACTACAGCAAATTTCATTCCTATATATTACATTATTTTGGGAAAAAATCAAGAAAAAACAATTATTGGAAATAGTGCTTTCAACTCGGAGCGATAAAAAAATGAACGGCTCAAGTCGTTGAGCCGTTCAGAATTGTTTAGGGTTTGTATAAACCAAACGAAAAAAAACAAAGATAGTCACATAATACTGATTGCCACAAAGGCCTTAGTTTGTGCAACCCAAAAGATGTTTCAGATAGTTTGGTTACCCATCTCTTAATTTTTATTTTCATCTCTATAACCCCCTTTCTTTTTTATTATACTAAAGAACATTACTAACTTTAGTTTACTAATTTTTATAAAATTACGCAATAAAAATGCTTGAATCACTTCGGCTATCCAATAGCCGAAGTGTAAATTAAATTTGTTCATAATTATTTTTTTAATAAAAGTAAAATAAGGCCGATCACTCGGTCTTTATCTTTTGGGTTACTTTCAGCGACAAGTAATGTTATGGCTGTAAGTGCTTCTGGTGTAATTTTATTTTCAAATTTGATTCCTGCTTTTTGTAAAAACCAAATAAAAGCGAAAGCGCCTGTTCGCTTATTGCCATCATTAAACGGATGATTTTTGACTACAAAATAAAGTAAATGAACCACTTTTTCTTCTACTGTGGGATATACTTCTTTACCAAAAACGCTTTGCAAAACATTTCCTAAAATCCCTTCCAATGCTTTGGCGCATTTTTCTTGCGCAAATAATTCTGTGGTTTGTTTCTTTTTTATAAGGGTTTTTTTGAATTGTGCCACTGCTTCATATAATTCTTCTGCTGTGAGCATAATTTTCTTTTTAGTAAAACCTTTTTGTGGAAATTCATCTTTATCATATGATTCTAAAGAAACCCAAGTATTTGCAAAAACTTTAACAAGTTCTAAAATATTTTTTGCTGGAATAATGTTTTCTTTTGGTAACAATTTTTGTACTTTTTCCACGGCAGATAAAAATTCTTGATAGTGTTTATTAACAATTTTAGGGTTAATAGTATAGCCTTTTGTAATATGCTGTTTTAAAGTTTTTGTCGCCCATTTACGAAATTCTATAGCCTTTGCTGAATTTGTTCTATATCCAACAGCAAGAACAATATCTAAAGAATAAAACTTTACTGGTTTATCAGAATTTGCAATGTGCAAAAAATGCACATTGCTTTTTTCTTTTATTTCTTTATCAGAAAAAATTTTATTGATATGCTTTGTGATAACAGAACGCTCAATTCCAAAAATTTCTGTTATTTGTTTTTGGTTTGCCCAAATTGTTTCTTTATCAAAATCTTGGCGAAGTTCTATACTTCCATCTTTTGTTTGGTAAATCGCCAATTTTTTGTTATTTTCTTCTTTTTTCATACAATTATTATATTAATTTTTATGAAATTACGCAACAAAAATATTACTTCGGCTCCCCTGCACCTTCAAAGAATGTGCAGGGTCCGCCTTTCAAATCCTGACGAAAGCTGTCGCTTTCTCCCGGCACACAAAAAAACGGCTATCGCCGTTTTCTATGGTGCACCGGGCAGGATTCGGTCACAAATCACTAAGCATATTTCTTCGCTTCGCTCGAAATCTGCTAAGTGTTCGCAACCCCAACTCCTTCGCTTCGCTCAGTCCGTTTTTCGAATCCTGCCCAGTCGCACCATATTAATAGAATATTTAAACAGCTCATTAAGGGCTGTTTTAATATTCTATGGTGCGCCGGGCAGGATTCGAACCTGCGTAGCCGTAAGGCGCGAGTTTTACAGACTCGTGTAATTGACCGCTCTACCACCGACGCTTTTAAAGTCAAAAGTTGCAGAATTCGCTTTGCAAAATTCCCCAACTTTTGACTTTGTAAATTTTACCTCGTTAAACTTTTAACCGGTTCAACTGCGATTGTTTCTTGTTCCTCTGTTGTTGCGATTTTACCTCCCTTTCTTTTCTTAATCGCAAAAGTTAACTTATCATTTCTCATTCCCACAACCACAATCCCCCCAGACATCATTCTCTCTGAAATCATCAAAGAAGCGATCGGAGTTAAAATTTCCGTTTGTATTAATCTTTTCAAAGGTCGCGCTCCGTATTGCGGATTATAACCTTTTTCGGCCAAATATGAAAGCGCCATTTTAGGAATATTGAGAGAAATGTCTTTGTCTTTCAATCTTTTTTTAACTATGTCTATTTGAATATCCACAATTTTTTCAATGGCTTCTTTTTTCAAAGTATCAAATATGATAATATCATCCAATCTATTCAAAAATTCTGGCTTAAAATGGTCTTTTAACAAAGTCATTATTCTGCTTTTAGCTTCGTGTTTTTTTTCTTCGTTGGAATTATTATTGAAGCCGATTGTTTCCATTCTATCTATATGTTGCGAACCTATATTGGAAGTCAAAATAATGACAGTGTTTCTAAAATTCGCCGTTTTGCCTTTGGCATCCGTTAAAATTCCATCATCAAGAACCTGAAGCAAAATATTAAATACTTCGGGATGCGCTTTTTCTATTTCATCAAACAACACGATGGAATAAGGTTTGTGACGAATTGTTTCCACTAAAGAACCGCCTTCCTCGTGCCCCACATAACCTGGAGGTGCTCCGATAAGTTTTGAAATGCTGTGTTTTTCCATAAATTCCGACATATCAATTCTCACGAGAGATTTTTCATTATCAAACATAAATTTCGCCAATTGTTTTGTCAATTCCGTTTTCCCCACTCCGGTCGGACCCAAAAACAAAAAAGAACCGATGGGTCTATTCGGGTCGGAAATACCCACACGCGATCTTTTTATGGCGTCTGAAATTTTGGTAATAACGCCGTCTTGCCCTATAACTTTTTTCTTTAACTCGTCTTCCATACGCGCCAATTTTTTAGTTTCTTCTTCCAACATTCGCGTGATAGGCACCCCAGTCCAACGGCTCACAATTTCCGCAATTTCATTGGCGGTTATTTCTTCGTTTAAAAGTCTTCCGTGCTTTTTCAATTTTTTCAGACGACTTGTATGCAATTTTAATTCTTTTTCCGCTTGCGGAATTTTTCCATAACGAATTTCAGCCGTTTTGACCAAATCAGCCTCGGCTTCGCTTTGCTCGGATTCTATTCGCAATTGTTCCAAATTTTTTTTGAGCGTTTTTATTTCAGCCAAAATAGTTTTTTCATTATGCCATTTGATAGATAATTCAGAGGTTTTTTCTTTCAAATTGGCTATCTCTTTTTCAATTTCTTTAATCCGCATTTTGTTTTTAACACTGGTTTCATTTTTTAACGCTTCTTTTTCAATCTCCAAGCGAGTTATGTCTCTGTCCGTTTTCTCTAAAACAGGTGGCTTATTTTCCAAAGAAATTTTGAGAGATGACGCAGACTCGTCAATCAAGTCAATGGCTTTGTCGGGTAAAAATCTGTCAGTAATATAACGGCTTGATAAATTCACGGCGGAAATAATCGCTTCGTCCGTAATTTTAACTCCGTGGAAAAGTTCATATTTTTCTTTTAGCCCGCGTAAAATGGCGACGGTGTCTTCAAGAGAAGGTTCGCTGATTGTTACTGGTTGAAATCTTCTCGTTAAAGCTGGGTCTTTTTCAATATATCTCTGATATTCTCTAAGCGTGGTCGCCCCGATGGCTTGCAATTCCCCTCTGGCCAACGAGGGCTTAATCATATTGGAAGCGTCCATTGACCCTTCGGCCGCGCCCGCCCCAACAATTGTGTGTATTTCGTCAATGAATAAAATAACTTTTCCTTTCGTGTCTTTTATTTCTTTAATGATGGCTTTTAGGCGTTCTTCAAATTCGCCCCGAAATTTTGTTCCCGCCACCAATAATCCCAAATCCAAAGAAACCAATTCTTTATCTCGCAACGATTCCGGAATATCTCCTTGAGCGATTCTAATTGCCAACCCTTCCGCCACGGCGGTTTTTCCCACGCCAGCATCGCCAATTAAAATTGGATTATTTTTTGTTCTTCGCGACAAGATCTGAACGATACGACGAATTTCATCATCCCGACCGATAACGGGGTCTAATTTATTTTCATTGGCCAATTGAGTTAAGCTACGTGTAAATTTCGCCAAAGCTCTGTATTTGGGAGTTGTTTTGCCGGTGGTTATTTTTCCTTCTTTAATTTCCAACAAAATTCTCAACACCGCTTCTTTGTCTATTTTGAAACGATTTAATAATTCAAACACATCTCCGGGGACATCAAGCAACGCTAAAAATAAATGCTCAACGGAAATAAAACTGTCTCCCAAATTTTGCGATATGTCAGTCGCTTTTTTTAATACTTGCGTTAATTCCGGAGTGAAAAATATTTGATATGATGGCGTCAAAGTGCCTCCGTTGTTTGGCGCTTCAATTAAATCAAGCAAGGAATCGGCCAACAGAATCACATCAACATCCAATTTCTCTAAAATGGAAATAACGATATTCTCTTCTTGAAGCATTATGGCGGTAAAAAGATGCAAGTGGCTCACATGATTTTGCCCTCTTTCTATCGCCAATTCGTGCGAACGACGAATGACTTCTTTTGCTTTTGTTGTAAAATTTTGAAATGGAGGCATAATTTTAGTTTTTAGTTATTAGCAATCGGTTTTTGTGGCGGGGTGGGGGTTTTTGTGCACCAAAAACCACCCCCCCAAAAAAAAAAAAATAAAATATAAAATAAAAAAAAAAATTATAATTTTTTTTTTTTAAAAAAATTTTT
>JBDRMF010000058.1:0-3313 GCA_043812415.1 Patescibacteria group bacterium | reverse complement strand
TAAAGAGTGCCAAAGAATTTTGAAACCAACAGGCACATTTTGGGTTATTGGAATGTACCACAACATTTTCCGAGTTGGGACAATAATGCAAAATTTAGGGCTTTGGTTTTTAAATGATGTGATATGGGTAAAAACTGACGCCTTGCCGAATTTGAATGGTCGCCGTTTCACTAACAATCACGAAACAATAATCTGGTCTGTGAAAAATAAAGATTGCAAAAAATATACTTTCAATTACGAATTTTTAAAGAAAATGAACGGCGGTATTCAAATGAAAGATACCGATTGGGTCTTTGGACTTTGCAAAGGAAAAGAGAGATTGAAAGATGAAAACGGCATAAAAGCACACCCAACGCAAAAGCCGTTGAAACTTATCCAGCAAATTTTACTAACAGCGAGCAATAAAGGAGATTTGGTTTTTGATCCATTTATGGGAAGCGGAACAACTGCCGTTGTTGCCGAAGCGTTGGGGCGAAAGTGGATTGGTATTGAAAGAGATAAGAAGTATATGCGACTTGCCGAAAACAGGATAAGAGATTTTATAAAAAACCGCGAAATATAAATATGTTTATTTACGACAAGCCAATTGAAACTGAAAAGGATGACTTCCTAAGCAGGAAAAGATTTTCTCAACATCTTGGGAAAGCACTTTTGGATTGGAAAGAAAAAGAAAGTCTTGTCATTGCGATTTATGGTGAATGGGGATCTGGAAAATCTTCAGTTATTAATCTAGCCAATGAATACATCGAGGCCACAAAAAACGATGATAAACCAACAATTATTGGATTTAATCCATGGGGCTTTTCAGAAGAAAAAAATCTCAGTACTCACTTTTTTAACGAAATAGCCAAGGAGCTTGAGATTAAACACGGCTCATCAAAAGATAAAAAGATTGCAGAAAAGCTGAAGCTGTACTCTAAATTATTGAGTCTTACGCCCAAAAAGGAAACTTTAAATATTCTTTCCTCAAAAGTGCTTCTCGGCTTGGGCTTGATCGGTATTTCGTCCAGCCAAATAATACAATGGCTAACTATACCAACAAATTGGATTAAATATACTTTTTTTGGGGTAGGTCTCGTTTTATTTTTGGTGGGATTATTTAAAGATTTTTTGCTTGGTTTGTCAGATTTTTTTCAACAGAAGTATTTGGTGAATAAAAAATCTATTGCAGAATTAAAAAACGAAATAAAAAAAGAGCTTTTGGAACGAAACAAAAAAATTGTGATCGTCATTGACGATATTGATCGACTAAATCAATCAGAAATTAAACAAATTTTTAGACTAATTCGGATAAACGCAGACTTTCCAAATACAATTTATCTCTTGGCTTTTGATAGAAAAATTGTTGAGCAAAATCTTGAAGAGCAAATCGGCGTTTCGGGAAAGGATTATTTGAATAAGATAGTCCAAGTGCATTTTAACGTGCCTTTTGCAAAACCCTCAAAAATATCCACTTTTCTTTTCAAAGAGCTAGATCGGATTTTGAGCATATTACCTGAATCTGCACAAAAATATTTTGGACAAGACGAGCTGTATTGGGCAAATGTTTATCATTCGGGTTTCAAAGATTTTTTCAAAAACATACGAGATGTAAAAAGGTTCGCAAGTAGTTTAGAATTTAATATCTCTCAAATGTATCAAGGTAAGATAATGGAAGTAAACCCAATAGACTTCATTGCTATTGAGGCGATCAGAATTTTTGCGCCAGATTTCTACCTATTCATGCGTGATAAAAGTGTGATTTTTACTTCTACTGATAGAAACGACCGAAGTTCAAGGGATAACAATCCAAGAAAAGAAGAAATTGAAAAAGCGTTAAACACGCTACCAAGCGAAATAAAAGAATCTGTTCTTGAGTTATTGAAAAGATTATTTCCGCAAGTCGACGGGATTTTTCAGTACGGTTATTCAACGCACGGACACGGATGGCAGTCCAGTTGGAGCAATAATTTAAGAGTATGTGCTACAAATAATTTTGATAGCTATTTTACGCTAATCCCCGGTGGTGACGAGGAAGAATTAAGCCAGTTTGAAATCGAGGAAATTTTAAGCAAAACAAATTCAGCAGAAGATTTTGAAAAGATTATTAGGGAGTACGTTGAGAAAAAGAAAATTAGGAAGGTTTTACAAAGAATTCAAGATTTTACAGGTGATCAAGCCCGTATTTCGCAAGATAATGCAAAGAATGTAGTTAAGGCACTTTTTAATATTTCCGATGATTTGCCCGAAGAAAAAGTTGGGATGTGGGATTTCGGAATAGATATGGATTTGATGAGAATAATTTATCAGTTGTTAAAACGAGAAACTGACAAAAACAAGAATTTCGAAATTCTAAAAGAAGCTATCCCGCCGTCAAAAGGCTTGTTTGGTCCAGTGCAGAAAGTTTCCTTGGAATCATCAAGAAAGGAAAAGGGCAAAGATTCTGATGAATTTATAGTACCAGAAGACAAAATAGAAGAACTACAAAAAGTATGTCTTGAAAAAATAAAGGGGGAAACTACCGACAATCTTCTTAAACATAAAAATTTACTCTATATTCTATATCGTTGGAAAGAATGGGATAAAGAGGAAAAGTGGAAAGAATTTATAAAAGAAGTAACTGACGATGACGCAAAGTTGCTTTTGTTCACGGCTAAATTTGTTTCGGAAACCAAAAGTCAAACGATTGGAGATTATGGCGTAAAGATAACTAAAAAGTTTAATTATAAAAGCGTAAACGATTTTATTGATCTCGAGGAAATGAAAAAAAAGTTGGAAGAAATAAGAAAACAAAATAACGAACTATATAAAAACAATAAGGAATCGATTGATTTATTCTTAGATAATTTTGACAAAAAAGACAAAGGTGATTTAGATTAAAAAGTCCGTCCCGCCGAAAAATTTTGGTGGCGAAGCCCCCTCCAGAGGCGGGCAGGCAATCAGCGGGCAAAAAGGAAGGGGGTTGGGGGGAAGGAATTTTTGCCCGCCTGCTTCCGTTCCCGTTCCGTTTGAGCAAAGGAAAAGCGGAAGGGGGGTTTGGGGGGAATTCCGCTTTTCCTTTGCGAAATCAAATTGTGGACAGCCCCGCCACCTGCCTGAATACTTGGAAGGCAGAACACCGCAGAAAAATACTCTTTTCATTAAAAGAAGAAAAAATCGGGCGCGCGCAAAATGAAAAGAGCAAAGAGTATTTTTCTGTGGTGTTGCGAGCTTGTCGAGCAGTGGCGGGGCTGGCTTCCTTATTGGGGGTTTTGCTCAAAAAAAGTTCGAACATCAATCAAAAAACACCGCCAATTTTCACTTTTTGTGAAATCGTAAGAAACAGCCTCGGCGC
>JBDRMF010000057.1:0-3549 GCA_043812415.1 Patescibacteria group bacterium | reverse complement strand
TGCGGTGACGGTTCGCGACCGTGATACGATGAAGCAAGAGCGAATAAAAATTTCTGAGTTGAAAGATTATTTGGGTGAAAAATTAGAATAATATAAATTTGGAAGCAAGGCTTCCAAATTTCCAAAGAATGCGTTTTTTGAAGAAGTATGGTAGAGTGTGGATTGGAATTACGGGGCTGTTCTTATTTTATTTAGAAAAACAAATCTTAAGGGAAAAAAGGAGGAAAAAAATGTGTGAATGTAATTTGCTAAGGGAAATCACCCAAATTGTTCCAGGGACGCCGGATTTTGTGGTTCTTGCGGAAAAAATTGCCCGCGCAAATGGTTGTGAACTTGTTGTTACTGACAAGTTCACAGAATTTTACGAGGATAACGATCGCGCGCTGGAAATCCAGCGTGAGATGGAGAATGTTTTTGGATGATTTTTTTTCTGATTTAGGCCACAAGGGGAGCACGCAATGCTCCCCTTGTTTTTATTATCTTGAATTGCAAAATATCTTTGCGATGAGAGTTTCATTCGTAGGGACGGATTTTGGCTCCGCCAAAATCCGTCCTTCCGTCTTCGCGAGGAGTGGAGCGAAGCCCAAACAAATTTTGAAAAAATTTGAACGGGCAAGCGGAGCGACGACGCGATCTAGACCGCCCAGCTTTAATTATTTAAAATATATGATACAATTACCAAAATTATGCAATATAAAAAGAAAATTTTAAAAAATGGAATGAGGATTATAACTATTCCGATGCAAGGCAATAAAACGACAACTGTTTTGATATTGGTGGAGGCGGGAACCGATTATGAGAAAAAAGAAATTAACGGCATTTCCCATTTCTTGGAGCATATGTGTTTTAAAGGAACAACTCGCCGACCGACTTCTAAAGATATCACTTTGGAATTGGACAAATTAGGTTCGCAATACAACGCGTTTACTGGACACGAAATGACTGGTTATTATGCGAAAGCGCATTTTAAACATAATGAAAAACTGTTGGATATTTTGGCGGATATGTATCTCAATCCAGTTTTTGATGAGAACGAAATAAAAAAAGAAAAAGGAGTGATTATTGAAGAAATAAATATGTATGAGGATTTGCCTATGAAGAAAATTTTTAATGTATTTTTAAAACTCTTATATGGGGATCAGCCGGCAGGGCAGGACACTTTGGGACCAAAGAAAAATATCCAAAAAATGAAACAACAGGATTTTATTGATTATAGAAAAACTCGTTATACGGCGGAAAACACCACAGTGGTGGTGGCGGGTAAATTTGACGAAAAGAAAATGATTACAGAAATAGAAAAAAAATTTAAAGATATAAACACAAAAAAAAGTTTGAAAAAATTGAAAGTAAAAGAACAGCAAACAAAACCACAAGTGGCGATTGAATACAAAAAATCAGACCAAAGTCATTTAGTTTTAGGTGTTCGCGCTTTTTCAATTTTTGATAAAGATGTAATGACAGCGTCATTGTTGACGAGTGTTTTGGGCGCGGGAATGAGTTCGCGATTATGGCAAAAATTAAGAGATGAAATGGGCGTTTGTTATTATGTGAGATCTTTTAATATGGCACGTATAGATTCTGGTTTTGTGAGAGTTTCGGCCGGAGTGGATAATAAACGCGTGGCGGAGGTAGTTCAGGTTGTGTTGGAAGAATTTAAAAAATTGAAAGAAGAATTAGTTCCGGAGGAAGAATTGCAAAAAGTTAAAGATTATATTATCGGCAATCTTTATTTAAGTTTGGAAGCTTCGGATGAAGTGGCGGAATATTATGGAGATCAAGAAATTTTGCGAAATAAAATTTTAACTCCGCAAGAAAAAGTGGAAAAAATTAAAGCAATTTCAGCGATAGACATTAAAAGAGTAGCGAATAAAATTTTCAAGAACGAAAAATTAAATTTAGCCATCATCGGTCCGATTAAAAACAAAAAACCACTTCAAAATATCCTAAAATTTTAAGACACTCCGCCTCGTGCGTCTCGTCACCCCGCACTTCCCCACAATATACCAATCTTAAATTAGTATGTTATAATGAATTTTATGTTTAATAAAAATTCTTCAAAAGATATTTCAATCAATATCAATTCGGGAACGATTATCAGAACGATATTGTTTTTGCTGTTATTGGTTTTTCTTTATTTTTTTCGTGATTTGGTTCTTGTTATTTTAACGGCGATTATTATCGCTTCTTCCATAGAGCCAATCATTAAATGGTTCACTAAACATAAAATACCAAGAGTATTGACTGTGATTTTTATATATCTCGGTTTTTTTGTTTTGTTTGCCGGTATTTTTATCTCGTGCGTTCCGATTGTATTGGACGAAATGACCGACCTTTTGACGGCTCTGCCTCAGTATATAGGTTCCGTGGATTTATGGAATCCTATGAACAGCAACGGTTTTTTATCCCAATCGGCTATGCAAAATTTATCATCGGGTTTTTCCTTATCGGAAGTTTTGCTTGGATTAAAATCCACGATTAGCAATACTTTTGGCAGTTTTTGGCAAGTGGTGAGCGTGGTATTCGGCGGTTTGTTCAGTTTTATATTGATAGTCATTCTTTCTTTTTATTTTGCCGTTCAAAAACATGGCATTGAAAATTTTTTGAGAGTCATCACTTCAATCAAACACGAAAAATATATCATCAATTTATGGCGACGGTCCCAATTAAAAATAGGTCTGTGGATGCAAGGGCAACTTTTGTTGGCTCTGGTAATCGGTGTTTTTGTGTATTTAGGGTTGATGATTTTGGGGATAAAATACGCTTTTCTCTTGGCACTTTTTGCCATAGCCGCGGAACTCATCCCATTATTCGGTCCGATTTTAGCGTCCATTCCCGCGATATTGATTGGTTTTGCGAGCGGAGGAGCGAGTTTGGGATTATTGGTTATCGGTTTATATGTGATTATTCAGCAATTTGAAAATCATTTGATTTATCCTTTGGTTGTCAAAAAGGTGGTGGGGGTTCCGCCGTTGATGGTGATTCTCGCATTATTGGTGGGCGGTCAATTGGCCGGTTTTTTGGGCATAATTATTGCGGTTCCGGTTGCTGCTACCATCATGGAATTTTTGAATGATTTGGAAGAAGACAAAAAAAAGTTGATGAAAATTGAAAACGGAAAAATTGCCACAATAACTAAGAACTGACAATGACTAAAAATTTTTATATAACAACAACTCTCGCTTATGTGAATGCTGATTTGCATATTGGGCACGCGGCCGAATTTATTCGCGCCGATATTTTGGCGCGTTATAAAAAAGCTATGGGTTTTGAAGTTTTTTTGAATACAGGAACTGATGAGCACGGACAGAAAATATTAACCGTTGCCACAGAGAAAGGGATGAGTACCAAAGGCTGGACGGATGAAATGTTTGAAAAAATTAAAAATCAAATTGATAGAATGAATATAAATTATACGAATATTATTCGTACTACCGATAAACAGCATCAACAATCCGCTCAAGAATTTTGGAAAAAATGTGAGGCCAAAGGCGATATTTATAAAAAGAATTATAAAGTAAAATACTGCGTCGGCTGTGAATTGGAAAAAAC
>JBDRMF010000056.1:0-6321 GCA_043812415.1 Patescibacteria group bacterium | reverse complement strand
GTTTTGAAATTAGTTTTTGGGCAATCAAAGAAAAATACGCTCAACCTTTCGCTGAAAGCGAAAGAAAAAAGATTGGTTCTGAAAACTTCGTTTTCTCTGTGCTTTCGCACAGGAACTTCCGCATTGCCGACCGCACTTTGGTTTTGGATTTCAAAAATGCCTTCAAAATTGCGGAAAAATACTATGCCGAGGCGCTTTGCGCCGAGGCTGTTTCTTACGATTTCACAAAAAGTGAAAATTGGCGGTGTTTTTTGGACGAAGTTCGAACATTTTTTGAGCAAAACCCGCAATAAGGAAGCCAGCCCCGCCGTCGCTCGGAAACCTCGCCACCCCGCAAAAAAGTTTTCTTCACAATTTTTGATTTGCGCGCGCCGATTTTTTCGTCCCCGCCTGCGCAGAGGCTTCGGCGGGCAGGTAAAATGAAAAGAGTACTTTTCTGTGGTGTTCTGCTCTGAACGAGCAGGACGGCGGGGCTGTCCACAATTTGATTTCGCTCGGGCGTGGCGGAATTCCCCCCAAACCCCCCTTCCGCCACGCCCTCGCGGGGACGATTCTTTTTTCGGCGGAATTTGAGGCTGTGCCAATTTCATTGACGTGCCACCTAAAATTTTAAAATGGAATGTCCTCAACTCCAATTTCTTCTGTATCTTGCCCTGTATTTTCTACTTCGTCAATATTTAAAATTCTTTTTGCTCTCAATAAAACATGGTCGTAAGTCATTATCGTCAAATTGTGATAACTTGAATTTAATATCCGGTATGCCTCTTTTTGTTCATTGCCCCAGTCGTTTGATCTTCCAAAAATTAAAACACAGCGAGGTTTTATAGTTTTAACATTTCCAACTCGTTCTAAAAACTTAACGCTATTTGCTTCGCGTTCCACTTCGTAAATATACTTTGTCGCTTGTGTAATAGCTTTTGTTAGGTCTGATGACGGCACATAATTTCCATGATCTTGTGTATCCGCCCAAAAACGCAAACTGCCTTCTGGTCGTTTAATTTCAATAATATCAAGAAAGCCGTCGTACGCTTGCATTAGATAATCGGTAATGTTTGCGGTATCAACTTCTCGTTCGTCCAAAATCCTCACAAATTCACTGCCAAGCACCCAATCATTTTGTTTCAACCACTCTTGCCATTTTTGCTCGACTAAATTTTGGCCGAGCATAGTTTCGAACTCATTGACGGCGTTTATTCTCGCTTGATTTTGCAAGCCCGCAATCAAATCATTTGGTAAAATATTATTTGTTGCTATAAAATCTAAAACTTTTTGTTTGTCGGGATTATCAAAAATTGCCTTTAAATGCTCAATACTTTTTTGATCAAATTTTTCGTTAAGCGGAATATACTTTTTTACCCCTTTTTTAAAAGGTTCATAGTTTTCTGATAAAAATTCAAGCAATTTTTGAAATTCCTCATTGTCTAAAGTTAATTCGCTTTTTGGATTTGTATTTTCAAGCGTTTCCGGCGCAAAACCATTTTTATTATAGCGACCAATTTTTAAGCAAATATCTTCTTGTGGATTTTTATGCGGAATTTTCCAAAAAACAGCGCGTGTTATAGTTTTAGATTTCTCTTTAAGAAGTCCTATCAGATACCCGATTCCGTTTTGTGTTGTTCTGATTGTAGCCATAATTTTATTGAATGCTCAAAATATCCCAATCTTGCTCGTTTTCATAAACATATGCCTTTTTTCTGTTTATGCTCCAATTTGGATATTTTTCAATCACAATTCCGCCAGTTATCTCAAAGTTATATTTTAACTGATTTTTCTTTATCCAATCTTGAAGCGCTTTGCTTTTATCCGCCGTTTCTTGGCTTTTTGCCGTAATGTCATTTTTTGGATCTAAAAGGTAAACCAGTTTTTTGGTTCTCACGACAAAATCGGGATAAAAAAGTCTATTTTTATTTTCTTTCGTGTCAAAATATTCAATAGCAAAAGCATCTCTTCCGCTATCATCTTGCTTATGCCACCAAATAATTTGTTTCTGTGATTCCAAAAATTTTATAAATCTTTCTTCGTTTTCTTTCCCCAAATATTTTTTGCGATTATAGAATTCTTCGTAAGCATTTTTCTGTATGCCTTCAATTTTCTCAAAATCTTCGGTGAAACTTGCTTCTTTTGCCGGTAATTCTAGATCGAAAATATCTTTTTCTTCTTTTTCCTTTATTTCTATTTCGTATTTTTGCCTAAAATCTTTCAATGCCTTACTTATGGCGGTTTTTAAAACACATGAATTTTTTAATAGTTCATTAACAATCACGGGATAATAAATCGCCATATCGAAACCAAATCTCGTATTGAACCAGACATTAAGCGCGGATTTCAATTGTCCCCATGATCTTGAGGGGTTATATTTTGCCTCGTCGTCGCCTTGTTTTTTCAATTCTTCAAAACAAAGCAGATTATAAAGTCTTTCGACGTCCAGTTGCGAAAAGTGATAATCTAAATTTTTACCTTTTTCTTTAATTTCATGCACAAAATTATCAAAGCTTTCAATTTCAGCGTCAACAACAATCTGATTATTTACATCTGTCGATGAAAAATCAAAATGCTTTTTTATCATTTTCAGGTTTTCCGTAACAAACTGTATTTTTGTCCCAAATTCCTCGTCCAAAGTTTGCAAGAAAAATTTTTGCCAAAGCGGGGGCGGTGTTAAGGTATTAAAATCCGTCCTCTGATGATAAGTGGTTTCTAATGTTATTCTACCAACGCCTTTTTTAAGTTTAGTGTAATAGATTGGGGGCTTGTTTGGTGTTTCAGGTTTCGCAACATCTCTGATGTGGCTTTTATTATAGTTTGTATAAATATAGGCCTTATTTAATTCTTCAATTTTGTAATGGTGGGCTTCGGGCATTCTCTTAATTCTGCCAATAATTTGAGTGTGAAAAGTAGGGCTGGTAATTTCTCTGAACATTACAAGAATATCTGCTCTTGGACAATCCCAACCTGTCGCTGGTGCGACTTTGAAAATCATAAAATTAATTTTGTCATCATTATCCGAAATGTTCTTTAACTTTTCAATGTCTTTGTCGCCAGATAGCCAAATCGCAATTTCATTTTCCTTAACTCCTTTTTGTTTCAAATAAGATAAAACTAAGTCTTTCAAGTTTGCCTGTACTTCTTCTTTTTCTTTAAAATCGCTTGGCAATTGAATTAAAACAAGCGGATTGATGTCTAATCCTAACTTCTGATAATGCTTTTTTAACTCAAGCCTTTTATCAAAAGCGAGTTCGAGCATTATTTCATCTTCGGACAATTTTTTGTCTTCAAGTTTTTTAATATCTTCTTCGGTTTGTATAATAATTTTTTCCTTAATCAATCCGCTTGCTATAACATCGCTTTCAAGAGCTTCAACAAATCCCGCCTTTTTCTGCGAGACATCGCTGATGTTTGGCAGATCTTTTGGCGTAGCGGTGATTTTTAAAATTATTCTCGGATCAATGAGGTCAACAACTTCATTAGCAAGATGAGTGTCAGTTTCGGTGTGAGCTTCGTCAATAATCAAAACGAGATCTCTTTCTTTTTTTGTCTTTTGTATAAAATCGTCAAAAACTGCGTCGCCACCATAACCAACGCCGCCGCTTTTTCTTAATTTCTTTGATTCTTTATCTGTCCCTTTAATTTTTGACCAATTGATAAAGAAAATATTATTTTTATAAAGTTTGCCCTCGCTCAAATTGTTAATATCTTTCAAATTCATATCAGTACCTTCGTTAAAGTAATGATATAGTTTGTTTTTTGATTGGCTGTATGATTCATCACCGCCGAACGAAACCCAAATATAGGCCTTATCCTCGTGAAATTGGTAATTGTCATCAAGGCAACGCAAAAATTCCGCCATTATGATAGTTTTACCTGCGCCTGTTGGCGCTTTGAAAACTAGCGGGATTCTAAACTTTCCGGTTTTCCACAATTCTAAAAATGTATCGCTTAATTGGTCTACCGCTATTTTTTGAAAATCTTTTAGTTCCATAATAAATTATTTATCCTTGAGCGTTTGATTGATTTCCTTGTAAATTTCAAGGATTGGTTCTGGAATATCCTCAATAGTGATATTTTTGTCTAAATACTTAAAAGTTTTTTTATCTATTCGGCCATAGGAAAAAACATACAAAACTGTCTTTGTATTTTTTATCTTGTTTACGAGCTCTTCAAATTTATCGGTGTTTTCTCTAAAATAAATTGCTGTTTTTCTCGTCTTGTTTTTATTTTCAAAAATTTGATACCATTCGCAAATTTCAACTTCCTCAAAAGTATTTTCTTTTATGGCTATCATCTGCCCCGCTTTTTCCGTTAATTCATGCCTTTGTTTATCGTTGATGTTGTCAATTCTTTCAACGGGAATTAAATCTGTTCTGTAATATTGCAGATTTCCGCCCAACCCACCTATCTTTGTTTTGCCGTTATTTTGTTTGATAAATCCTTTGATAATTTTTTCAATACGAGGATAACAAACTTCTTCCGCGATTTGTCCTTCGTTGTTTGTGCAAAGTATAAATCTTCTTTTGCTCTTTTCCTCGTTGTTTAAATCTAAAACAGCTTCGCCAGTCGTCCCTGAACCAGCAAAAAAATCTAAAATAATTGCGTCTTGAGGTATATGAGCAATCTTCATTAAGTGGTCAATCAATTCCTTTGGTTTTGAATATGGAAAATTAAGCCCAAGTGTTTTCAAATAATCTGATCCGCGTCTATTTAAAAACTTTTTATCTGTCAAAAAATTTCGTGGCTTTACGCCCTTACCTTTTCTTTCTTCAAGGTAGCTTTTTGTGTAAATATTATATTTTGCCTTATTTCCATTCTGATCAAGTAGTGGAGAATTTTTTGTCTCCTTAAAAACAAGAAGGTGCTTTTTATCCTTAAATCCATTATCTATCGCCCATCTCCAAACCCCGTCACCTTTGATCGGATTTGCTTTTGCTCCTTCTTTCTTTTCCTTTGGCATTGATTTTCCGGGCGGAATCACCAAAGAACCGTCGGGACATTTAATAAAATACCTCTGATTTGGCCTTGTGTCTAAAGCGGATTGATATAAAGCAATATCATCTCTGTATATACCGTTTTTATCTTCTTTGGTATAAAGATCTTCATCAACTTCATCATAGAAATTGCTGGTATCAATGTTGGCTTTATTCTTTGCGTAGCAAACAATATAGTCGCAAGAAGGCGCAAAATGCTTTCCTTTATCGCTGGCGGTTTTTGAAATTCTCGCGATTATTGTTAGAAAATTTTCGTGTCTAAAAACCTTGCCACACAATAAGTTTAGATTTGCCACTTCTTGCTCGCCGATTGAAATAAAAATAATGCCGTCTTCTTTCAAAAGATGTTTGGAAAGCTCCAATCTTTTTTCTATCATATTGAGCCATTTTGCGTGTCGGTACGAGTCGTTTTCATCAATAAATTTGTCGTTGTATTTCCATTCGTCTTTTTTCCCCGTGTTATATGGCGGATCAATATAAATAAAATCTATTTTGCCTTTGTGGGTATAATTCAAAACAGTTAAAGAATGATAATTGTCGCCCTCAATGAAAATATTATCATCGCTTTCATCGGTTCGGATTTCTTTTTTGGCAATTCTTTTTAAAATTGGCAAATTATTTTCACAATCCAAAACCACCTGCTCGGGTTCTCTTTCTCTATCCCAAACAAGGCCGTATTTTTTAGCATCCAATTCGGCTTCTTGTTTTTCAACAAGTTTAATCAATGCTTCTTTTGATAATTTTAAAAAATCTTTTGCCATATTTTTTATTTCATTAAATCGTCAAGAGAAACTCCAAGAGCTTTGGCGATTTTTTGGACAGTATCAATGGTCGGGCTTTGTATTCCGCCAGATTCAATTTTAATAATTGTAGCGTGAGAAATATCCGCTAACCTTGAAAGCTTATCCTGTGATAAATCCTTTGCCTTTCTAAGCTTTTTTATGTTTTTAGAAATAGTTGGTATTGTTTTTGCCATTGTGATATGATAATATAGATATTAAGATATTGATATTATGTTATCGTTCGTAAGTTATCTATAATGTTATGATACCAAAAATTTTAATTTTTAGCAACGAAAATTTAGGGAGTTCCTTAGCGTTGCCCGCGAATGGGTCGGGTGGGTCAAGGGCAACATCTCTTTTGGTGGCGCATTTTGCTTTGCAAAATACAGCCTCAAATTCCGCCGAAAAAAAGAATCGTCCCCGCGAGGGCGTGGCGGAAGGGGGGTTTGGGGGGAATTCCGCCACGCCCGAGCGAATACAAAAAGCGGACAGCCCCGCCGTCCTGCTCGTTAAGAGCAGAACCCCGCACAAAAGTTTTCTTTTCCTTTTAGAAGAAAAAA
>JBDRMF010000055.1:0-4439 GCA_043812415.1 Patescibacteria group bacterium | reverse complement strand
GGGGGTTTGGGCCCCCCCTCCGCGGGGCCCCCAACCCCCCCCCCACAACAACCAACCCCCGATTACGGTATCATCGGAAAAACAATTTTGATGGGCATCAATGATGAAGAACTCAAAGATTGCCAAATCAGCGCCAACGGGTCTTGCACCACTAACGCAGTCAGTCCGGTTTTACAAATTCTCAACCAAATTATCGGAGTGGAAAAAGCCGTTTTGAACACCATTCATTCTTATACCGCCACTCAAAAAATAGTGGATTTGCCAGACAAAAAAGATTTTCGTCGCGGACGCGCCGGAGCGCAAAATATTATTCCCACCACCACCGGCGCGGCGATTGCCACGACTTTGGCGATTAAAAATTTGGCCGGAAAATTTGATGGGATGGCGACCCGAGTGCCAGTCGTGTTAGGGTCGCTCGTTGATTTGACTTTTATAACAAAAAGAAACACAAATAAAAACGAAATAAACGCAATTTTAAAACAAGCGAGTGCGGAGAAAAAATGGGAAGGAATTTTTACCACCACGGACGAACCACTCGTGTCAGCGGATATTATCGGCAACCGACATGCATCAATCGCAGACTTGTCATTGACAAAAGTTGTGGACGGAAATCTGGTCAAAGTTTTAATTTGGTATGATAACGAAATGGGTTATGCTAACACTCTTATCAAACATCTTTTAAAAATTGTCGTTTGAACATAAAATAAATGGGGAATTAAAACGATTTCAAAAAAAATCATTTTGTTATATAATAGAAATAATGAATGATAAAAATAATTTGGCAACAATTGCTCCCGACCAAAAAATCAAAAAAGGGCATTTGCATTTGTTAACTCAAACAATCAGGCAGGTTTCGGAATTGTTTTCGTCAATGGGTTTTGAAATTGTTTCAGGACCGGAAATGGAAACTGAGTTTTATAATTTTGACGCCTTGAATGTGCCAAAAGACCATCCCGCCCGAGATATGCAAGACACCTTTTGGTTAAAACCAGACAACTTAAAAAAACTTTTAAGAACCCATACTTCAGGTGTTCAAATTCGTTATATGGAAAAAAATCAACCTCCTTTAGCTATTGCGGTTCCGGGGAAAGTTTTTAGAAATGAAGCTACTGATGCAACTCATGATGCTCAATTTCATCAGTGTGAAGGTCTGGTGGTGGGAGAAAATATTACTTTAGCAAATTTGAAAGGAACTCTGGAATTTTTTTTGAAAAAACTTTTTGGCAACGATGTTGTTATTAGACTTCGCCCTGGTTATTTCCCTTTTGTAGAGCCGGGGGTGGAAGTGGATATGGTTTGTTTTAAATGCAAAGGTAAAGGTTGCCCGTCTTGTTCGCAGAGCGGTTGGATTGAAATTTTGGGAGCAGGTATGGTACACCCCAAAGTTTTAAACGCGGTTGGCATTGACCACCGAAAATATCAAGGTTTTGCTTTCGGATTGGGTATGGACAGAATAACAATGTTAAAACACGAAGTTGACGATGTCAGAAAATTTTATACGGGGGACTTGAGATTGGTTAATCAATTTTAATTATATATTATGCAGTTTTCATACAAATGGTTACAAGAATATTTTGAGAAAGATTTGCCGAATATTAAAGATTTGGCGGAGCTTTTGACTTTTCACGCTTTTGAAATAGAAGGAGTGGAGGGGGATTTAATTGACATTGATGTTCTGCCTAATCGTTCCCATGATTGTTTTTGTTATCAAGGAATGGCGCGCGAAATTGCCGTTTTAACTAACTTAGCGCTTGGAGCACTAAGTAATTCGCTTAGCGCTCCAAGTATTGGGATAGCAACAGGAATTAAAACTGCAGATTTTATTTCTCTTTCTGTTGATGATTCTAATAAATGTCCGCGGGCGATGAAAAGATTTGTTCAAAATATAAAAATTGGACCATCTCCGGATTGGTTAAAAGAAAAATTGAAATCAATCGGGCAGAAATCAATTAACAATATAGTTGATATTACAAATTTTGTAATGTGGGAGACGGGTCAGCCGGTGCATTGTTTTGATTATGACAAGTTGGCGGGCATCGGCAAAAAAAATATTTCTATCAGGTTTGCCAAAAATGGAGAAAAAATAATTGCTTTAGATGGCAAAGAATTTGAGTTAGATGAAACGATGCAAGTTATTGCCGATGATGAAAAAGCTTTGGACATTGCTGGAATTAAAGGCGGGGCGGTTTCCGGAATTGATGAAAATACTAAAAATGTTATTTTGTCGGTTTGTAATTTTAACCAAGTTAATATTCGCAAAACTTCTAAAAAGTTGGGTTTGAGGACAGACGCTTCTGTTCGATTTGAAAATGGCATTTCACCAGATAAGGTTGGCGAAGCGATGGAGAGATTATCGCAATTGGTGTTTCAACTTGCAGGTGGAAAAGTGGCGGAAGATATTGCAGAGGTTTATTCGAGAAAAGCTAATTTATATAAAGTTGGAGTCTCCGCACGGGAAGTGAATAAATTATTGGGGTCAAATTTTTTAGATAACGAAATAGCAGAAATTTTTGGTCGTTTAGGTTTTGAGTTTGAAAAAATTAAGCCCTTGGATAAAATTTTAGCGTTGGCTGAAACTTTTGCAGGGGTTCCATATAAATACGGGGCGAGTGTTTCCTATGACGCCCCGCGTTTTTTTGATTGCTCGTCTTTTACCGCTTATCTTTTTGCGCAGGCGGGCATTGCCATTCCGCGCATTTCTATTGACCAGTATTTTTGGGGTGATGAAGTCGGCGAAAATGATTTGCGAGCTGGCGATTTGGTTTTTGTTAAACACAGTTTAGATAATAGCGAAGAAAAAAGTTTTAGGCGAATTTCAGATGGTAAAATGGTAAAGCAAAAAGTAATACATACCAAATCTCAACTTGGCGAGAGAATAACGCAAGGTGTGGATCATTTAGGTTTATATTTAGGGGATGGAAAAATTATATTTGCTTCAGGTGTAGATTTCGCCGGAAAAGTGGTAATTGAAAATTTAAATAAATCTGAATCTTTTGAGACAATTATCGGGCGACGGAGATATTCAAATAATCAAAATAGATTTGTGGTGACCATCCCACACGAAAGATTAGATTTGAGAATTAAAGAGGATTTGATTGAAGAAATCGGGAGAATTTATGGGTATAAAAATATTCAACCTGTTTTGTTGAATTTTGATTTTGTGGGCGGGCAAGTTTCTGAACAGCCGAGCGGGCAAAAAAAGTTTTTTGAACCGAAAATAAATAAAACTTTTTATTATATAAATAAAATTAAAAATATTTTAACGGAAGCCGGATTTGACGAGATTTACTCGTACACTTTTGGGGATAAGGGAATTGTGGAAACGCAAAAACCTTTTGCAAGCAATTTGGGTTTTTTGCGAGCTGATTTAGCGAGTGGTTTGCAAAAAAGTTTAGAATTGAACACGAAAAATTCGCCGTTATTGGGGTTGGAAGAAATCAAAATTTTTGAGATTGGCAAGGTGTTTAGTTCTTTAGATGATGAATATACTTCTTTAGCGGTGGGAGTTTCCACGAACAAGAAAAAAAAGAAAGAGATTATTGAAAATGATATTTTAACGGTGGTATTGAAAAAACTTTTCAAGGAATTGAATGTGGAAATTGTTCTTCCCAACGGAGGAATTTTTGAAATAAATTTAGATGAATTGATTAAAAAATTGCCCGACCTTGAGCCAATTGTTGAACAAAGCGATTTATACGGCGATGTTTTGAAAACAGATTTAAATGCGGAAATAATTTTCAAAAAAATCTCGCCCTACCCATTTGCGTTGCGAGACATTGCTGTTTTTGCGTCAGCCCAAGATGATGATAAAAAAGTATTGGATATAATAAAAGAAAATGCTGGCGATTTGTTGGTCAGGGCTGATTTGTTTGACACCTACACACCTGAAGGAGGTAATAAAATTTCCTATGCTTTTAATTTGGTTTTTCAATCGCAACATAAAACTTTAACCGATGAAGAAGTGAACGAAGCGATGAATAATATTACTCGGAGCATTGAATCCACAGGGTGGGAAGTGAGATAATAAAATCAGTTGAAAGTCTGTAAAGTCCATAAAGTTGAAAGTTGAAAGAATAATGACGGATTTTGCCTTGCCCGTTCAACTTTTCTTGCCTGTTTAACTTTTTTTGAAAGTGTGCCGGGAAAAAGTTAGGCGGGCAAGGCAAAATCCGTCATTGTTTGGGCTGCTTCGTCGCTCGCAGAGACGGAAGAAAAGCACTCGCAAAGAAAACAAAATTTTTGTGGGACACCCTTAAGCGAATGTTTTTTATTTGATATCCAAGACATTTTTTGGTATTTTTAGGCTTAATGGAACTTTTGTGGGGCTAATTTCTGCCAATAATGATAGATTTGGTCATTTTTAATTTACGCCTATGAGTTAGCCCAGCGTGGATACTAATCGCCGTTTTTATCTTTTTAAAAAATCCATCCAAAGAATT
>JBDRMF010000054.1:0-10379 GCA_043812415.1 Patescibacteria group bacterium | reverse complement strand
ACCAATTCTTTGGATGGATTTTTTAAAAAGATAAAAACGGCGATTAGTATCCACGCTGGGCTAACTCATAGGCGTAAATTAAAAATGACCAAATCTATCATTATTGGCAGAAATTAGCCCCACAAAAGTTCCATTAAGCCTTGTTTTTCACAATTATTTACCGAACCAAGCCTATTCGCCTGCGGGGTGTCCAAAATACTTATAATCAACATTATTTGGGCGTCCGACATCCAAATAAATATAATGTCCGTGTAAAAAAAGTTATATTATATACATAACGACTTAGCGCTCCAAGCGCTAAGTAAGTGAACGACTTGGCAATCGGAGTGCCAAGTGGGATGGTAGAGTAATGTTTAGGTAATGTTTAGGTGATGTTAAGACAATATTAAGATAACGTTATGATAATGTTATAATAACTTCAAAGCAACGTTGGGGTAACGTTATGATAACGTTAGGGTAACATTGGGACTGGGTTTTCAGAAATTTTGTGGAAGTTTTATTTTTGATTTTACAGCAATAATAAAAAATATGTTATAATTTCAACAATGAAATTTTGTGGCCGAAAATTAAAAATTGGAAAAATTTGGTTTCTGTTGGCTATTGTTTTTTTGATTGGTATTTCAATGACGGCATCGGCATTTGTCGCTTCCTCTACAAATTATCGTTTGCAAAGTGATTCGCTCAATACCGGCGGGACGCTTTCCACTTCCACAAATTATCGCGTTGAAGATACCGCGGGAGAAATTTCCACAGGTGTTTCCACCAGCACAACATACAATATGCAAGCGGGTTATCAACAAATGCAAGAGACACAATTATCTATGAGTGCACCTTCGGATATCACGATGACGGCGTTGAGTTTAACTCAAAACACGAGCGTGGGAAGCACTACTTGGACAATTATCACAGATAGTGCTGCTGGATATTCTGCGACTGTTTATGCGACGGTTTCTGATGCTTGCGGCGACCGTGACGGAGGAGGCGCGACCGACGCTTTATGCGATGTGGTGACTGCGGAATCCTTTGCCGATATTTCTGTGTCTAAACATCTTTGGAATGTGTCCAATGAATACGCTTTTGGTTGGTCGGCTTTTGGTAATGATGTGACAGGACACGGGACTGATGCGGATTGTATGGCGTCTTATAATATACCGAGTGGGACTTTGTTGTGGCAAGGTTTTAATTCAACGACTGCTTATCAAATTGCCAGTTCCACCGCACGCACGGAGCCGTCTGGAACAGCGACTACAATGTGTGTAGCGACCGAGCAAGACACAGTGTTCGCGCCGTCGGGGACATATTACGCTACAACAACGATTACAGTGATTACTTTATAGTTTTTTGTAAAAACGAGACATTGGATCGCGTCGCTAAACGCTCGCGAAGAAGGATTTTGGCGAAGCCAAAATCCTTCGCCTCTGATGGTCGTTCTCCATCTCTGTGAGGGATGGAGTGAAGTGAAATGACTGAGAGGTTTTTGTCAAATTGTTTGACCATAATCCTTGACTTCATTCTTTTAGAATATATAATGTAAATATGAAATTAAAATTACAACAATTTATAGAAAATAAATTAACCAAAGCCCATTATGAATTTGATGAAAGTGTGGGGCAATGGTGTGGTTCAGTTCAAGGAGTTCCCGGTGTATACGCTCAAGCAGAGAGTGTTGAAAAAGTAAGGGAAGAATTAGCGGAAATTTTAGAAGAATGGATTTTGTTCAGTCTGCGAGATAATCAAAAAATAAAAGGATTTAATTTGAATTCTATTTTAGGACCAAAGATTTATGCCTAAATTATGCCCTATTTCTCAGCGGGTTTTGATTAAAAAATTGAGATTGTTGGGTTTTGAAGGTCCATATTCTGGAGGCAAACATCAATTTATGATTAAAAATAATTTTAAATTAACAGTCCCTAATCTACACAACAAAGATATTGGTATTATTCTTTTGTCTAAAATCATAAAAGAATTAACTATCCCAATACAAGATTTTATTAATTTGTAGATGATTGTCGGGTTGCTTTGCTCTCAAAAACGAGACATTGGATCGCGTCGCTAAACGCTCGCGAAGACGGATTTTGGCGAAGCCAAAATCCTTCGCCTCTGATGGTCGTTCTCCATCTCTGCGAGAAATGGAGTGAAGTGAAATGACGAAGCAATCCAGTCGAAGTAGTCCAGTCCGCCTGTTTCTGCGAATCTGCGGATACTACAAGTTGAATCTGCCTGCCGCTTAGACAAATCCAAAAATTATTTGAAGGGTTGTTTATTTTAGGATATAATATATTTATGAATTTCAGGATAAATAAAATTTTTTTGATAATAATATTTATTTTATCGCCCGTTTTTGCTTTTTCCGAAACAGATGAAGCTGTTGTCAAACAAGCCGTTGATAATTCTTGCAATGAAAATAATCTTTGCGAGGTGGCGAGGGGCGAAACGATTTACACTTGCCCCCACGATTGCCACACCGGCAATATCAATCCGGCTATTTTGCAAGCCAACGCAGAAGCCCCGCCGATTGAAATTTATAATATTAAGATTACGCAAGAGGGCGATATAATCACAATTTCTTGGGAGACCAATAAACCAACCGACTCAACTTTTGTTTTGGAAGACGGTCTGGGTGAAAATGAAGGAGGATATTTAGACGAATTATTTATCACTCAACACACCGCGCAAATTAAAAATTTGGATGCGAACAAAGATTATTATTTTAAAATTTTTGCGAAGGGAATTTACGGAGATGATAATTACGAGATAGCCCAATTATACGCGATTACTTTTGATGTCAAAAGCGTTTTGACTCCCGCAGAAATTAGCGAAACATTGGAAAAAGATGGCATTTCGCCTTTGGTTATTGAAAAAAAGACTGTTCCAACCATTAAAAAAGTGGAAGATTGGCAGGGCGTAAAACCGAAAATTACCCCGCCTGCCGTTGCAAGCGAAAAAATAAATTATTTTGAACTCTTAAAAACTGTCGCGGATGATTGGTGGTTATTGCAAGTCTTAATTTTTCTCGGAATAATTTATTTTTTTCGCCTCATTTTTTGGACAAAAGTATAAAAGTTCCTCCGAGCAATTGCCGGAATATTTATCATAAGTTTTGGCTTAATGAAAAATTAATCAGGCTGGTTTTTCAAAATTGTCGGACGAATTGACGGACGATTGACTTCGCTCGGGTTCCGAAAGTCTGTTTGGTGAAATTTGTTCCGATTTTTTGCTGGACTGCTTCGCAAGCTTGCAGAAGAGAAGACGGATTTTGGCTTCGCCAAAATCCGTCTTCGCGAGTGTTTAGCGATGCGAGCCAGCGCCTCAGAAGTAGCCTGCCTATTAGTGAGCAAGCGGCTCCGCCAAGAAAAGAATTATATGAAATATCCAGTTACCAATTACAAATTTTTTAAAAAAATTCCCCAAAATTAAATTATGCCAGACACACTTTTTTGAACGGTCCCCCGCCAAACCACCAAACCCCCAATTAACTGGGGTAGTTTACAGTACAAAATAACTACCCCAGTTAACTGGGGTAGTTTTGATTGAGGCGGATGAATTGACGGACATCGGACGTCCAAGTGGAAATATTCAGTTGACCGGAATATTTGTTTTGTTCTGTAAACTACCCAAGTGAACTGGGGTAATTGCTGTGTGGTAAAGTAAAAAAGCTTAGGGCTTGGTTCTAAAAAGAGTTTTCAAAAGAGTTTTCAAAAGAAATTCGGTTTGGGAGAGAAGAGTGCGTGGCAAAAAGAATTACCCCAGTTAACTGTAGTGATTATTTGAACGCAAGCGGAAACAAATTATTTAAAAAAGAAAACAAGTTGTTTGAACCAGCCCCATGTTTTTTTAATTACCCCAGTTAACTGGGGTAGTTTTGATTGAGGCGGATGAATTGACGGACGTCGGACGTCCGTCAGGAAGCGGTGTAATAGTTGAATTAGCGGGTGAAAAATTAGCGGGCATTGTTTTGACGGACGTCGGACACCCATCAAAAAGTTCTCCAAAAGTTAGAGTGTTTATCCCTCGCAGGGTTCTCACCCCTACGAGATTTTTATAGAGATTTTTTCTATAGGAATAAAAGACCCCTACGAGAATGATACGGGAATAATCAAATAAATGGGCGAAAAAGAAAATGCGTCAACCCCAGAAAACTGAGGTAACAAATGGTTATTTATAACGATTATTTACTTGGGAATGCTATTCCCAAGTAAAAAACGTCAGATGTGCGCTCGCGCATGTGCATTACCACAGGACCACAGGGCTACTTCGCTAAAAGCTCGCAGAGACGACGGGCGAGGCGGAGCCTCGCCCGTCGTCGTCAATCGTTTTCGCAAACATTCGTTAAAATTCAAAATATTTATTTTGCCACAAATGGCACAAACGCAAAGCCTGAGTATATAAATTCTTCAAAATTATCAGCGTCTTTTTTGACAATCAAACGCACGGAGTTACCGATTGGTAATACCATTCGGCCTCCAGTTTTTAATTGCGTTTTCCACGCCGGCGAGACAATGTCGCTCGCGGCGGCGGAAATAAT
Organism: Patescibacteria group bacterium; assembly: GCA_043812415.1. Lineage (GTDB taxonomy): Bacteria > Patescibacteriota > Minisyncoccia > Phycocordibacterales > UBA12079 > JBDRMF01. The sequence goes on along the minus strand of JBDRMF010000054.1, from coordinate 5,854 downwards.
TTTGTCAAAAGGCGCTTCTGCAGGCAACCCATTTTGGGCGTTTTGGCAATAAAATTTTACAATACCATTTTTAATAAAATCATATTTGGAAACATTATTTTTGCCAAATTCAAAAAGTTCCGGCAAAAGTTCCACGGCGAATACCTTGCCGGTTATTCCGACTATCTCCGCTAATAACGCCGTTTGCCAACCCGAACCAGCGCCAATATCCAAAACGCGGTCTCCTGCGCGAGCTTGTAAAAGTTCCAACATAAACGCCACGGTATAGGGTTGGGAAATAGTTTGACCCGCGCCAATCGGAAGCGGAATATTTTCGTAAGTCAAAGGTCGGTTTTCTGCGCGGACGAAGTCCGCGCGATCCACCGCCCGAAACGCCACCATAATTTCCGCCGATTTTAAAACACCCTCGGCAATCAATTCTTTTATCAATAAATCCATATTTATATTATCGTCGTTTATAAAGTTTTTTTCTTTTTCATTCCGTTGTCGCTGATTTTATCAGCATAAGTTCAAGGGGTAATTGAGAAATATATGATGATTTGGTTTGGTCAAACGCATCTATCAATTCTTTCAGTGTTTGAGAATTTAAATTTGAATTTTTTTTCTGACTTAATTCTTTTATAAATTCAAAATCATTTTCTGAAAAATCATCTCTCAATATTTTTTCCATATCTTTGGCAAAACGAGAAAGCAAAATAGCCCTCACTTTATGCATAATCAATTTTGTAAAAACCTGCGTATCTACGCTATTTTCTGTCGCTGTATTTATCGCTTGCAAACCCGCCTCCAAATTTTTTTCAGACAAGGCGGAAATAAATTTATTAACCAATTCGCCATTGGGCGCGCCGGTGATTGTTTCCACTTCCTTGACGCTGATTTTTTTATCATCGGACGCGCTGATTATTTTCTGCAAAATTCCCAAAGTGTCGCGAAAAGACCCGTCGCCCAACAATGCGATTAAATCTTCCGCGCCGTTTTCCAATTCAATATTTTCTTTTTTGGCAATATCTAAAACAATTGTTTTAAGAATTTTCTGCGTTGGTTTTTTGAATGTGAAAATTTGGCAACGAGATAAAATGGTATCCGGAATTTTTTCTATTTCAGTTGTCGCCAAAACAAAAACAACATACTGGGGCGGTTCCTCCAAAGTTTTCAAAAGCGCATTAAAGGCCTCTTTGGTGAGCATATGAACTTCGTCAATTATATACACTTTATATAATGATTCAAAAGGCGAAACCATAACGGCCTCTTTTAACGCTCTAATATCGTCAATACCCCTATTGGACGCCGCATCAATTTCATTCAAATCATTTGCGGAACATTTAATTTCTTGAGCCAATAAGCGCGCAATGGTGGTCTTGCCGGTTCCTCTTGTTCCGGAAAAAAGATAAGCGTGCGAAATATTTCCCAAAGAAATCGCTTTTGCGAGAGTCTCAACGATATGTTCTTGCCCCAAAACTTCAGAAAAAGTTTGCGGACGATATTTGCGATATAAAACTAAATTATTCATTAACACATTATAACAAAAAATACTCTGTATGAGAAAGAAAAATTTGCGCCCGACGCTACGCCCACTTTTTAATTTTCAATCCCCTCTTTGCCGCTATTTGTTCGGCTTCTTGTTTTGAAACGCCGGCTCCTTCGGCTATCAATTTTTCTTGCAAAAATACCCCCACTTTAAATTGTTTGTTATGGTCGGGACCGATTTCTTTCAAAACTTTATACGAAGGAGTGACTTTTTCAATCTCCTGCGCTTTTTCTTGAAAAAAACTTTTCGCATCTTGCCATAATTGTTTTTTGACCACTTCATCGGTCATTGCCAAAAAATTTTCATCTATAAATTTAACCGCTGCGTCATAACCTTGGTCTAAATAAATCGCTCCGATAATCGCCTCTATAGCATTGGCGATTATAAAAGTTCTGGCTCGCCCTATATCTTTGGTTTCTCCTTTGGACAATAACACATACTTATTGACACCTAATTTTTCCGCCACATTAAGAAGCGAGGTCGTGTTCACAATCGCCGACCGATAAGAAGTTAAAACTCCCTCAGCTTCATTTGGAAATTTTTTAAATAAATAATGAGTGGTGACCAATTCCAAAACGGCATCGCCTAAAAATTCCAATCTTTCGTTGTGTTCCAATTCCTCGTTCTTATGCTCATTGATATAAGAACGATGAGTGAAAGCGGTTTGTAAAAGTTTAATGTCATTAAATTTTACGCCTATTTTTTTCTCAAATTTTTCAAAATTCATTTTTCTAAATTATTTTTTTCTTAATTATTTCAATACCTTTTTCTATCGTCGGTTTTAAATCTTTATAAAATTCCAATTTATCAATTTCCGACAATTTGAACCATTTTATATCGTTTAAAGTGCCAAATTTCCCGCCATTTTCTTCCAACACCAACTCTTTAAAATCGCTTTTAGCCAAAAAATAAGTTATTCGTCTTCTGACTCGCCCCTCCTCATCATAAAAAGCGATGTATTCATTTTCACCCAATTTGTCTTTTATTTCCACATCAAGCCCCACTTCTTCTTTGACTTCTCTAATCGCACATTTTTCCAACGATTCATCTTTTTCAACACTGCCCTTTATCAAAGTCCAATAACCAAAAATATTATGAGTTAGCGCAATAAAAAATTCTCCATTATGTTCTGCATAAACCATTGCACCCGCCAATATTTTTTGCGGTAAATCTTTAATATTTATTTTTTTTTTATTTTCGTGGCTCGTCTCGTGTTTTCTGGGTTCTCCCAATTCTTTATAAATAGTCCCCATTACTCCGCTAATGAATTTTCCGCTATTTTCTCCGCCAAAAGCTTTCGCCAATTCAATAGCTTCATTGATTGCCACTTTAGGAGGTACTTCATCTTTACCGGAAAATAAAAGTTCATAAATTCCTATCCGCAAAATATTTCTGTCAACGACGGGAATTTTTTCTATCGGCCATTGTGGGGCGGCCTGTTTGATAATATTGTCCAAATCAATTTGTTTCTCCAACACAGAGTCCACGATTTTTTGAGCAAATTGAGGAATCTGGTTTGATTGAGCAAATTCTTTTAAATTATTATCAAGAATTTTATTGATATCAAGTTTATTTTTATCATCCCTAATATCCCATTCAAAAAGAGTCTGCAACGCTATTGATCTTAAAAGATGTCTGTCCAACATAATATGCTTAATCAATTTTAATTTTAATTTTTTAAAAAACTATTTCTATGCTTTTTTCGATAGTTTCTTTGAGTCTAAAATTTCAGGTTCCTGTTGTTTTTTATTCGGATCTAATCCCAATTCTTTCATTTTAGCAACCCTTTTTTCATTTTTCCGAGTGATTTTCGCGTTTATGTCAATCACCTGTCTTTCTCTGTAAGTTCCGCACACTTCGCACATTCTGTGTCGCAAATGAAAAGAATCGCATTTAACGCATTTGGAAAGTCGCGGCGTTGTTAAGCCGTGGTGCGACCTCCTATTTTTAGTGTGTCCACTAGTATGTCTCATTCGGACTGTCATAATGGTTTAAAATTATAAACTAATTTTCAAAAAATGCAATATTATTTGTTATTAAATAAGATTTCCGTTTCATCTATGCGTCCGAAAATTTCATCTGATAATCTTATCAACTCGGAATCTTTAAAAAAACTTTTATAAAGTTTATCATCTTTATAATATTTCCATCTCTCCAAAACTTTCATCTGTTTCCCTTTTTCGTCAAATTTCAAAAAATCAAAAGAACTACCTTTTCCGCAATCAAGAACTTTGTCTAAAACGGAATCATCATTTTTTGATAAATTTAATCGCATAACAATTTCATTTCTATATTCTTTATTTTAAAACCATAAATTATAATTGACAATGATTTTATTGCGTAAATAATTTGTTTTTCACAAAACTTTGCCCAACCAAGTATATTCGCCTGCGAGGTGTCCAAAATACTTATAATTTGGAAGTGTTCCAATCTCTTTCAATTTTTACTTTTTGGTTTGATTTTTTCATACAACCGTGGTATTGTTTTAGCAGATTGTATTTTGACAAAAAAATATAAAAACAAAAAACTCACTTAAATAGTGCGCGTCTAAACAAACAAAAAACTTGCTTGGATGTCGCGCGTAAACAAAAAGTCCTGATTCATCAAAAAAATGAACAGGCAAAAAAGGAGGAGAAAAAATGGTGAAAAAATTATTTAGTCTTTGGGGTGTGGGTGCTTTGGCAATAATATGTTTAATTTTTGTAATTTTTGTTTTATGTCCCATCGTAGTTGGTGGGCAGGAAACACTGGAAGCCGAAATCAAAAATGGGCAGGTGGTTATTTATAAGACCACCAAAATTCAAACAGAAATAATTCCTTTGCCAAGTGAGGAACTTGGCATTTCAGATGAAGATATTAAAAAAGTTTGTCTGACGAAAGAGAAAAAAATCACCGTTACGGAGGAAATTGATAAAAAAATAAATTTTTTCTCGTTTCCTTTTGCGAAAACAAAAACAATTTTGCAAAAAGAGATTTCTAACGATATACAACACGGCTGGCAAAGCCGTGTCATAAATCAAAAACAAATCTCTGAAAAAAGTTGGCTGTTAACCCTCGCCAACTTCGTCTTGTTTGGTTTTTTTATTTTCTTGAGTTGGTCTGCCTGGCGGAATAAAAGGGTAGGGTCGTTATTCAAATCTTATTTTTTTATTGCTCTCTCGTGTCTATTCTTCGTAGCATACGCCAATAGTAGTTTAACAACATGGGTTATTGCGATCACGTTTATGCTGGGTTTGTTTTTTGGTGTTACCGCTTACGCAAGTATGAACTTCGCTCGCACTGATTTTTTCACAGCGATTGGCGGGTTAGTATCTATTGCTTTAGTTATTTTGCTTGTCATGGTGATAATGACCGCGAAATACAATTCAGCCCCTGAATTTATGGCCATGCTTTTGTTCATGATAACTATCTCGTGTTTTATCGGCTGGCTTATGAGCTTAGGGAAAATTAATATAAAATTGGAGAAAGACTCTAATTGTCCTTTACACAAATAATTTGCGACCATCACAGAGTCGTGAATTAAAAAGCCCGAGAGGTTCCAACCTCTCGGGCTTTATTTTTTTGTTTGTTTTCATTTTTCGTGTCTTGCTGATTTTAATTTTTGCAATTTGTCTTTGTCTGTAATACAATAGGCTCAAGATGAGTGAAAATAAAGAAAATTTTATTATAGAAACTCTTAAATTCTCCTTAATCGCCATTCTTATAGTGCTCCCGTTCAGAATTTTTATCGCGCAACCGTTTTTGGTGAGCGGAGCGTCAATGAGTCCCAATTTTGAAACGGGGCATTATCTGATTGTGGACCAATTATCTTACAATTTTAAAAAACCGGAACGGGGCGAAGTAATTATTTTTCGTTATCCCAAAAATCCAAAAAAATTTTTTATAAAAAGAATAACCGGTTTACCGTTTGAAACCGTTATTTTGGAAGACGAAAAAATTACAATCAAAAACGAGGCGATGCCAGACGGTTTTGAGTTGCAAGAAACATATATCGCAAGTTTTTCAAATAATAATTCAACGGTCGTCTTGGGCGAGGGCGAATATTTTGTGTTAGGAGACAACCGCCCCGCCAGTTCAGATTCCAGAATTTGGGGAGTTCTACCGGAAGAATTGATAATCGGGCGAGCTTTTATCAGACTTTTCCCTTTTACCAAAATTGAATTATTTCCTGAATTCGCGAATAATCCTTAAAATAAAGACAGTTGAATTTCTTAACGACACGGAATGCAGACCCGCTAAAAAACAGAATAAAGTATTTTAGAAAACCGAACCTGAAAAAACCTTTATTTAAAAAAATTTATAAATTTAATATTATAAATTTAATTA
>JBDRMF010000053.1:0-5539 GCA_043812415.1 Patescibacteria group bacterium | reverse complement strand
TTGTTTGTGTTTTGTAAACTAAATCGCAAAAAATCAAGAAACTAACTTTCTTAGGGAGAGATAAACATTAAACTCCCACGAAAGTTGTTTCTTAATTTTTTGCTTAAATTGAAATTTTAGATATTTGTAATTTGAGATTTGCGAGTGTTTGTAAGCGATACGGCTTGTTTTTTAATGATTTTAGGATATAATGTTGTTTGTATCTTATCGCGGGTTGGAGAAGTGGTATCTCGCGAAAGGCAAATTATAGACTCATAATCTCGGAGGTTTGTTAAAATAAAGAAAAAATAATTGTTATCTTATCGCAGGTTGGAGAAGTGGTATCTCGCGAAAGGCAAATTATAGACTCATAACCTCGGAGGTTTGTTAAAATAAAGAAAAAATAATTGTTATCTTATCGCAGGTTGGAGAAGTGGTATCTCGCGAAAGGCAAATATAGACTCATAACCTCGGAGGTTTGTTAAAATAAAGAAAAAATAATTGTTATCTTATCGCGGGTTGGAGAAGTGGTATCTCGCGAAAGGCAAATATAGACTCATAACCTCGGAGGTTATGAAAGCGAGAGAAAAAAATATAACATAATAATATAAGAATTATCGCGGGTTGGAGAAGTGGTATCTCGGGAGGCTCATAACCTCCAGACGCCTGTTCAAATCAGGCACCCGCAACAAAAAATACTGAAAAAACCGCCGAGCTTGCTCGGCGGTTTTTTCAATAAAAATTAAAAAAATGATTATTTATTGACTTTCAACTGAATTTTGTTAATATATAAAAGGCTTCACTGTATTAAAGAGTGTTTGCTTTTTAAATTTTTATGACAAGATCGCTTAAGAAAGGTCCATTCGTGGATGAAAAACTTTTAAAGAAAATAGAAGGCAAGAAGCCAGGCGATGCTGGTGTGGTTAAGACATGGGCACGAGCCTGCCAAATATCTCCGGAAATGGTTGGTTGGACATTCGGAGTTCATAATGGTAAAGACCATATCGCAGTGCTTGTAACTGAAGATATGGTGGGACATCGTTTTGGCGAATTTTCGCCAACCAAGAAATTTGTGAGACATGGCGGTAAAATGCAAAAAGATTTGGAACAAAAGAAAAAAGAATCTGAAATAACAGCTGCTAAAGCGGCCAAGGCATCAAAATAAAATTAAGCGATAAATGGTTAAGGGAAAAATTTGCGAAGCGAATTTTTCCCCTAACGGCTAAACAATAATTATGACAGAAACAACGGCAAAATTAAAAAATTATAGACAATCACCAAGAAAAGTTCGTTTGGTGGCGGATTTAATTCGTGGCAAGAAAGTTGACCAAGCTATTCAAGAACTTAAGTATTTAAATAAAAAAGCTTCTTCGGCAGTGAAAAAATTATTGGAATCGGCCATTGCGAACGCTAAACATAATAATAAATTAGATAAAGAAAATTTGATTTTAAAAACAATTACGGTTGACAGCGGTCCAACATTAAAAAGACATAGGGCGGGGGCGAGAGGAGTAGCTTACCCTATTAAAAAAAGAACAAGCCATATTTCAATTACATTGGCAGACGAACAAAAAGAAAAAGTTAAAAAATAAATAATTCGGATTGTCCCGTCGCGGGCTCCTTGCAGGGACGAATTTTGCGAAGCAAAATTCGTCAGTGAAAAGCAAAAACTTTCGTCTTTGCGAGGAGGTTACGACGAAGCAATCCAAAAAAAGCAGTTCAAAAAAAAGGGGAGGAAATCGGCGAAGCCGATTTCCTCCCCAAAGGAAAAATCGCCCCGCGATTTTTCCCCTAAAAGCTATAAGCTAACTCGCTATAAGTTAAACAATAATTATGACACATACAGTTCACCCATACTCGCATAGAATTGGAATATTAAGAGATTGGAAATCTCGCTGGTTTGGTGTGCGTAAAAAATATTCTGAATATTTAAAAACGGATGTTTTGCTTCGTGAGTATTTAGAAAAAAAATTGCGAAAATTTTATATTTCTTCAATTGAAATGGAAAGAACGGAAAAATTATTCAGAATTATCATAAAAACTTCTCGTTCCGGTATGATAATCGGGAGAAGTGGCGAAGGGGCGCAAAAATTGAAAGATGATATTTTGGCTTTTATGACAAAATATAAATTGCCAAAAGCCAAAGAATTAAAAATAGACATTGAAGAAGTGCGATGTCCCGAAACGGATGCGGCGATAGTGGGGATGATGGTCGCGGAGCAATTGGAAAAAAGAATGCCGTTTAGAAGGGTGCTAAAAACAATGGTTGAAAAAGTGGCGGCTAACAGAGATGTTAAAGGGGTTAAGATTTTTTTAGCCGGTCGTTTGGGAGGCGCTGAAATGGCGCGCAGGGAAGAATTGAAAAAAGGCAGAATTCCGCTTCAGACTTTTAGATCCGATATTGATTTTGCGAAAGAAAAAGCTTATATGTCGTACGGCATTATTGGTATAAAAGTATGGATTTATAAAGGGGATATTTTTAATAAGAAAAAATAATAATAAAATTATTTTAGGAGGAAAATCGCAGAGCGATTTTCCCAAAAAGCTTTCGACTTTTGACTTTATAAACTTTTGACTAATTATATTATGTTATTTCCAAAAAAAGCAAAACACAGAAAATGGCAAACAGGCCGACAAAATCCAAACAAGATTGGGGTGGCTTCTCGCGGGAATACGATTGCTTTCGGGTCTTTCGGTTTGAAAGCTTTGGAAGGGACTCGCATTGAATCCAATCAAATTGAAGCAGCGAGAAAAGCCGCTAAAAAACATCTCGGAAAAGTTGGCAAAATTTGGATCAGAGTTTTTCCAGATAGACCTTTCACTTCAAAACCGGCTGAAGTAAAAATGGGAAAAGGAAAAGGAGCACCTGAGGGATATTGCGTTCCGGTAAAACCGGGGACAATTTTATTTGAGGTGGACGGGGTTGATGAAGCGGTCGCTAGAGAAGTGTTAAGAAAAGCCGGAACAAAATTGTCTGTAAAGACAAAAATAATTGATAGAGCGAAAATAAATATTTAATGTTGATTTTAAGCGATATTTAATGTAAAGTAATGCTTGTTATGTCAAAAAAAACAGATTTAAAAAATAAAATAGATAAAGATTTGCATAAAGTTTTATCAGAAAAAAGAACGGGATTGCGTGAGTTTCGTTTTGGTTTGTCAGGCAGTAAAACAAGAAATGTGAAAAAAGGCAGAAACACGAGAAAAGAAATCGCGCGCATATTAACAGAATTAAATGTTCGCAAAACAGTATAAATGGTATGGAACAAGAAAAAGAACAAAAGAATAATATAAAAAGAACAACGATTAAAGGCGTGGTTGTTTCCAATAAAATGGATAAAACGTTGGTGGTTTTAACCAAAAGATTTGTAAAACATCCCAAATACGGAAAATATCGTTCAATCGCGAAGAAATATAAAGTGCATTATGATGATGGCAAATATGAGATTGGCGATACTGTTGAAATTATAGAATGTAATCCGATTTCCAAAGAGAAAAGGTTCAGAGTTAAAAGTCAAAAATTAGAAAGTTTATAAAATTTGGAAAAGTTGGAGAAAATCGGCGAAGCCGATTTTCTCCAAAAGAAGGGGAAAAATCGCAGAGCGATTTTTCCCGTAAAGCAAAAAAATGATTCAACCACAAACAATAGTAAAAATAACAGATAATTCAGGCGGTAAAATCGGCCGGGTTTTCAAAGTGTTGGGTGATTCCAAAAGACGATACGCTGGAATAGGGGATATTGTTGTTTTGTCCGTGCAAACGGCTGAACCGAGAAAACAAGTAAAAAAGAAAGATGTATTGAGAGCTATAGTGGTGAGAACTAAGAATAAACAAAGAAGAAAGGACGGGTCATATATCAGTTTTGATGATAATGCGGTCGTTATAATTGAAAAAGATAAAAAAGAACCGATTGCGGGAAGAATTTTCGGTCCCATTGCGCGAGAAATCGCCGAATTGGGTTACCAAAAAATTATTTCTTTAGCCCCGGAAGTTATATAAATTAAAGGGTTAGCTTATAATTATGAAAATTAAAAAGAATGACATTGTAAAAATAATCACTGGAAAAGACAAGGGTAAAACTGGGAAGGTTTTGCGTGCTTTTCCTAAACTTGAAATGGTGCTTGTGGAAGGCACAAATAAAAAAAAGAAAAACCAAAAAGCGAATAAAAAAGGACAAAAGGGACAAATTATTGAAAAGGAATACCCGATTCATATTTCCAATGTGGCTTTTGTGGATGCTAAAACGAAAAAAATAACCAAAATCGGGAAAAGGACAATAAAAGGAAAAAATGTCAGAATAAGTAAAAAGACCGAGGCAATATTGGATTAAGTATATAAAGATATGAATATAAAACAAAAACAAAAAGAAGTGTTTGAAGCGTTAAAAGCGGATTTCAAATATAAAAATATTATGCAAGTTCCTAAAATGGAAAAGGTTGTTTTGAATGTGGGCGTCGGTTCGTCAAATAAGGATAAAAAAAGAGTTGAATTGATAGAGGAGCGGTTAACACAAATTGCCGGACAAAAACCCTCTCCAAGAAAAGCTCATAAATCAATCGCCGCTTTCAAATTAAGGGAGGGAGAAATTGTGGGGTATCAAACGATATTAAGAGGAGAAAGAATGTTTAGTTTTTTGGATAAATTGGTTAATGTCGCTTTGCCGAGAACAAAAGACTTTAGAGGATTGCCTACAAAATCAATTGACGAAATGGGTAATTGCACGCTTGGAATCAAAGAACATATTATTTTTCCGGAAACCAGCGACGATGAATTAAAAAACGCTTTTGGGTTGTCCATCACAATAGTCACTTCCGCTAAAACCAAAAAAGAAGCAGAGGCTTTTCTCCGATATCTCGGCTTTCCTTTTAAAAAAGAAGAAGAACAGAAAAAGAAAAAAGCGAGAAAATAAATATATCATTTGTCTCATTTACAATAGAAAGCCCCGCAAGACTTTGTCTTGCGGGGCTTTCTTTTGGTTTCGGGCTTAGTGTAGCCACAAAATGGCTGAACGGCTCAACGACTTGAGCCGTTGGGAAAATTTTAATATGCTATAATATTATTAAGTAAGGATTTAACAAAATGCTAAAAATAAAAGACATTCCAAAAGTGGATAGGCCACGGGAAAAATTGGAAAAATACGGTACGGAAAAATTATCAGACGCTGAATTATTGGCAATTTTATTGCGAACAGGGACGAAAGAATTGAATGTGATTGATTTGGCAAAAAATATTTTAAGAAAATTTAAGAATGAAAAAATTTCTGAAACAAATGTTGCGGAATTGGAAAAAATTCACGGTTTAGGCAAAGCGAAAGCTTGCGAAATTATAGCTTGTTTTGAATTGGGGAGGCGAAAATTAAAAGGCAAGCAAACCTCAATCTTGCTTTCGGCCAAAAATGTTTGGGACAGAATGGCTGATATTCGTATTAGTAAAAAAGAGCATTTTGTTGTGTTTTATTTGGATAGCCGAAATCAAGAAATTGAAAGAGAAATAATTTCAATCGGCACTCTTAATGAAAGTCTGGTGCACCCTCGCGAAGTTTTTGAATCAGCGATAATTCG
>JBDRMF010000052.1:0-3666 GCA_043812415.1 Patescibacteria group bacterium | reverse complement strand
GGCGGCGAAATGCGTTCGGACTATTTTAAGAATAGAGCACAATGTAGCGAAGCGGAATTACGCCGAGGGAGAAAGCCAACTGTTTGGCTTTCGTCAGGAAGCGAAAGGCGGAGCGTTGTGTGAGTTTGTCGGAGCGAAGCGAAGACAAGGCGAACACCGCGAGCCAGGGTCGTTAAATTTTTCCGTCAGGAAAAATATTCCTGACCAATCTCCCCCCCCCAGCACAAAACTTAAAAAACATTTTTATGAAAATAAGAAAAGCAAGAGAAACGGACATCCCATCTATATTGCGACTTGTCAAAAAAATGGTTGTTTATCATCGCACACTTAATAAAATATATAAACCGTATCAACGCTACACAGGTCTAAAAAAATATTTCAAAGAGATAATTCAAACCCGAAATAGCATTTTACTTGTAGCCGAGGACAACGACGCTCATTTGGTTGGTTTTTTGGAAGGGGGAGTTGAAAAAACGTCCAACGAACTGATATTCAAAAAAATAGGAATGGTTTATGATATTTTTGTGGAAGAAAAATATAGACAGCGAGAAATTGGTCAAAAATTATTAAATTTCGCTCTAAGATATTTTAATTCAAAAAAGATTAAATATATGCAAGTAAATGTGGAAGCCAATAATAACGTTGGAAAAAAATTTTGGAAAAAGAATAATTTTTTTGAATATCAAATTAAATTATTAAAAAAATTAAAATAATCCATTTGGAAGCCTTGCTTCCAAATAATCAATTTTATGAATCCTCGCGCGCAACAACTCAAAAATATCAGAAAAACCTATTTATTGATGGCATTGTTTTTGATTTTTGTCGTCGCTGTCGGTTGGATTTTTTCTTATATTTTCGGTAATCAAAATATTTTGTATTTTGCGATAGGATTTTCTTTTTTGATGAATTTTTTCAGTTATTTTTTCTCGGATAAAATTGTTTTAAAAATGTCTGGCGCGAAACAAATTGAACGCTCTGCCAATCGGGATTTATTTGATATAGTGGAACGACTCGCGCGCCAAGCTCGTTTGCCGGCGCCGAAAATTTATATAATCAACGATCAGTCGCCCAATGCTTTCGCCACCGGCAGAAATGCCCGTAATTCCGCCGTTGCGGTTACGACTGGATTGTTGAATATTTTAGACCAAAGAGAATTGGAAGGAGTTATTGCTCACGAACTTTCGCATATTAATAATAAAGATATTTTGTTGGCGACCATCGTGGTCGTGTTAGTCGGTTTTATTTCGCTTTTGTCCGACTTCTTTTTGCGCGCTTCGTTTTTTAGAAGTTTGGGCGGGGGAGACAATAACAATAATCAAGCGGGAACAATAATGACAATCGCAGGAATTATTTTAGCGATTTTGACTCCCTTTGTGGCGATGTTGATTCAATTGGCGATTTCGCGAAAACGGGAATTTTTGGCGGACGCTTCCGGCGCGACTCTAACGCATAATCCAGCGGGCTTGGCGACCGCGTTGGAAAAAATTTCGCAAAATGGGACACAAATGAAACGGGTTAGCCATGCTACGGCGCATTTGTATATTTCCAATCCGTATAAACGCAAACAATCAACCGGATTTATAGCGAAAATGTTTTTGACTCATCCGCCGGTGGAGGAACGAGTGCACGCTTTGTTGGGAAAAAATCATTAAAACACAAGAACATTAAAATAGAGGGACGGCGGGCTTCGCCCGCCGCCCCAATCGTCTCCGCGAGCGTTTAGCGAAGCGGTCCAGTCCAAAAAATTATAAATTAAAATAAAAAATTTTATGGAAAAAATTATTTGTATTTTTGGAACTAGTGTCACTTGGGGTGCTTGGGACTCTGAAAAAGGAGGATGGGTTAATCGTCTTAAATTGTATTTTGAATCTTTAGATGAAAAAGATGAAAAGAAAGTATTTATCTATAATCTTGGCATTGAATCCAATACAACTGAAAATATATTAAAAAGATTTAACAATGAAGCGGAAGAAAGATTTTGGGGGGATTCCGATAATGAGAATTACAAAAATGATAATATTTGTATTTTTGACATTGGAAAAAATGATTCTATTTATGTGGGATCTAAAAATAATAATTGGGTTAAGTTAGATAAATTTGAAAAGAATCTAAATAAATTAATTAAAGAAGTTAGAAAATTTAGCTCCAAGATAATCTTTGTTGGTCCAGCGAGAATAGACGAATCGGAAACAATTCCTTGGGAAGAAACAGGCGAAAGTTATTGTAATGAGAATATAGAAAAATATAATTTGGTTATAAAATCAGTTTGCAATGAGCAAAATATTCACTTTATACCAATGATTGATTTACTGAATATAAAAAACGATTTAGAAGATGGTCTGCATCCAAATGTTCAGGGTCATCGCAAAATGTTTGAAAGGGTTAAAGATTTTTTGCTGAAAAATAAATTAGTGGATGGTAAAAATCTTGCGAGAGTAGATATTATATAGACCAATTGGCGGAGGGGTGGCTAAAAATTATAAATGACCCCATAGTAGAGTTGCGAGGAATTGGATGATTAAAATAAAATTTATGAAAAATTTAGAGATGGAATTAAAAGAAAAAATCAAAATGCTTGAGGCGACGCTCTCGGAAAAAGAGGCCGAAATAAAAAAATTGGCGTCCGTGGCGAATTATGATTTTTTGACTTTATTGTATAATCGGCATGGTTTTATAAATGAAATGAACAAAGTGTCTGCGGAAATTCAAAGTCGTCGCAGAGACACTGAAAACAGAAAAATTATTTTTAATGATTTTTCCTTGATTTTTATTGATATTGACGATTTGAAAAAAATTAATGACCGGTGCGGGCATAATGCGGGCGACCAAGTTTTGAAAAAAGCGGCGACTCTTTTTCAGGATTTGGTGCGAAAATTTGATATTGTGGCACGCTGGGGCGGAGATGAATTTGTGGTGGGTTTATTGGGGGCGGATATTCAAATGGCGTCTAAAATCGCGGAAACTATGCGGATGGGATTGCAAAAATTGAAAGTGTGCGACCAAAAATTAAGCGCTAGTTTTGGCGTCGCAGATATTTCTCGTTATTGTTCCGCGGAACGCAAAATTTGCGATATTGGCGAGTTGATAAAAAAAGCCGACCAGTCAATGTATGAGGCCAAACAGCAGAAAGGAAAAAATGCAGTTGTGGTTTGTGACGAAGCCGTGTATAAAGATTAGGGGAAAAGGAAGAGAAATTATAAATTTTAGATTATAAATGAGGACGGATTTTGGCTCCGCCAAAATCCGTCCTTGAAAATTGAAAATTTAGGAATTGATTGAAAATTGAAAATTGAAAATTGAAAATTTGTTTTGAACTGGACCTGTCTGCCGATGAGGCAGGTTACAAAATTAAAAATTATAAAATTCATACATAAAAAACGGAGAGGTGCCAGAGTGGTTTAATGGGCTCGCTTGGAAAGCGTGTGTGCCGAAAGGCACCGCAGGTTCAAATCCTGTCCTCTCCGCCAATTTACAATTTCAGCGTTTTGGAAAGTTTTACGCACCTGCGGTGCGGGAAGAATCAAATCTTGGCTTAATGGAACTTTTGTGGGGCTAATTTCTGCCAATAATGATAGATTTGGTCATTTTTAATTTACGCCTATGAGTTAGCCCAGCGTGGATACTAATCGCCGTTTTTATCTTTTTAAAAAATCCATCCAAAGAATT
>JBDRMF010000051.1:0-2474 GCA_043812415.1 Patescibacteria group bacterium | reverse complement strand
AAACACAAACAAATCTCAAATTCTAAACAAATCTCAAATTACAAATATCTAAAATTTCAATTTAAGCAAAAAATTAAGAAACAACTTTCGTGGGAGTTTAATGTTTATCTCTCCCTAAGAAAGTTAGTTTCTTGATTTTTTCCCCCCTTTTCACCTGTTACTTTCCAATTAAATATAATGAAACTCTTCAAATACTCGCCTATAAGAATCAATCGCTTTTTTAGCGGTCCTCTTTGTCAAAATCACATCGGACCCCGCATGCGCAATCATATTCCTAATTTTATGCGCTTCCCAAGCTTCGTTGATGGTATTGAAATCGCTTTTCTCAACTCGCTTTAATTTTTCGCCCAAACTCTCTCCGCCATAACCCGACTTGGTCATCATCTCGTCCAACACAATATCGGCGTCCAAAATCGCCAACCGCCACCCCTCTTGAGAATCTGAATTGATATATTCCAAAATTCTTTCCCAACGCTTATTTTTAATCGGCTGACCTTCCGTCGCAACTGCGGATGCGACCACCGTGTCAAAAACTTCCGCATCTTTTTTAGCCACTTCTTTCATTTTTCTATGCGTATAAATAATACCGACCAGAATGAGAACCGATATTATTAAGGAAACGAATATTAATTGTGGCCAATATTCGCGATAAATATCAGCCCAACGAATCGGATTTAAATAATAAAATAAATTTTTTAAAAAAAGATAAATCCAAAAATAAATTTGCTGAATATTTAAAAAATCAACATTTTCCATAACTTATATTATAAGACATAAAACAAATATATGTAATACCTTGAATTATTATTTTTCATCCAAAAATTTTTTACCGATTTGAAACAAGATATTTTCTTGTGCAGGCGACGCCATAATTTGTAATCCCAACGGTAATTGTTTTCCCTCTCTGTCCACAAAACCAGACGGAAGGGATATCGCCGGAATGCCTGTCACATTCGCGGAAACCGTAAAAATATCCGCTAAATACATTTGGATCGGGTCTTTTATTTTTTCGCCAATTTTGAACGCGGGAGTAGGCGTCGTGGGAGTTATTATTGCGTCCACACTTTCAAAAGCTTGCCTGAAATCTTCTCTAATGATTTCTCTAAGCGCCGTCGCTTTATTATAATACGCATCATAATAGCCAGCCGACAACACAAAAGTCCCCAACATAATTCGCCGACGAACTTCTTTTCCAAAACCGCTCCCTTTTGTTTTCATATAATCCTCTAAAAGATTTTTACCTTCTTTTAGATGCCCATACCGCACGCCATCATAACGCGCCAAATTGGTGGACGCTTCCGCCGGCATAATAATATAATAAACCGCTAAAGAATATTTTATATTCGGCAATTCAATTTCTTTTATTTCGTATCCTAAATTTTTTAATTTTTTAACCGCTTCCTGAAAATTAGCGAGCGCGTCTTCATCCACGCCCTCTTTCAAAAAATGAGTAGGAACGCCTATTGTTATTTTTTTGTTTTCATTTGTGATTTGTCGCTGAGTGTATAATTCGTCCGCAATGGTGGTGCTGTCCTTTTTATCCTTACCTTTAATGCAATCAAAAACAATTTGCGCATCATCAATCGTTTTTCCCAGCGAGCCGATTTGGTCTAAAGAAGACCCCATCGCGATGGCGCCGTAACGAGAAACCGCTCCGTAAGTCGGTTTCAAACCAACCACTCCGCAAAAACTGGCAGGCTGACGAATTGAACCGCCCGTGTCAGTGCCCAAAGACGCCAAAGCTTCGCCGTTCGCCACGGCCGTTGCGGACCCACCGGAAGAACCTCCGGGAACTCTTGAAATATCGCGCGGATTTTTTGTAATTCCAAAGGCGGAGTTTTCCGTGGAACCGCCCATTGCGAACTCGTCCATATTGGTTCCGCCCACAAAAACCGCCCCCGCTTCTTTTAATTTTTTTATCACCGTCGCATCATAAACCGCGTGATAATTTTCCAAAATTTTTGAGCCCGCTGTGGTCCGTTTTCCTTTTATTAAAATATTATTTTTTATCGCCAGTGGAATGCCGGTTAATAAAGTCGCATCGCCCGCTTGTATTCTTTTATCCGCCTCGTCCGCTTGCTCCAAAACATCGTCAAAAATTTCAATATAGGAATTTAGCTCCGGATTAATGTTATCCAAACAGGCGCGCGCCAAGGCGCGCGCCGTAAAATCACCCGCCATCAAATGCTTATGCGCTTGTCTGATTGTTAAATTTTTAATATCAATTTTCATAAATTGTTAAGCAAAAAATTAAGAAACAACTTTCGTGGGAGTTTAATGTTTATCTCTCCCTAAGAAAGTTAGTTTCTTGATTTTTTGCGATTTAGTTTACAAAACACAAACAAATCTCAAATTCTAAACAAATCTCAAATTACAAATATCTAAAATTTCAATTTAAGCAAAAAATTAAGAAACAACTTTCGTGGGAGTTTAATGTTTATCTCTCCCTAAGAAAGTTAGTTTCTTGATTTTTT
>JBDRMF010000050.1:0-4268 GCA_043812415.1 Patescibacteria group bacterium | reverse complement strand
GAACCAACGACCTCGGCTTTATGAGTGCCGCGCTCTTACCAACTGAGCTACGCCGACATTATTTCAGTCGGATAATAATATAACATATTTACAACAATTTTTGAACAAAAAAACAAAACCGCTTCACTTTTGACAAAATGAAACGGTTTTGAAATATGTCAAAATTTTGATCTATTTGGTCATATTTTTGTGGAAATTGTCAATCACATCTCCCGCTGTATTTTTACCCCCTAAACCGAACGCAAGACCAATCGCCAAAGAAAACGCCACCACAAGTCCGGTAAAGAGCGTTTGAACAAAAGCGGCCGCAACACCCAATTGGTAAAGGGCCATTAAACCCGCAAAAACCCAAATTGCCCAACGAGATGCCGCACCCAAAAAATGGGAAGATTTAGCGCCAATCGCTTTAACCGACCCCTTTACAATATGTTCTGTCGCATCGGCAATAATTGCCGCCAACAAAAGAATCGCAGCCGCCGCAATCACCCTTGGCAAATAAAGGAGAACAACTTGTTGAAGAAATTGATTTACTTGATCAAGTCCCAAAACATCAAAAGACGCCACCGCAAAAACAATGATGATAAACCATTTAATCAAAGCACCGAGAAAATTGCCAGAATCCAAACGAAACCCTGCTTTATTAAGCGTTTTTTCAACGCCAGAGCTACGCAATATTTTGTCTATTCCAAGAGAACGAATTATTTGCGATACCACTCTTCCGAACAAAGCCCCAATGACCCAACCAATAATAAAAATTATTATTGCTACAACCAAATTAGGAACAAAGCCCACAACGCCAAGCCATAAGTTTTGGAAAGACTGCGGCAATACCGTACCCCAAGTTTGTAATATCATAATTTTTTTAAAAAACAAATTAATAATAAATTATCATATACCAAAACTTAATTGATAGTTTATTAACTACCAACACATCATTGGTGTTATGATTTTTTAACGACCTTTAAATATTTACCTATATTTTATCATTTATAAAAAATATAAAAACAACTAAAACTGTGGATAAACTCTTATAAATCCAACCTATTGATTAATTTTTTATGGGAAAAATCAAGAATATCCTTTAATAATTTGTCATAAACGCCTAATCTATATTTAAAATCCGGCGTGTCCAAAATCACATATCTTAACTCTTTACCTATTTCAGACTCTAAAATATGAATTGCTTTTTCTAAATAAGAATTATTTAAATTATCGCCCACTATCAAAATATCAGCTCGGCTATCACTGTCCTGAATAAACACGCCTGCGGTAATCACCAATTTTAACACTCCGCCATTTTTCAAGCGCTCAATCACCTCTTTTGATTTGAGCGGACTACTCTTAATGAGTAAATTTTTCAAAGGCGCCGTCAAAGAAAAATTTGCATCCAAAATCCAACCATTGGTTTTTACTTTTTCTGTTTTGATTTTATTTCCTGATTTTTTGTCAACTTCTTTATAGCAAGTTTTCTTTTTTATAAAACCTATTTTGTTGAGCAAAGCCAATTCTTTTCGCGCGATAATCGGTTTTACTTTTGCTCTGCCAGAAATTTCGCCATTATCAAAAACTTGGTCATCATTGGACAAAAACAATTTCATTATTTTTACTCGGTCAGCGCTCCCGAATAATTTGCTTAAAGTTTCCATACGAATATTTTATCATTTCTCTAAAAAAATATCTACAAAAATTGCGGTGGAAAAAAGCGGGCGCCGTAGGCGCCCGCTTTTTTGTTCTAAACATTTTATTTTCGCTTTCGTCGGAAATTATTTTAACTCAACTTTTCCGCCGGCATCTTCAATGCCTTTCTTTAAAGCCTCCGCATCTTCTTTCTTTACATCTTTTTTGAGAATTGCCGGAGCGGAATCAACTAATTCCTTGGCTTCTTTCAAACCTAATCCCAAAACAGCTTTTACCACTTTGATAACCGCTATTTTTTGGTCCCCGGCTGACATAAGTTCCACATCAAAAGAACTTTTTGCCACTTCGCTCTCAGCTCCTTCAACCATCGCCCCGCCCATAACAGCAACCGCGGCAGCTGACACACCGAATTTCTTTTCAAGCAATTTAACCAATTCATGCAAATCAAGCACTGACATTGATTCAATATTTTCAACAATCGTTTTGAATTTTTCCGGCACTTCCACTACTTCGTTTTCAACAACCACCTCTTCTTTTTTTGTTTCTGCCAGCGTTGCAACCGCTTCCGGTTTCGCTTCAATTTTTTCCTCAATCGGAGCAACCACCGCTGTGATTTCCTCTTTTACTTCTTCAACGGGAGTTTCCTCTTTTATAACTTCTTCTGTTTTTTCAGAAACTTCCTCAACAACTTCTTCTTTTTTTTCTTCTGTCATAAGATTATTTAGTTAAAAGTCCGTAAAGTCCATAAAGTCAAAAGTCAAAAAAATTGTTTACTCGCTTAACTTTTTTAAAAGTTAGGAGAGCAAGCCAATTTTTTTCTTTCGACTTTTGACTTTATGGACTTTTGACTATTTGTCAATTAATAATTACGCGAATAATTTTGCCGTTTAAAATTAATTTTCTAAACAGCGATACCTTCTCTCTTTTCGGCGATTTTATCCAAGGCCACAACCAATCCCTGAATCGGCGAATTGATAAGATTTACGAATTGACCATACAATACTTGCAATCCCGGAATTTGAGCAATTGCGAGCATTTTTGTTTGGTCTGCGTAACCGCCTTCAAAAATTCCCCCTAAAATCGAAACTCTGTTTTTGTGTTTCTTTTGAAATTCATACACCCCGCGAGCCGGAGCAATTTGGTCTTGACCATAAGCAAAAGCCAACTCACCCTCCAATTCCGGAATGTCACCTGTAATCGGCGTTTCCTGCAATGTTTTTTTAGCAAGAGTTTTTTTAACGACCATATAAGATGACCCTGCATCTCTT
Organism: Patescibacteria group bacterium; assembly: GCA_043812415.1. Lineage (GTDB taxonomy): Bacteria > Patescibacteriota > Minisyncoccia > Phycocordibacterales > UBA12079 > JBDRMF01. Next base: position 1,362 of record JBDRMF010000050.1, on the reverse strand, counting down.
AAACTATTGCGAAGATTGGTTGTCTCCTTGACATTCAATCCTTTAAAATTCACAAATACCACTGTTTCGGAATTTTTTACAATTTCTTTGATTTTTTGCAAAATATTCCCTTTTTTTTCTTTTGTAATTGCCATTTTATTTTTTAAATAACTAATTTTTTTAAAAATTCTTTAATCACTTGGGAATACTATTCCCAAGTGATTATTTAGATATTTTCTAACAAGACTCAGAGAAAAACGCTCAAAAACGCTTTACGACCTAAATAGGGCTTATTGAAATCATTATCAATTTCTCGCCTATTTTCTCTGATCTTTATTGCCATTATTAAAGCATGTTTTAAAAAAAATGCAAACCGATTTTATCGAAATTTTGTAGGGGTTTCGTAGGTGTCTTACACCTACGAACACTCTGGCGAACATTTATGGTATTTTATAACGGTTTTTCCCAATTTCCCGTAGGTGTAAGACGCCTACGGGAATAATCAAACAAAGGGGGCGGATTTTGGCTCCGCCAAAATCCGCCCTTTGAATTGGAAGCAAAGTCTCCAAAGAAACACCCAACACTCCAAATGCTAAATTTGTTAGAGGCCTTGCCTCTAAGTACATTTTCCACCCAATTACCAAACACTTAATCAAGAGAACAAATTAATTTATTATCAATAATCGCGCAACCTTCCAAAACAGACATTGATTGATTTCCAACAAACATTATATTATCTGCACGATGAACTGGTGTATCAGATAGTGAATCCACAAAAATTGACCAAGTATTATTTTCAAAAATTACATTTTTCAGATCAATTGACGATGGCAAACTTGGAACATTATAAGAAATTGCTTTATCTATATAAGACAATGCCTTATCCAAATATCTAAACTCCGCGTTTTCAATTGTGGAGCTGGCGGAAATTAAATTTATTTCACCTAATTTTGTTATTGTACTTGTGTCAATGGCATCACCTCCATACACATTCGTTCCGTCACTATTATCATAAACAGATGTAAACAAAACCTTATCGGCAGAATTGACGCCACCGGCGATATTTAAGTAGCCATCCACATTAATAAAACCAAAACTATTAAGACCTTTTTTAGCAATTTTGAAAACTGTCTCTGGTCCAATTTCTAAGGCGGTATTTTCTGCCACTGTCAAAGCGTTATCCAAAATATAGGGCAAGGGATTATAAGAAAGAGTTGTGGTTGCTGTTTGATTAGTCATTGTTCCAAAGATATTGATGCCATTTATTTCATTATTCGCTCCAGAATTATTTGTGATATTTATATTTGGCGAACCGCTAATTATAATAGGAAAATCAGCATGATTGTCAAAAGTATTTGAATTAATTATCGCTCCAACCGAATC
>JBDRMF010000049.1:0-12709 GCA_043812415.1 Patescibacteria group bacterium | reverse complement strand
TATGCATAATTACATAATGGATTAACACAATATTTACATCCTAAATTCCCAATATTTCCACAAAACATCCGGGCATTTTGTTTTGATGGAATACCTAAATTTCCACAAAAAAACCATATTCCACAAAACCGCAAAAACCTCCCAAATGTCAGAAGTTAAATTTTTACATCTTCAGGCGAAGACTTTTTGGCCAAATGAAATCATTTAGTCTGGATCGCTTCCTCCTTCGTTAAAACTACGGCGAGACACGGTCGCTAAACGCTTGCGAAGACAAAAGGGGCGGGTGGGCAATTAGCAAAGCCAATCGTCCACCCCCCTTTTTCGTCTACAAAGATAATGGACATAAAACCACGCCACCAAACCATCAATCTTGAAATTCGCAGTAAATAATATATACTATTGTTTATGTCGGGACATAATAAATGGTCAAAAATTAAAAGGAAAAAAGAGATAACAGACGCTAAAAAGAGCAAGATTTTTTCCAAATTCGCCAAACTTATCGCAGCGGAATCCAAAAAAGTTAACGGCAATATAAGTTCGCCCACACTCAAAAGCGTAATGGAGCAAGCCAAATCGGCCAATATGCCGGCGGAAAATATCTTGCGCGCCGTCAAAAAAGGAGCGAGCGCCGATGCCGACACTTTAGAAGCGAATATTTACGAGGCATACGGCCCAGGCGGTTGCGGTTTGATTATTGAAACTTTAACGGACAATAAAAACAGGACCGTGGCGGAAATAAAACACACTCTTTCCAAAAACGGATTGGTTTTGGGCGGAATTGGTTCCGTTATTTGGGGGTTTGCAAAAAAAGACAGTCAGTGGATTCCTCAAAACACTATTCCTTTATCAGAGGAGAATATGGAAAAAACTGCGAAATTAATTGATGACTTGGAGGACAATGATGATGTGCAAGAAGTGTTCACTAATATTGCGGAATAACTTGATTGGAATTTCAAATTTTATTTTTATGAAAATTATATCAATTGACCCCGGTTACGAACGAATCGGCATCGCTATTTTAGAAAAAGAAAATTCTTCCGCAAAAGAAACATTGCTTTATTCCGATTGCTTCCAAACTTCCTCCAAAGATGATTTTGAAAAAAGACTGTGGCAAATCGGACAAGAAATTTCAAAAATAATCAAAAAATATCGCCCCACCGTATTGGCGATAGAATCATTATATTTTAACACCAATCAAAAAACCGCCTTATTGGTGTCAGAAACAAAAGGAGCCGTCAAATATATCGCCTTAGAAAAAAAATTGAAGATTTTTGAATATACTCCTTTACAAATTAAAATAGCCGTTACAGGTTATGGCAGAAGTTCAAAAAACCAAATAATTTCAATGACTAAAAATTTGATTTCAATAAACAAAAAAATAAAGTATGATGATGAATACGACGCCGTCGCGATTGGATTGACATATTTTGCCTGTAATCCCGTTCGCGGTAAATAACTTATATGAAAAAAAAGAAACGCATTTTATCTAAAATAATTTTGTTTTTGTTTGTGTGCGGGATGCTTGCGAGCGGAGGAATTTTTTTGTGGCTTTCCACTTTTACAATTCCCGACATCAACACTATTTCTGACAGAATCAATCCCGAATCAACAAAAATTTACGACCGCACCGGTGAAATTCTTTTATATGATTTGCATAAAAACACCAAGAGGACAATCGTTCCTTTTACCGACATCTCCCCCTACATAAAAAACGCCACGGTCGCCGTTGAAGATTCTCAATTTTACCAACACAACGGCATTGAAATAGATGCGATTATCAGGTCAATAAAATCCAATTTATTATCTCTGAGTTACGGTCAGGGCGGTTCCACCATCACTCAACAAGTGGTCAAAAATTCCATTTTAACAAACGAGAAAAAAATAACCAGAAAATTAAAAGAGTGGGTTTTGGCTCTGAAACTTGAAAAAATAATGTCAAAAGAAGAAATTTTAGCGCTCTATTTGAACGAGTCGCCTTACGGCGGAAATATCTACGGCATTGAACAAGCCAGCTTGGCTTTTTTTGGGAAAAACAGCGTTGATATTAATTTAGTTGAAGCGGCGTATCTGGCCGCTATTCCGCAAGCACCCACCTATTATTCACCTTATGGAAATAATAAAGAGGAACTGGAAAAAAGAAAAAATTTAGTGTTAAAAAGAATGTATGAAAGCAAATTTATCACAAAAACGGAATACGAAGACGGCATAAACACAAAATCTGAATTTCAACCCAAAGAAGAAAAAGGCATTCTCGCCCCGCATTTTGTGATGTATATCAAAGAATATTTGGAGCAAAAATACGGTCCCAAAACAACGGAGGCGGGCTACAAAGTTATCACGACTCTGGATTATGAATTACAAGAAAAAGCCGAAAAAATCGTGAGAGATTATGCGTTAGAAAATATGGAAAAATTTAACGCGGAAAACGCCGCATTGGTCGCGATTGATGTTCAGACGGGACAAATATTAACAATGGTTGGTTCGCGAGATTATTTTGATAAAGAAATAGACGGAAATTTCAATGTCGCTCTCGCCCACCGACAACCGGGTTCCGCCTTCAAGCCATTTGTGTACGCCACCGCTTTTAATAAGGGCTACACTCCTGAAACAATTATTTTTGACTTGCAAACGGAATTTTCCACCGAATGTAATCCAGACGGCAGTCCTAAAATAGAAGGTAACGAGGATGTGTGTTATTCCCCTATAAATTACGACGGTTTTTTTAGAGGGCCTATTTCTTTACGAAATGCGTTGGCGCAATCTATAAATATTCCTGCTATAAAATTATCATATTTGGCGGGTTTAAACGACTCCATCCAAACCGCCAAAGATATGGGGATAGAAAATTTAGACAATGCGGAAAAATACGGTTTGACTTTGGCTTTGGGCGCCGGCGAAGTTTCTTTGTTGAACATCACCAACGCTTACGCGGTCTTTGCTAATGAAGGTATTAAAAATCCCGTCACGGGCATATTGAAAATTGAAGATAAAAACGGAAATATTATAGAAAAATTCACAACGCACCCTAAAAATATTTTGCCGGAACAAACAGCCTTATTGATATCGGATATATTGTCCGACAACAAAGCTCGTATACCAGCTTTTGGAGAGAATTCCCCGCTTTATTTTACAAACGCAGATGTGGCCGCAAAAACCGGCACCACCAATGATTATAGAGATGTGTGGACTATCGGATATACCACCAAAACCTCCGTGGGCGCTTGGGCTGGTAATAACAACAATAGCTCTATGGAGAAAAAAGTAGCAGGTCGCATAATTTCTCCGATGTGGAATAGTTTTATGCAAGAAGTGTTGAAAAAATATCCGCCTGAAAATTTTCCAAAACCGGAAAAATTAGCGCTTGACGATATGAAACCGATTTTTAGAGGGGTGTGGTTGGGAGGTCAAACTTATGTGATAGATAAAATCTCTCAAAAATTAGCGACAGAATACACCCCTGAAGACTTAAAAGAAGAAAAAGTTTTACAAGACATTCATTCAATTTTATATTGGGTGGATAAAAATAATCCACAAGGTCCCAAACCAAAATATCCTGAAGAAGATTCTCAATTTGAAAGATGGGAATACAGAGTGGCGGAGTGGGCGGCGGATAATAATTTAGGTTCCTCAACCGCGCAAAAAATTCCAACCGAATTTGATGATATACATAAACCGGAATATAATCCAAATTTTGAAATAACCAGTCCTAAATATTCAAATCAATACAATAAAGATGAAAAAATAAATATTTTACTCAATACTTATATAAATAAATTTTCTATTTTAAAGAAAGATTATTTTATAAATGGAGTTTTTATAGGGTCGTCGCAAACAAATAATATTTTTTCTTTTGTTCCTAATGATATACAAAATATCAAACCAGAAAATATATTAAAGGTGATAATATACGACACCGTTTTTAATAAAACGGAAAAATCGCTTGTTTTCAAAGTGATATAAAGTGATATAAATTTTAATTTATATCGTTAAAATTAAATAATTTGCAGTTTTGTTTCTTTTATTTATTTCCGTTTTTTGCTCTTTAATTAATTTCCATTTCCACTTTTCACTCCTAAATTATCTATTCATAGACATTACCAAATATAAGAATTGGTTGTCGGACACGCCTCTAATAATCATCGGTTTATTCAAACCATTAAATTGCAAAACAATACTGTCTGTCGTTATGGATTGGAAACAATCTGTAATATATTTATAATTAAAATTAATACTCAAATCTTCTCCTGATAAGGCGGAAGAAACCATATTAACATTCTCCCCCACTTCATCGCTTTTAGATGTTATTTCAAACTTTTTATTTTTGGGTTCTATATTAAAACTCACTTGATTAAATTTGTCCGAAAAAATATTTATAATTTTAAAAACTTTTATAAAATCATTCAATAACACCACCACTTCCGTGATAAAATCTTTTGGAATTAATTGTCCATATTCCGGAAAAACACCTTCCACAACCCGAGAAGTTAAATAAATATTATCGTATCTGAACGCAATCTGATTTTTATTGACTTCAATTTCAATATCCCCTTCAATATCTTCAAACACTCTGATAATTTCTGAAACATTTTTTACCGGAATTAATATATTTTCAACTATCTCTTGTGTTTTTAATGGAAGTTTTACTTCCGCCAATCTAAAAGAATCCGTCGCCACGAAATATATAAAATCACCGTCTGTTTTTATCAAAACGCTTGATAATTCCGGTTTTATATTTGAAACAGAAGCACTATACCAAACCGATTTCAAACCTTTGATTAAATTTTTGCTGTCAATAATTATTTTATGTTCGCCTTTAATTTGCGGAATAGAAGGAAAATCATCATTTATTTGAGTTTTAATAATAGAAGTATTATTTTTAAAAGAAACGAATAAATTATTGTCTTTCATATCAAACAAAATATTTCCTTGATTGGCCATATTGGATAATAAATTTTTCAGCACAGTACCAGGGACAGCCACCATCCCTTCTTTTTCTATATCCGCGTTTATAGATATTTCAATTCCTAAATCTAAATTAGTTGACCTGATAATTAATTTATTATCTTGAGCTTTTAAAAGAATACAACTGAGAATTGGTAGATTTAAATTTTTTCCAGTAATTTTCTCTGCTTTTAAAATTGAATTTATTATTTTTTCTGAAGGACATTTTAATTTCATAATATTATTGTATTAATTATTAATTATATGTATGTTATATATATAACTTGTTGATAACTGGATAACTTATTTATTTCTTTTAATTTAAGGTTATTTTATTTATAAAAGATAATAAAAGATGTGGATAAGTTTTTTTAAACTGTGTGTATGTTTCTGTTTTTATTATTTTTAAAAACTTATCCTTTTTTATTAACAATCTGTCATACTTTTATCAACATACTTATTAACTAAAAATTGCTCTGATTTGTTCTATTTCTTGAAAAAGTGAAGGGTCTTTTTTTAAACTATTTCTGATTTTATCGCAAGAGTGAATTACTGTGGTATGGTCCCTACCACCTAATTTTTCTCCTATGGACGGGTAGGAAATATTATAATCCTCTCTTAAAAGATACATTATTAATTGTCTTGGTTTCACTATTTCTTTTTTACGAGTTTTTTTGTAAATAAAACTTTCTTCAATACCATAAAATTCAGCCACAGCTTTAATTATTTCTTTTGCAGAAATTTGTTTTTTTGAAAAAATATTGATTTTTATCAAATTTTTAATTTCCACTAAACTTAATTCCTTCTTTTTTAATTGAGACTGACTGATGATTGAATTAAAAATACCTTCCAATTCTCTGATATTGCCCTTAATCTCCGAAGCAATGCAATTTATAACATTATCTGATAAATAAAAATTATGAGCTTCTATTTTTGACCGTAAAATGGCGGTTTTTGATTCAATATCAGGCGCTTGAATATCAACTATCATACCAGCGCTGAATCTTGATTTCAATCTGTCGGCCAAATCCGGAATCTGGTTGGGGTGTATATCCGAGGAAAAAATAATTTGTTTATTTTCATTATAAAGATAATTAAAAAGATGAAATAATTCTTCTTGGGTTCTTTCTTTTCTGGTTAAAAATTGGATGTCATCCATAATCAATACATCATATTTTCTGTATTTTTCTTTGAATAAATTTATTTTATTTTGTTGAATGGATTGCACACAATCCATTGAAAATTTTTCCGAGGTGATGTAATAAACTTTTTTATTCAGATTTTTAAATTCATTTCCTAAAGCTTGGATGAGATGAGTTTTGCCATAACCGGTTTTTCCATAAATAAAAAACGGATTATAAATTACCACTGGTTTTTTAAGAATTGTTTGAGATGTTATATAAGACAATTCATTAAATGACCCCACCACAAAAGAATCAAAAGTATAACGCGGATTTAAATTATTACTTTTATCCACACAGAAATTTTCCAAAGATAATTTATTATTTGAGGAGATAATTTGTTTGTCCATTGAATTATTTTTTTTGTTTTGAGAATTATCAACCACATATTCTATAGTTCTGATATTTGTTTCAATTTCTCTTAATAATCTGATGATGTCTTTATTATATTTTTCATACAACCAATTTTTAACAAATTCGTTTGGGACGCCTAAAAAAACAACTCCGTTTTCATACTTAATAATATAAGTATCTTTAAACCAAGTGTTAAAATTAGGTTTTGATAATTTTAACTCAACCTCCAGTAAAACTTTTTCCCAAGTTTTTTTATTGTCTATTATAGAATTCATTATTTTTTATCTGTGGTGTTATTATATTATTGATTGGGTTTTTGTAAAACTTGTTAAATGTGCATTACTATGTTCCTAACCTGTGGATAACAATAATAAGTTATTATTAAACACCGGATATTTGAAACAATATCCTTTTTAATTATTTAACACTGAACTCGGACGCTGGGCGTCCAAGTTGATAAATTTTTTACAGATAAGCTTTTTATTAGACATTTGGTAAAAAATAGGTTATTATTAAAAGGAATTTATAATTAATATAAAAAATTCGTCCCAAATAGATTAAAATTATGAGTATTCTTCTTAAAATAACGCTAAATTCAAATACTACAAAACAATTATCTATATAAGATAGGATTTTAAAATTATGTCATTAAAAACCGTAATATTCCTGTTGGGAATATTTAGTTTGGTTGGGGTAGCTTTCGGGTATTTTTTGAGATGGGCTCTTACTTTTGGAAAACAAGGGTCTATTGAATTAAAAATCAAAAAAATGATTCTTGATGCCCAAGAAAAGTATAAAAATATTATCACAAAAGCGGAAAAGAAATCAGTTTTGATTTTACAAGAAATAGAAAAAGAAAAAAAAGAAAAAGAAAAACAATCGCAAAAAACAGAAGAACGATTGATTAAAAAAGAAGATTTTTTGGACGAACGACAGGTGGAAATAGGGGTTGAAATGAAAAAATTGGAAGAAAAACTTAAAAAAGTGGAACAAATCAGAGGAAGTGTTGAAAAATTAAAACAAAAAAGCGAAGAAAAATTGGAGCAAATCGCTCAATTATCAAAAACTGAAGCGCAGGTGAAACTCTTAGAAACAATAGAAAAAAATTATGAAGAAGATTTAAGTGCGCGTCTTCAAAAATTGGAACAAAACGGCGAAGAAAAATTGGAAAAAAGAGCGCAAGATATTCTTATAACAGCTATACATCGTATGGGTAATTCTGTGGCGGCGGATGTATTATCAACTACTGTGAGTATTCCGTCTGACGACATAAAAGGAAAAATTATAGGGAAAGAAGGTAAAAATATCCGCGCTTTTGAAAGAGCGTCCGGCACGGAAGTAATTGTGGATGATACTCCTGGGTCAATAACAATCTCTTCTTATGACCCGGTGCGTCGCCAAATAGCCAAAGTCGCGTTGGAAAATTTAATAGTTGACGGAAGAATTCAGCCGGCTCGCATTGAAGAATTTGTGGAAAAAGCCAAAACAGAAATCAATAAAACTATAAAAAAGAAAGGCGAACAAGCTGTTTATGAATGCGGAATTTTAAATCTTGATCCGCGTATTGTCTCTATTTTAGGCCGTTTGTATTTTAGAACCAGTTATGGACAAAATGTTTTGCAACACTCTATTGAGATGTCGCATATTGCCGGTATGTTGGCTGAGGAATTGAAAGCGGATGTCGCTGTGGCAAAAACAGGGGCTTTATTGCACGATATAGGCAAAGCGGTGGACCATGAAATTCAGGGAACTCATGTTGAAATAGGAATAAGAATTTTGCAAAAATTCGGAGCGAATGAAAAAATTATTCAAGCGATGAAATCGCACCACGAGGAATATCCTTATGAAACGCTTGAGGCGGTGATAGTGCAAATCGCCGATTCAATTTCCGGCGGTCGCCCTGGTGCGAGACGGGATAATGTTGAGAATTATTTGAAAAGATTGAAGGAATTAGAAGATATTGCGAATTCGTTTGAAGGAATTGAAAAAACTTATGCTGTGCAGGCGGGTAGAGAAATAAGAATTTTTGTCAGACCGGAAAAAATTTCGGATTTTGGAGCTAAAAAAATAGCGCGCGATATCGCTCTTAAAATTGAAAAAGAGTTGAAATATCCGGGGGAAATAAAAGTGTGCGTAATCAGAGAATCCCGTGTGATTGAATATGCACGATAAAAACATTAAAATCTTAAAACATTAAAATATGAGAATATGAGAACAAAAAGACGGCGGGCGAAGCCCGCCGTCTTTGTAGAACACGGACGGATTTTGTGAAGCAAATTAATTTTTTCGCTTTTAACTTTCCCTGTTTTGCTTTATACTTATATTCGTGTTAGATGATATTTTATATAAAATCAAAAAGAAAATTCCTGTCAAATTATTCGGGAAAATACAACCCGCCTATCATTTGATTTTGGCTTTTTTAGGAGCTTTTATTTATTGCTTCCCTTCCAAAAAAATTTTTGTTGTCGGAATTACTGGCACTAAAGGCAAAACCAGCGTAGCGGAATTGGTAAGCGCTATTTTAGAAGAAGCCGGATACAAAACAGCGTTGGCTGGCACACTACGGTTTAAAATCGGAGACAAATCCGAAAATAATAATTTCAAAATGACAATGCCGGGCAGATTTTTTATTCAAAATTTTTTGCGAAAAGCGGTCAAAGAAAAATGCGATTTTGCGATTTTGGAAATGACCTCGGAGGGAACAAAACAATTCAGGCATAAATTCATACAACTTAATTCGCTTATTTTTACCAATCTTGAACCGGAACATATTGAAGCGCACGGCTCTTATAAAAATTATTTGAAAGCCAAATTACAAATTGTTAAAGCTTTGGAAAAATCTCCCAAAAAAAGAAGGGTGATTGTTGTGAACACGGACGACAAAAAAAGTTCTCATTTTTTGAATATTAATATCAAAGAAAAATGCCGGTATGCGCTCGCGGACGCTGAACCGTTTGAATTAAAAAAAGACGGATTATCGTTAACGATAAACGGACAAAAAATAAATTCCCATCTTTCCGGAAAATTTAATGTTTATAATATATTAGCGGCGACGACATTCGCCACAAGTCAAAATATCGGCATTGCTACGATTAAAAAAGCGTTGGAAAAATTTTGTGGAATTCGCGGTCGCGTGGAACGCATAGACGAGGGGCAAGACTTTACCGTGATAGTGGATTACGCTCACACCCCCGGCTCGTTGGAAAAATTATATGAAGTTTTTCCTAACTCAAAAAAAATCTGCGTTTTTGGCAGTAATGGCGGAGGTCGGGATAAATGGAAAAGAGAAGTTTTGGGGTCCATTGCGGACAAATATTGCTCTAAAATTATTTTAACAAACGAGGGCTCTTATGATGAAGACCCTAAAACAATCATTGAGGATATCGTGCAAGGAATTAAAAAACCGATTTATGAAATTATTATGGACAGGGGCGAAGCGATTGAAAAAGCACTTGCATCGGCTCAAACGGGCGACACTGTCCTTATCACAGGGAAAGGCACCGAACCGAATATTATGGGTCCTAATAATTCCAAATTAGAATGGGACGACGCTAAAATCACAAGAGAAAAATTAATAACTTTATTAAAAAAATAAAATGGATGACACATTAAAATATATAATTTTAATTTTAGTCGGGGTGGGGATTTTTTGGGTTATTTTAGGCGGTCCTTCCAGAATGGCGGACAGACAAGGTCTTTTTATTAAACCCCCTTCCCCGATTGACACAGGAGAAACATACGGGCAAGTTTCCTTTTGGGATAATTTCAAAATAACAAAAAAAGAAACCGCTCCCGCAACGGAAGAATTGTCGGAAAAAGAAAAGATGGCCGTAGAATTGGAACAAATTAAAGAAGAAACAGAAAAAATTCAGGTTACTTTAGATGCAATTAAAAAAGAACAAAATATTTCGCTTTTCGTGGACAAGGTGGAAATAAGCAGATGTTATGGCAACAGGTCGGATGTAAATGAAGAATATATAAGATTGAAAATAAAAAATTTAGAGGACGACAAAACGCAAATTTCCGATTGGAAATTAAGAAGTGCGATGACCGGAGCAGAAATTAAAATCGGCAATGCGGTAAAATTGCCATACACTTCTCGAACAAACACGGAAAACGCCATTTTTATATCAAACGGAGATGAAATTATTTTAACCAGCGGAAGGTCGCCTATTGGTTTTTCCTTTTTGGTGAATAAATGTTCTGGATATTTGGAACAATTTCAAGATTTTGAACCTAATTTAACCAAAAAATGTCCCTTGGCGGAAGATGAGGAAATATCTGCTTTCGGACCAAACGCTTTTAATGACGCTTGTTTTGATTTTATGGATAAAATTTCCCGTTGCGAAACACCTCTCAAATTTCCCATAGATATGCAACCGGAATGCCAGAATTACTTAATTACGAATTTAAACCATAACGCTTGTATTGACAACCATAAAAACGACACCGATTTTTTAGGAAACGAATGGAGAATTTTCTTAAACAGAGAAGATGAATTGTGGAAAAACAAAAGAGAAATAATTGAGTTAATTGATAACCAAGGCAAATTAGTGGATGTTTGTTCTTATTAAATTATCTTGAATTTTAATCAAATATTCAAAATTCTGAATAGGGCAATGCCGGCGGAAACGGAGACATTGAGCGATTCTTTTTTGCCACGCATCGGGATTTCCGCAATGATATTGCATTTTTTCAGAAGTGATTCTGAAATTCCACGAACCTCATTGCCTAAAAGAAAAGCGATTTTTTGTCCGTCGTTTAACGGATTGATTTTTTTATAATCAACGGAATTTTTGGATTGTTCAATCGCGATAATTTGAAAATTTTGTTCGTGGAGTTTTTGCAATAATGGGGCGGGCTGAGAAAAATATTCCCACGGAATATTTTTCTCGGCCCCCAACGCGGTCTTTGCAAAACCGCCCGCTTCCCGACCGAATTTATCCAGCAGTGTCGGCGTATAGCCAGTCAAAAAAATTTTAGAAACACCGCAAGCGTCCGCCGTCCTAAAAATAGAGCCGACATTGTAGACGCTGCGAATATTATGTAAAATTAAAAAAATTTCTTTTTGCATACGAGAATAAACTTATGTTATAATAAACTCAATGTTAAATCCATTTCCAGATTTATTAACTTTTTCGTTCATCGCGCCGCTGGTGTTAAGGGCGGTGGTCGGGGCTTATTTTTTGAAGCAAGCTTGGTTTGAATTTAAAGAACGAAAGAACAGAAAAAATGAAATTATTTCCGGTTTGAAAATAGTCGGTTTATTTGGCGGTTTGTGTATTATAATCGGTTTTTATACTCAAATTGCGAGTATTGTATTATTGGCTGTGATTATTGCGGAAATAATATTACAAAGTAAAAAGAAAAAATTGGAAGAAATCAAATTGGATTTTTATATTTTGCTTATCGCAATTTTAATTTCAATTATTTTTACTGGCGCCGGATTTTTAGCGATAGACTTACCGCTTTAAAATAAGTATCGCTGGACGCGGCTCGTTGTCGCTCGCTCAACGCTCGCGACATACTCCGCCGTTCGCTCCCTAACGAAAGCCGAGCAGTTGGCTTTCTCTGGGCGGACAATTCCGCTTCGCTACATTGTCCGCCCAGTAGGGATCGAACCTACGACCGTCAGCTTAAAAGGCTGCTGCTCTACCAGCTGAGCTATGGGCGGATAACACTAACAGGTTATGAATTAACAACAAGTAACCACAAATATATCAAAAAAAAACAAAAAAGTCCATAATTTCAACACCCCTATGTCTAAATTAATTGTTATTCTCGGTCCAATGAAAAGCGGAAAATCATTTGAAACCATCAATCGTTTTATGCCGCTTAAATATACAAATATCTCGTTTGAACTTTTTCAACCTCAAAAAAATATTCGCGATGAACAAATCCAATCCCGCAACGGAAACAGCATCCAAGCGGAAAAAATATCGTGCTTGGCTGAATTACTCGCCAAAGATTTAGATATAATCGGCATTGACGAAATTCATATGTTTGAAGAAAACGAAGCCCAAATAATTGACGCTTTGCTCAAAACCAAAAGCACAAAACTCATCCTCTCCGGTTTAGACACCGATTACACCGGCAAAATGTTTCCCATAATCCGGCGAATTTTAGAACTCGGTCCGGACAAAATTATTTATAAACGAGCGGTTTGTGAAAATTGCAAAAAATTGGAAGCGATTTATACTCAAATTTTTGATAAAAACAACAGGCCTATTTTA
>JBDRMF010000048.1:0-7185 GCA_043812415.1 Patescibacteria group bacterium | reverse complement strand
CCTGAATTTTTCTGAAATTCAATTCTGCCTCCGCATTCAAATTCAACAAGCCGTCGTCGGATTTTAATTTTTGACAATAGGTCGCTTCATTATGATTTTGTTCGCACGCTTTTATTTCTCCGCTTAGCCACTTGGGAATAGTATTTCCAAGTAATTTTCCGCCCGCAATGGCGAGTTGTTTTTCCAATTGGTCGGTGGAGGGCATTTCCGAAATGGAATTTTTATAAAGTGTGATTTTTTCTTGAGCGAGAATCGGGCCGTGGTCCATTTCCGCATCCAAAAGCATAATGGATACTCCGCTTTCTCGTTCGCCGGCTAAAATTGCGCTGTGAATGGGAGCAGGTCCTCTGAATTTGGGCAATAAAGAAGGGTGAACATTGAGCGTCCCAAATTTTGGAATATCTAAAATTGTTTGAGGAATTATTTTGCCGTAAGCCGCGACGATGAATAAAACCCAACCGGAAAAATTACCGCAAAAATTAGACGGTGATTTTTTGAGTGCGCTCAAAAAATCACCGTCTAATTTTTGCGGTTGCAATACATTAATCTCATTTTCTTCCGCCCAAATTTTTACCGGCGGGGGAGTGAGTTTCAATTTTCGGCCAGCCGGTTTATCGGGTGCCGTTACAATCAAATTGGGCATTATCTCCGTTTTTTTTAATTCTTCCAAAATCCCCACCGCAAATTCCGGCGTTCCAAAAAAAATGATATTGGGTTGTTTAGGTAATGGTTTAATTTTATTCATTTTAAATATTGTTTAACGATTTTTTTGGTGTTGTTTTAGTCGGTGTGTTTTCTAACCTGATATTTTTTGCTTTGCTGTCAAATAAAATTCCGTTGAGGTGGTCTATTTCGTGCTGAAAAATTTGGGCTAAAAGTCCGCTGGCGCCCAACGAAAATATTTTTCCATTTTCATCAAAAGCGCGCAATGTGACTTTTTTGCATCTTCGCACTTTTCCATAAATACCTCGCACACTTAAACACCCTTCTTCCAGCCATTGTTTTTCTTTGGAAGCTTTTGTTATCTTGGGGTTTATAAAAACAAGGTCGTGTTTGTCGGGGTTACCGGTCTCGTCTTTTTCAAGCATTCGTTTTGATACAATAAAAATTCTCAAGGATTGTCCGATTTGCGGTCCCGCCAAAGCGACGGCATCGGAGGTGTTTGCCAAAATATCTTTCATTTGCAAAATTATTTTTTTGATTTTTGCGTTAGAAATTTTCGTTAACGGTATTTCGTCCGCCGCTTGCCCCAAAATTTTTGCTCCTTTTTGCAATACTTTCAGCATATGTCCATTATACTCTATAATTTCCAATTTCCAATTTTGGACGGATTTTGCTTCGCAAAATCCGTCGCCATTATTTTTTGTCTTTTTTCAAATATTGTCCGATTTTCCACCAAAAAAGTTTTTGTTGATTTTTGATTGATTTGCGACTTTGTTTAACTTCTGACCAATATTGATAAATCATAGCTTCTGGAATTTTTTTGAAAAATCCCAAATAAAAACTGAATGACCCCGTTCCTTTTTCGGCTATTTCTCCAAAATAATTTCTGATTTCATTCGCGAGATAATGTTTTTCAGTATGTAAAGAAGTTTTTTTGATTTTTGTTTGAGAAATAATTGATCCGATTGTTTTGATTGTATCGTGGGTGGCGTTTTTGTCCTTATCGTCTGACCCCTTTCTTTTATTAGGCAAATATTTTTTTAATTTTTTTCTTATAAATTCCGAGGTGATTTTTTTGACGAATTTTTGGTAAATGATGGACATTGGACGCCCGTCGTCCTTGTTTATTTTTAGAGGGGAGTATTGGTTAAGTTCGCAGATAATTTTTTTAGAAAAAAGTTTTTCCAAAATTTCTTCCGGTTTTTTATTTATTTTTATCGCCTTGTTTTGAATATCCTCAATAATTTTGCGCGATAAAAATTTCAATTCACAAGAGTTGCTCATTTTTTCAATTTTAATATCGTTTTTTCGCAACCAAAATTTTCTCTCTTTTAAATCGTTGCTCGCGATAACAATCGCCGGTTTTTCAATTTTAGGAAAAGGAACCAACACAAGCGAACCGACGGAAAAATTATACGCGGAAAAAAACAACACGGGTTTTTGAAAATGATTTCTATATATGGGAATAACTGTGATAATATTCATTATGTGTTTTTAGATTATTGGGGCGAGAAGTGAATAGCGAAGCCCTACCCCACCATTTCGGCATTTTTTCGTTTAATAATTCACCAACATCAGATTATTATCATCTAAAATATAAATGGAGTTATTGTCTTTTTTCACAAAAACAGGATTTTTTCCGGTGTAAACGGGTTGGAGATTTTGGACATCCTCGCCTTCAATTTCAAGCGCAAATACTTCTGTTGCTACAGCGACAATAATAACATCTATTCTGTTTTTATAAAAATCAAGCGCTTTTATTTTTGATTTTAATTCCAGATTTTTGTCCGCGATTTTCTCAAAAGCTTTTTGGGAAATTATATTTTTTTGGAACAAAGATAAAATATTCGCATACTCTGGGTCGCTTGCTCCGATTAGCACACCGCTGGTATTTTGCGGAACAAAAAAAGGAGTGGTCGCGACAGTTTCTTTTCTTTTTATTTTAATCGTTTGTGTCCAAGGCCAAAAATTTTCTTTGGATACGATTATTGTGTGTTCTCCGTTTTTTAATTTAAAATTGGGGTTGATATCTCTCTCGGAAATCGCTTTTTTATTATCAATAAAAATCGCGATATTTTCATCAAGCGAACTGATTTGCAAAAAACCGTATTGATTATTGTTGTAAAATAAATAAATTATTCCCAGCAACACGGCAATTAAGAGGGTCGTGTAATAAATAAGAGAATTTTTTTGTTTTTTGACTTTTTTCATTATATTTATAATACCATTAGTTTAATTAAAATCAATTGAAATTTGTGTAAAATAATCGTATTATTAGCAAAATACTATGAAAAAAGACAAATTTGTAATTCAGGGGTTGGGCGGGAAGAAAACCTTATCTGGAAAAATAAAAGTTAATGGTGCAAAAAATGCGATTTTGCCGATAATGGCTTCAAGTGTTTTATTTGAAGACGGTTTTGCTATGACAAACGTGCCGGAAATAGAGGATTTAAACAGAATGATGGAAATTTTTGCCAACCTTGGTATTAAAATAACAAAAAAATCAAAAGGAAAATATTCAATTGATTCTTCGGGTTTGAATAATTTTGAAATTGATGAAATGGCGGCAAAACAAATGCGCGCGTCCGTTATTTTCACAGGGCCTTTATTGTCGCGGTTGGGAGAACTTGTTTTTCCGCATCCCGGAGGTTGCGTGATTGGCGCGCGCCCCATTGATTTATTTTTGGAAGGTTTTGAAAAAATGGGAGCTAAGGTAAAAATTAAAGGAGATAAATATTTTGTCAAAACTAAAGGCAAAAAATTAAAAGCCGCAGATATTTTTTTTAAAATTCAAAGCGTCACAGCCACTGAAACTTTTATTATGGCGGGCGTTTTAGCGGAAGGAAAAACGGTCCTGAGAAATGTCGCGATGGAACCGGAAATAATCAGTTTGGCGGATTTTTTAAATTCTTGCGGAGCGCGTATTACGGGTGCCGGCACCACGATGATTGAAATTATCGGTGGTGATTTGCTGAAATCAAACGGTCAAATATATGAAACTATTCCAGACCGTTTGGAAGCTGGCAGTTTTCTTATCTTGGGCGCTTTGTGCGCTAACAATTTGGAAATCAGTCATTGCAATCCGGAACATATTCAGATTCTTATTGAAATGTTGCGAGAGGCGGGAGTGAATATAAAAGTCGGCGTTGACTATATTAAAATTATCGGCAACGGAAAAAAACTCAATAGCGATTTTAAATCTCTCAATATTAAGACACGGGAATACCCTGGATTTCCGACGGATTTGCAATCGCCGATGACAATTTTTTTAACGCAAGCGAGCGGAGAAAGTTGCGTGTTTGAAACAATTTTTGAAGGTCGTTTGAATTACTCCAACGAACTTATCAAAATGGGAGCTGAAATAAAAATGTGGGATTCTAATCGGATTACCATCAAAGGCCCGACTATGTTGAAGGGCAGGGAAATGGAAGGGCCCGATATCCGGACGGGTTTTGCTTTCGTAATTGCAGCGTTAGTTGCTAAAAACGAGTCTATAATTGATAATGTATATTATATTGACCGAGGTTATGAACGTGTCGGGGAACGGTTGCGACAAATTGGGGCGAATATCGTCAGGGTTAAAAAGTAATAAGTTTGAGATGCGGGAGGAAAATTGGCGGAGCCAATTTTCCTCCCACTCTGAACCAATAATTAAAACATTATGTCTTTTTTCACAAAAAAATTAGGAATAGATTTGGGGACCGCAAACACTTTGGTTTTTGCTCCCGGGAGAGGAATTGTTTTGAACGAGCCATCGGTGGTGGCTGTGTCGGAATTAAATAATAGAATTTTGGCGGTTGGAATTGAGGCGAAAAAAATGATTGGCAGAACGCCCGAAAGCATTATTACATATCGTCCTATGCGTGATGGCGTGATTGCTGATTACAGAGTTGCGGAGGTGATGTTGCGTTATTATATAAATAAATCTTTGGGCAAATGGAATTTTTTTAAGCCAGAAGTCGTTATTTCAGTGCCGGCAGGTATAACTTCAACAGAAAGAAGGGCAGTTATTGAAGCGACGATAAGAGCGGGGGCGAAAAAAGCTTTTGTCGTCAAGGAGCCGATTTTGGCGGCGATTGGGGCGGGCGTGGTGATAGATGAAGCGGACGGAATTATGATTGTAGATATCGGAGGGGGGACCACTGATGTGGCGGTTATTTCGCTGGGCGGGATTGTAGCAGCAATTTCGGTTAAATGCGCCGGCGATAAAATGAACAGGTCAATTATTGATTATATAAAGAGGGTGTATAATTTGTCCATCGGAGATAAAACAGCCGAAAATATTAAAATTAAAATTGGTTCGGCGTTGTCCATAAAAGATGAATTAAAAACGGAAATTAGAGGAAGAGATTTTATTTCAGGGTTGCCTCGGTCCATTGAAATTAAAACAAACGAAATTGTTAAAGCTTTAAACATGGAATTAAGAGATATAGTCAAAGCTATCAAAGTTGTGTTTCAAGATACCCCGCCAGAATTGGCGGCTGATATTATTCAAAGAGGAATTATTATGACGGGCGGTTCTTCGCAATTAAGAAATTTACCGGAATTGATTTTCAGAAGGATTGGGGTGAAAGCTCGTTTGGCAAAAGACCCTTTTTATTGCGTATCCAAAGGCACCGGCATCGCTTTGCAACATTTGGATATTTATAAAAGGAGTGTTATTTCCAAAAGAGGTTAATTTTTTATTTTTTATTTATGTTTTTTTTAAACAAAAAAAACTTACATCACGCTTACTTGTTGGTGGGAGAAAAGGAAAAGGTTTTGAAAGAACTTTTGCTTTTTTTGGAAACGGAAGTTGATTTTAAAACAAAAGCGAACCCTGATTTTTATTTGGAAGATTTTGACAGTTTTGGAATTGATGATGGGAGAAAAATTAAAGATTTTCAGTCTAAAAAAGCTATACGAGGCGAAAAGAAAATAATAGTTATCAGGACAAATTTTATCACTGTTGAGGCGCAAAATTCTTTTTTAAAAATTTTTGAGGAACCGACGGAAAATACGCATTTTTTTCTGATTTTATCATCGGCGGAAACGCTTTTGCCAACCCTTAAATCGCGGTTGATGATTATTAAAAATATTGTTGATGAACCGATTGGGATTGACTTGGACGTCCAACGTCCAAGCGAATCACCGCTTGGACATTGGATGCCCAAGTTGTCGGTGGAGGTGTTTTTGACGACAGATATTGCCAAGCGGTTTGAATTGATTAAAGTTTTTTTACCAAAGAAAAAAGGCGAAAAAGCTGACAGGGCTGGAGCGATTTTATTTTTGAATGATTTGGAACGATTGCTTTATAAAAATTATAAAGAAGGCGGGGGAGGGGCGACGGCTTCGCCGTCGCCCCGCAACCCTCAAAAAGTCGTTTTTATATTTGAAGAAATTATCAAATGTCGTTCTTATTTGAATGACCGTTCGCCATCCGTTAAAATGATTTTGGAACATCTTTCGCAAATAATCCCGTTCATTTCACCTCACTAAAAATTAAATGTCAAATTGCAAAAAGGGGAAATTCGCGGAGCGAATTTCCCCTTTTTGCAATTTGACATCAGTCAAAAAATTTGCTCCATTTTAAATGGATGTTCTTTTTGGGCTTAATGGAACTTTTGTGAAAGGAGGTGATTTTATGTGTTATTGTGGCGGTTGTTGTTAATCAGCTGAATTGCGTTGAGCGGTGGATATGTTAATATTCACCGCTCGTTTTTTTTGTTATAATCAAACACAAATGAATTCCAATTTCTCAAAAACAGAACAAATGAAACTAATCAAAGATGAGATTTTGGCTTTGAAAAAATCGCCCTTATATGCGGAGCGAATTAAAAATAAAGTTTTGCCAGTTATCGGCGAGGGTGATTGTAATGCTAAAATTATGTTTGTCGGCGAAGCTCCTGGAAGAAACGAAGCTCAAACAGGACGACCTTTTTGTGGCGCTTCGGGTCGGGTGCTGGACGAACTTTTGGAATCAATTTTTTTGCAACGCTCGGATGTTTATATCACCAATATCGTCAAAGACAGACCGACCGCCAATCGCGATCCTTCGCCTAAGGAAATTGAAATTTACGGTCCTTTTTTGGACAGGCAAATTGAAATAATTCAGCCACGGATTATTGTTACTCTCGGTCGTTATTCCGCCGAATACATAATGAAGAAATTTGGTTTGGATTTTCAAATAGAAACAATCGGAAAAATGCGAGGAAAATCATTTGATGCCAAAACTTCTTACAGTGAAATTAAAATTGTTCCTTTGCTTCATCCTGCGGTGGCTTTGTATAATTCGTTTAGTCGAGATGATTTGAAAAAAGATTTTTTAATTTTGAAAAAAAATATCGGTTGAGTGAGTGTTGATTATTGGAAGCGGAAATCGCGTAATTTGACAATTATTATTTTTTGTTTTATCCACAGAAAGTTTATAAAAAACCATTGACTTTAATTTCGCTTCTGCTATTATAGTAATTGTACTTATGTTTTATATTTTGGCTTGCCAATATATATTACGTAAGTACAATGAAAAACATCGCCTTCGGG
>JBDRMF010000047.1:0-14056 GCA_043812415.1 Patescibacteria group bacterium | reverse complement strand
AGGGTTCTCACCCCTACGAGATTTTTATAGAGATTTTTTCTATAGGAATAAAAGACCCCTACGGGGATGATACGGGAATAATCAAATAAACGGGCGGAAAAGAAAATGCGTCAACCCCGCTTGGGAATAGCATTCCCAAGTAAAAAGCGTCAGATGCGCGCGCGTTACCTTTTAATTGGGGCGGATTTTGGCTCCGCCAAAATCCGCCTGTTTGTTTGGACTTGTCTGCTCGGCAGGTCGCTTTAATTACTTGGACGTTAGATGTCCAAGTGAAAACAAATAAGGACGACTTGCCGAAGGCAGGTTGCCCTTGTTTTTTAAATTTCGGAACAACAAATGAAAAACACCACCCGAAGGTGATGTTTTTCATTGTGCTTACATATTATGTAAAAAGAAATTTTATTACAACTTAAAAATGTATTGACGCAACATAGCGCCGTAGTTGGATTACGACAATTATTCATTTCAAAAATATTCAGTCAACTAAATATTTGCTTGTAAAAGACAAACGCTGTTGATATAATAAAAAAACTATGAAGGAATATTTAACCGAAAAAAAATACAAAGAGCTTGTGGATGAATTGGATTATTTGCAAACAACAAGAAGAAAAGAAATGGCGGAAGATTTAAAAGAAGCACGGTCTTTGGGCGATTTGAGCGAAAACGCAGAGTATCATCAGGTGAGGGAAGACCAAGCTAATATTGAAAAACGCATTGAGGAATTGCAATCCATTTTGAAGGACGCCATCTTCTTGAAAACAAACGCTTTCACGAAAGTAGATGCCGGAGCAACAGTGGTGGTGCAAAGAAAAGGCGAGTCAACTAAGACGGAATATTCAATTGTGGGCAGTCAAGAAATAAATATGGCGGAAAATAAAATTTCAGTTTCTTCGCCTTTGGTTCAGGCGATGTTGGGAAAAGAAAAAGGCGATACCTTTTCTTTTGAATCTCCGCGAGGTATACAATATTATAAAATAATCAGCATTAAATAATCAGCTAAGTTAAAAGTTTGCAGGGTTGAAAACAAGAAAAATTCGTGGAGCGAATTTTTCTCCTAAAAGCTATAACCTGCCTGCTGGCAGGCAGGGCTAACTTCCTAACAACTATAAGCTATAAGCTAAACAATTATGGCTTCTTTGGATGAAATTCGCAAAACGCGATTGGAAAAAAAAACGAAGTTGGAAAAAAAAGGCATTAATCCTTATCCCGCTTCGGTTGAATTTTCTCATACCCTAAAAGAAGTAACCGCCGATTTTCAAGATGGTTTGGAAGTAAAATTAGTGGGCAGAATAATGTCCTTGCGTTCGCAAGGGGCTTTGGTGTTTTTTAATTTTACGGACGGCGATGAAACTTTTCAGGGAGTGTTGAAAAAAGACATAATAGGAGAAGAAAATTTCGCTTTTTTTGCAGAGGTGACGGATATCGGCGATTTTATTCAAGTGGCGGGAAAATTATTTACAACGCAGAGAGGGCAAAAATCGGTTGAAATTTCAGACTGGAAAATCATTTCAAAAAGCTTGCGACCTTTGCCAGAAAAATGGCATGGAATTAAAGACACCGAAGAAAGATACCGCAAAAGGTATTTGGATTTGTTGATGAACCCGAACATTAAAGATATTTTTATTAAAAAATCAAAATTTTGGGATGTCACGAGAAATTTTTTTAAAGACAGAAATTTTTTGGAAGTGGAAACTCCGATGTTGGAAATTACGACAGGCGGGGCGGAAGCGCGACCTTTTATAACTCACCATAATGATTTTGACATTGATTTATTTTTGCGAATTTCGGTGGGGGAGTTGTGGCATAAAAGACTGATGACGGCGGGTTTTACAAAAACTTTTGAAATCGGGCGAATTTTTCGCAATGAAGGAACGAGTGCTGAGCATTTGCAAGAATTTGTGAATTTGGAATTTTATTGGGCTTACGCGGATTATAATGACGGAATGAAACTTGTTCAAGAACTTTATCACGAGATAGCGTTACAAGTTTTTGAAACGACTAAATTTAAAGTTGGAAAATATGAATTTGATTTGGCGGAGGAGTGGCAAAAAATTGATTACCGAGAAGAAGTTTTGAGACAAACTGAAATTGATATTTTGCAAGCGACCGACGAGGATATGAAAAATAAATTACGAGAACTGGGCGTAAAATATGTCGGGGAAAACAGAGAACGATTGACTGATACCTTGTGGAAATATTGCCGAACTAAAATTGCCGGTCCGGCCTTTTTAATCAATCATCCCAAATTGGTGGCGCCGTTGTCCAAAGTTAAGGCGGACAATCCGGAATTAACGGAGCGATTTCAAATTATTTTGGCTGGCTCAGAAATAGGGAATGGCTTTTCGGAATTAAATGACCCGATTGACCAAAAAGAAAGATTTGATAAACAGCAAAAATTATTAAAGGCTGGGGATAAAGAAGCGATGATGCCCGATGACGAATTTATTGAAATGTTGGAATACGGAATGCCTCCCGCTTGCGGTTTTGGTTTTGGCGAGCGTTTGTTTTGGATTTTGTCTGATATTTCTGCTCGCGAAGGGACCCTATTCCCTTTAATGCGTCCCAAAGAATTTTGATAATGCGCAGGTATTATTTGTTTTTCAAAAAACAGTTGATTTTAATTGCTGTTTTTGGTAGAGTATAGCGGTTATGTTAAAAATAAGATTACAGAGAGTGGGAAAAAAGCACGACCCTTCGTTCAGGGTTATTTTGACTGATGCGAAACAAGGTCCGAAAAGTGGAAAATTTATAGAAAATCTCGGGTTTTATGACGCGATTAGAAAAATTAAACAAATTAAAGCGGACAGGGTAAAATATTGGATTTCAAACGGCGCGCAAGTTTCCGACACAGCGTATAATATTTTGGTGGGCGAAAAAGTGATTGAAGGCAAAAAAATAAATGTCTTGCCTAAAAAAACTCCCATAATAAAAGAAACGCAATCGGAAGATAAAAATATTATTCCAAACGAAGCGGTAAAAGAAGAAAAAATTGAAGAAGTTAAAACGGAAATTTCAGAATCCGTTGCGGTTGAAGAAATAAAAGAGCCAGTGTCTGAAGATAAATAACAGGACCGCTTTGTTAACCGCGGAGACGGTCGCGAAGCGACCGTCTCTGCGAGTGGCAGAACGATTAGAACAAGAGGTTAAATTATTCAGAAAAACGCAAAAAGAAAAATAAGGCATTGACAAATTTAACCAGATAGATTATGATTCTCAATCAGAAGTTTTGTTTGCATTATTGAGTTATGATTTTGAGTGTTTAACCGTGAATAAAAATAATCCATACCTGTTTAGAAAACAAATAGTATAGTGTTTTTTTTATTGTGTATATACTTCTTAATCAACAGAAGCAAGTTTTCATTCTTTATTATTAAAATATTTTATATGCAAAGTATATAACTCATTATTATATACTTTAGGTTTTATGAAAACAAGTTTTTATAAAACCCTGCTTTAATTTATATGGCAAAATTAAAAAAAAGAGAGCAAAAGCGTTTTAGTAAATATAAAAAATCATTGGCGGAACTTCCTAACTTAGTGGAGTCCCAATTGGTTTCGTATCAATATTTTGTAGATAACAGCATTGCTGAAATTTTGTCTGAATTTACTCCGATTGAAGATTATTCTGGCAATAAATTTAAATTTGAATTTCTTGATTTTGAATTCACAAAACCCAAGACGGACGAATTTTACGCGAAAGAAAACAAACAAACCTACCAAGCGTCCATTAAAGTTAAATTAAAATTAACCAACAAAATTTTAAAGATAGAAAGAGAGCAGGAAATATTCTTGACTGATTTTCCTATGATGACAGAACATGGGACTTTCATTATTAATGGGGTGGAAAGGGTTATTGTTCCGCAACTCGCCAGATCGTTCGGTGTGTTTTTTACCGCTCAAGAATTGAAAGGCGGAAGATATTTCGGAGCTAAAATTATCCCATACAGAGGTTCTTGGATAGAAATAGAATCGGAACCGGACGGAATGATTTATGTGAAGATAGACAGAAAAAGAAAATTTTTGGTCAGTTCTTTATTGAGAGTTTTGACCGCCGAAGGAGCGGATGATATCGTGTCTTTTTTTAAAGACAAAAAGACGCGAGAAATTATACAAAAATGCGTAGACAACGATCCAGCCAAAAACACGGGAGAATCTTTTATTGAAATTCATAAGAAATTAAGAGACGGCGAATTAACTACTCTCGGATACGCCGAAACTTTTGTCAAAAGCATTTTTGCGGAAGAGAGATATGATTTGCACAAAGTCGGTCGTTATTATTTCAATGACCGGTTTGGGAAATCAATGGATAAAAAGGAATTGCAAAGGAAAACTATTTCCGTGGAAGATTTGGTGGTTGCGATTGAGCATCTGGTGAAATTAAATAATAATCCCAAAGCTTTGCCGGACGATATTGACCATTTGGGTTCTCGCCGTCTGCGATATTTCGGCGAAATGATACAACAAAAATTCAGAGTGGGAATGTTTCAAATTAAAAGAAATATCCAAGACAGAATGTCCATTATTGGAACGGAGATGACATTGCCGATGCAATTTATAAGTCCTCGCCCTTTACAAGCGAGAATTAAAGAATTTTTTACAACCAACCAATTGTCACAATTTATGCACCAAGATAATATTCTGTATGAACTTGAGCATTTGCGAACCGTTTCCGCTTTGGGTCCGAGTGGATTGACACGCGAAAGAGCGAGCATTGAAGTGCGTGATGTGCACCCTTCTCATTATGGGCGACTTTGCCCTATTCAAACTCCCGAAGGTCAAAATATCGGATTGATTTTAAGAATGGCGAATTACGCGCGAGTTAATGATTTCGGTATGCTTGAAACTCCTTACGCAAAAGTGGTCAAAGGAAGAATAACGGACGAAGTGGTCTTTTTAAATGCGACGGAAGAACAAAAATATAATATTGCCGACGCCACTGTTGAACGAGACGCGCAAGGCAATATTTTAGAAAAGGAAATTGAAGTCAGAATAAACGGCGATCCGGGAATTGTTCCCAGAGAAGAAGTCGGTTTTATAGATGTGTCCACTAAACAAGCTTTTTCCGTTGCCACTTCTATGATTCCGTTTTTAAATCATGATGATGCGAACAGGGCGTTGATGGGGTCAAATATGCAAAAACAAACGGTGCCGTGTATTATTCCGGACGCTCCTTTGGTGGCGACTGGCATTGAAGAAAGGGCGGCGCGGGCGACTGGACGACTTATTACCGCAGGAGAAAGCGGAACAGTGTCTTTTGTGGATGCCCGAATGATAAAAGTGAAAAATAAAGATGGAAAAGAAAAAGAATACAAATTGATAAATTTTATGAGAACGAACAGTTTTTCGGCGATGAGCCACAGACCGTTGGTTGATTTGGACCAAAAGATTAAAAAAGGCGATATTCTGGCAGATGTTTCTTCCACGGATAATGGGCAGATCGCCATCGGGCAAAATATTTTGGTGTGTTTTATGTCTTGGTATGGGGCGAATTACGAGGACGCTATCATCATTTCCGACAGATTAGTAAAAAAAGATAAATTCACTAGTATTCATGTGGAAGAATTTATGGAGGATGTGAGAGACACAAAATTGGGAGAGGAAATCACTACGCATGATATTCCCAATGTCGGAGAAATAAAATTAAAAAACTTGGATGAAGACGGCATCGTGAGATTGGGGTCTGAAGTTAACGAAGGCGATATTTTGGTTGGTAAAATCACGCCGAAAGGGGAAACTCAATTAACTCCAGAAGAAAGATTGCTTCGTTCTATTTTTGGCGAAAAAGCCCAAGATGTTAAAGATTCTTCTTTGCGAGTCAAAGGCGGGAAGAGGGGGTTTGTCACAAATATTAAAATCTTTTCAAGAGATAAAGGCGAAATAAACGAGCCGGGGGTGATAAAAAGAATATATGTTGAAATAGCGCAATTAAGAAATGTGTCGGTAGGGGATAAATTGGCGGGCAGACACGGCAATAAAGGCGTGATTTCAAAAATTCTTCCGCGGGAAGATATGCCGTATATGAAAGACGGCACCCCGATTGATATTATTCTTACTCCGATTGGCGTTCCTTCCAGAATGAATTTGGGGCAGATTTTGGAATTACATCTCGGAATGGCGGCGCATACTTTGAATTATCAAGCCGTCGTGCCACCGTTTGCCGGAGCGACTGAGGAAGAAATTAAAGATGAACTTGAAAAAGCTGGTTTTAACAGAAATGGCACGATGCCTTTATATGATGGCTTGACGGGGGAATTATTTGACCAAGATATTGCGGTTGGTTATATGTATATGCTTAAATTGCATCATATGGTGGAAGATAAAATGCATATGCGAGCCATCGGTCCTTATTCGCTCATCAATCAACAACCGTTGGGAGGCAAAGCACAAAGAGGCGGGCAACGATTCGGGGAGATGGAAGTGTGGGCTTTGCTCGGTCATGGAACTGCCCATATTTTGCGAGAAGTTTTGACGATTAAATCGGATGATATTGTCGGCAGGTCCGCCGCTTTTGACGCGATTGTAAAAGGCAAGACAATTCCGGAGCCGAATATTCCGGCGTCGTTCAATGTGTTGTTGAATAATTTGCGAGGATTGGCTTTGGATGTAGATTTAAAAAAAGACAAATAATAACATAAAACGGTAAAATAAAAAATAAAATTTTAATAAATAACCCAATCAAATTTAAAAATATGCCTAAAATAACTCAGATGACAGATAAAGAAACAAAGAAGAATGTTTCTTATAAAAGAGAGAGCGGAAATGTGAGCACTGTTGATTTTGATTCCATAACTCTTAAATTGGCTTCTCCTGAAAAAATTTTAGAATGGTCGCATGGGGAAATAACAAAACCGGAAACCATAAATTACAGAACGCAACGAAGCGAAAAGGGCGGGTTATTTGATGAAAAAATTTTTGGACCGGACAAAGATTACGAATGTTATTGCGGAAAATATAAAGGCATCCGCTACAAAGGAATCGTGTGCGAGAAATGCGGGGTGGAAATCACTCGGTCAATCGTTCGTCGCGAGCGAATGGGGCATATTGAATTGGCGACCCCTGTTTCTCATATTTGGTTTTTGAAAAGCATTCCTTCACGCATCGCTTTGGTTTTAGATATCAGTATGGCGGATTTGAGAAAGGTGATTTATTTTGCTGGATACATTGTCGTGAGCGTGAACAACGAGGAAAAGAAAAGAATTTTGCAAGATGTGGAAGCCGAATTTAAAACAAAAATCAAAGCGTTATTGGACAACAAAACAAAAGAAAAACTCAAGGAATTATTGGTGAAGGTTAAAAAAGATATTGATTTGATTCAAGAAGGGGTGGTGTTTGACGAATTGATGTTCAATAAATTTTCTTTAAAATACGGGACAATGTTTGAAGCGAAAATCGGCGCGGAATCAATTTATAATATTTGCAAAAAAATAGATTTGAAAAAATTGAAAGAGGAATTGGAAAACTCATTGGAAAAAGCGGGTTCCATAAAAAGATTAAAAATAAATAAAAGATTGGTCTTGCTCAATTCAATGATAAAGGCGGAGGTTCGTCCGGAATGGATGTTTTTTACGCATATTCCGGTTATTCCTCCCGCATTGCGACCGATGGTTGTGTTGAACGGCGGGCGACACGCCACCTCGGATGTGAATGATTTATACAGGCGAGTCATAAATAGAAATAATCGTTTGAAAAAATTGATAGAAATCAACGCGCCGGATGTCATTTTGAGAAACGAGAAAAGAATTTTGCAAGAGGCGGTGGATTCTTTGATGGATAATTCAATCAGATACGCTGGTTCCGGTTCTTCCGCAATGAGTCAAACGCAAAGAAGACCTCTTAAATCTTTAGCGGACAATTTGAAAGGGAAGCAAGGTTTATTCAGACAAAATCTTTTGGGGAAAAGAGTTGATTATTCGGGACGGTCCGTGATTGTGGTCGGACCTCATTTGGATTTGGACCAATGCGGTTTGCCAAAAAGAATGGCACTTGAATTGTTTAAACCGTTTGTTATTTCCAAAATTTTGAAAGATGAGTTGGCTCACAATATCAAATGGGCAAGTCGGTTAATTGAAGAAGGCGGTCCGGAAATATGGGCTATTTTGGAAGATGTGATAAAAGATAAATATGTGTTATTGAACCGCGCGCCGACCTTGCATCGTTTGGGAATTCAATCTTTCAAACCGTTGTTGATAGAAGGCAAAGCTATTCAGGTTCATCCCTTGGTGTGCACCGCTTTTAATGCCGACTTTGACGGAGATATGATGGCGGTTCATTTGCCTTTGACAAAAAAAGCTCAAATTGAAGCACGAGAAATAATGACAGCCACCAAAAATATATTAAAACCGGGGACGGGCGACCCTATTGTTGACCCAAAAATGGATATAGCTTTGGGCTGTTATTGGATGACAAAAATTGTTGAGGGAGCAAAAGGTGAAGGAAAATATTTTTCCAGCGTAAATGACGCAATTATCGCTTATGAATTTAATGAATTGGATTTGAGAGCGAAAATAAATGTTTTGCCGACCGATAGTGAAAAATATAAAATATTCAATGACGAACTTTTTGAAACAACGGCGGGGAGATTGTTATTTAACAGCGTTCTGCCGAAAGAACATCCTTATATAAACAAAACTGTGGGAAAAAAGGATTTGTCCAAATTAACAAATGATTTAATTGAAAGATATGGCATCCATAATATTGCTCCAATTTTGGGAAGAATAAAAGATTTCGGTTTCAAATATGCCACAAAATCTGGTATTTCGTGGGGAATTGACAATGTGGTTATTCCTCCGGAAAAAAAGGCAATTGTGTTGAAAGGAAAAGAAAAATCCAGCGAAGTTTGGTCGCAATATAATGATGGATTATTAACGAAAGAAGAAAGACACAGAAAAAATGTAGAAATTTGGCATGCCGCAAAAGATGACATTGAAAAACTTATTCCGAAAACTTTAGATATAGATGGTTCGGCTTATGATATGTGGAGTTCCGGAGCGCGCGGTTCGTTGGGACAATTCACTCAAATGGTGGGGATGAGAGGACTTATCCAAAACACAAAAGGCGAGACCATTGAATTTCCGGTTATTTCTTGTTTGAAAGAAGGGCTTACGCCGATTGAATATTTTACGACCACGCACGGTTCCAGAAAAGGTTTGGCGGATACCGCCTTAAAGACTTCCAAAGCGGGATACTTAACGCGTAAATTATTTGATGTCGCCCAAGATGTTGTTATTATGGAAGAAGACTGCGGAACGAAAGAACATATTTTATTGAAAAAAGAAAATATTTCTGGATTGGAAATTTCTTTGGCAAAAAATATCAATGGGCGAATTTTAGCCAAAGATGTTGTTGATAAGACCGGAAAAGTTTTGTATAAAAAAGGATATTTGATAAATAATAAAGATGCCGTGAAAATTGAAAATGCGGGGGTTGAAACGGTGGCAGTGCGGTCGCCATTGACTTGCGCGACCTTGCGAGGTATTTGTCAAAAATGTTACGGGATTGATTTGGGAACCAACCAATTGATAGATTTGGGAGAAGCAGTGGGAACGATAGCCGCTCAAGCGATTGGTGAACCAGGCACGCAGCTTACGATGAGAACTTTTCACACTGGTGGAACGGCGTCAGTGGGAGGCGATATTACTCAAGGGTTGTCTCGGGTGGAAGAGGTTTTTGAAAGAAGAATACCTAAAGTTCCGGCGGTAATCAGTAAAATAAATGGCGTAATAACCAGTATGGAATATAATGGGAAAGAAATGACAATTGTGATTTTGCCGGAAGTGGAGAGTCGTGCGACTGTGAAAAAAGGCAAGCAACAACTGGAATATGCCATTCCTCATAACAGGATGCCTTTGGTAAAAACAGGCGATCAAGTTAAAAAAGGAGATATTTTGACTGATGGTTCCGCGGACATTGAAGAATTGTTCAGATACACCGGAAAAACAACTACTCAAGAATATATCATCAGAGAAATTTTAAAAATTTACGAATTGCAAGGGGCTTCCACTTCGCGCAAACATATGGAAGTTATCATTAAACAAATGATGTCGCGCAGAAAAATAAAAGAAAGTGGGGGAACTGATTTATCGGTGGGGTCAATTGTGGAAGATTCCATATTGAAAGCGGTGAATTTAGAAGCCAAAGAAAAAGGATTGGAAGAAGCTAAAGCGAAACAATTGATTTTGGGCATTACAGAAGTATCTCTTTCACGAGACAGTTTTTTGTCGGCGGTATCTTTTCAAAATACAACCAAGATGTTGATAAACGCTTCTTTGCGAGGGGCGAAAGACCGTATGTTAGGTTTGAAAGAAAATATCATAGTCGGGAGATTGGTGCTGGCCGGTTCGGGTTTTAAGGGGAGTAAGAAATGGAAAATGGTGCAAAATGCGGAGGAAACGGAGAGGGAATAGTCAAAAGTTGAAAGTCCATAAAGTCGAAAGCAAGATAAAGAACTTTGGACTTTCCGATTTTGTGGGCCTTTGATTAATTTATGCTATGAACAATATTGAAAAAATAAAAGAAAGATTGAATATTGTTGATGTTGTCGGAGCGTATATTAAATTGGAAAAATCCGGTTCAAATTTTAAAGCGTGTTGCCCGTTTCATAATGAAAAAACCCCTTCTTTTTTTGCGTCGCCGGACAGAGGAACTTATAAATGTTTCGGTTGCGGAGAAGGAGGAGATATTTTTTCTTTTGTGGAAAAATTTGAAGGGGTTGATTTTAAAGGCTCTTTAAAAATTTTGGCTGAAAAAGCGGGGGTGGAATTACAAAAAGAAAATCCGACAAAAGTAAATGAAAAAAACAGAATTTATTCCATTTTGGAAAAAACCACTTTATTTTTTGAAAAAAATTTAAGGGAGAAAAAAACAGTTTTAGAATATTTACAAAATAGAGGAATAACTGAAAAAACAATCAAACAATTTCGTTTGGGTTTTGCGGAAGACGGTTGGCAAAATTTATACGATTTTTTGAAAAAGGAGGGGTATGCGGATGGTGAAATGGAAAAAGCGGGATTAGTTAAAAAAAAGGAACGTGGAACTGGATTTTATGACAGATTTAGAAATAGAATAATTTTTCCTCTTTTTGACAATTCCGGCAGACCCATCGCTTTTTCGGGGCGTTTCTTTGAAAATGATAAACAGAACAATGACAAGGTCGCTTCGGTTAAACAAGAGACAAATTCAATCGGACAAGCAAAATATTTGAACAGTCCGGAAACAATATTATTTGAAAAATCAAATGTTTTATACGCTTTAAATTTCGCCAAGAGCGAAATCAGACAGCAGGATTTTTCAGTTTTAGTCGAGGGACAAATGGATTTGTTAATGTGTCATCAAACTGGTTTTACCAATGCTGTGGCTGTTTCGGGGACGGCTTTTACCGAAGGTCATATAAAATTGTTAAAACGGTTGTCGGATAAAGTAGTGTTTGCTTTTGACAGCGATAAAGCTGGTTTTGCTTCGGCTTGTCGCGCCGCCAAATTGGCTTTGTCAAAAGGAATGGAAGTAAGTTTGGTGAGTATGCCGAACGGTTTGGATCCGGCGGATTTTATTTTGCAAGATAAAAACGCTTGGCAAGAAGCGTTAAAAAAAGCCAATCATATAATTGATTTTTATTTGGATAAATTGATTGATGAAATAAAAGATAAGAGAAAATTAGGCAAGGAAGTTCAAGAAAAGATTTTGCCGTTCGTGTCCGTGTTGGAAAGCGAGATAGAGAAAGCTAATTTTGTGGAAGACATCGCGAATAAATTAGGCGTTCCCAATGAAATAATTTGGTTGGAATTGAATAAAATTAAAACAGATTTGCCTGTCAATACAAAACATAAAGATTGGGATAATGAATTGACTGAGAAAAAAGACAAAAAAAATAAAAAACAAAATATATTAAAACAAATTGCCGGCTTGTATTGGTGGCAAAAAGGAGTGAAAAATTCAATTGTGGATTTGCAAGATTTTGAAAAAAAGATTCTGAAAAATGTCGGTGAGAATGTGTGGAAAAAAATTAAAAACTTGCCGGAAAAAATTAAAAATGAAATTATTTTTGAAGCCGAAATTTTTTGCGAGAATATGGAAAACACAAGCAAGAAATCTTCCGTCGCAAATGAAAATTTAACGGAACAAATAAATGAGTTATTCGCAAATTTGGAGATGGAATTATTAAATGAAAAAATGCGAGAAATTATGTCGGAACAAAAAGAGGCACACATAAAGGGCGATGCGGAAAAGTCCGAGGAAAAATTCAAATTATATAATAAATTATCAAAACAAAGAGATAAATTAGGCGGGTAAGATCAAATTTCTGATGGCGCACGCGAGGTGGAATATTTTATTGTAAATAAAAATATAAATAATATGGTAAAAAAAACAAACAACAAAAAAATAATTTCTTCCAAAAGCGGGAAAAAAACCGCCAAGAAAAAAGTTGCGCAAAAAATTGTCGCTAAAAAAAAGACAATTAAAAAACTTGTAAAGACAGTTCCCGCAAAAACACGTCCTCAAGCAAAAAAAACCAAAGTTAAAAAAATTTTAAGCAAGAAAATCAAAATAAGAAAAATCAGAACCGATAAACAAAAGAAATTGGGAATGTTGTTAAAAAAAGGAAAAGAAATGGGTTTTATAACTTATGACAATATTTTGAAAGAATTTTCTTTCATTGAGAATGATATAGTTTTTTTGGAAAATTTATATGAACAATTTGAAAATGCGGGGATTGATATTTTGGAGAGTGGCGGAATGTTGGAGGCGGATTCGGATTTGCTTTTGCCCAAAAAGCCGAAATATAGCCGTTCTTTTGATTCAATCCAAATGTATTTGAAGGAAATCGGACAATATGAACTTTTAACGCAGTCCCAAGAAACCGATTTGGCAAAAAGAATAATGGCGGGGGATGAAGAAGCCAAAAATTTATTAGCGAGGGCGAATTTAAGATTGGTGGTGTCCATCGCCAAGAAATATACTAACCGAAGCGCCGATTTGACTTTGTTGGATTTGATTCAGGAAGGAAGTTTGGGGTTGTTTAAGGCCGTTGAAAAATTTGATTATACCAAGGGTTTTAAATTTTCCACTTATGCGACTTGGTGGATTAGGCAAGCAATTACGCGCGCTTTGGCCGACCAATCCAGGACAATCAGAATTCCGGTGCATATGGTTGAAACCATCGCTAAGTATAAACAAATTTCAAGAAAATTATCCCAAGAGTTGGGACGCAATCCTTTACCGGAAGAAATCGCCGTTGAAATGGATTTGCCCGTTGAGAAAGTTTATAATATTTTCAGAATAGACAGAAGGATTGTGTCTTTGGAAAATCCGGTGAGTGGCGAAGACAGCGACGGTAAATCCACTTTGGAAAATTTTGTGCCGGATGAGTCAGTCGCTTCTCCCGAACAAGAAGCGTCTAAACGAATATTGACCGACCAAATCAAAGATATATTGAGCGACTTAACATCAAAAGAACGAAAAATTTTGGAGATGAGAAGCGGAATTGAAGACGGCATCAATCATACTTTGGAGGAAGTGGGCAAAGAATTTGGCGTAACTCGAGAGAGAATTCGCCAAATTGAAGCTAAAGCGCACGAGAAAATCAGAAATAGCGACAAAGTGGACCGTCTCCGCAATTTTGATTTTTAATCATTCAATTCCTCGCAGCTCTGCTGCGGGGTAGTTCATTCAATATATAAAATTTCTACTTTTGTAGATTCAATCAAAAAAATAAATAAATATAATACTTTTTGTTTGTTTTCAGGTGATGCTGATTTTGTATATTTAAATAATTTTTTGAGAAAGAGAGGTAAAAAAGTGATTTTAATAAAAGGAGGTTTTATTACTTCAAAACTGAGAAAATCGGCGGATTTAATTGTTAGCGCCCAAAAAATAAAGAAATATATAGCTAAAATAAAACAAAGACCTGACAAGTCAGGTCTTTGGGCTTAATGGAACTTTTGTGGGGCTAATTTCTGCCAATAATGATAGATTTGGTCATTTTTAATTTACGCCTATGAGTTAGCCCAGCGTGGATACTAATCGCCGTTTTTATCTTTTTAAAAAATCCATCCAAAGAATT
>JBDRMF010000046.1:0-2108 GCA_043812415.1 Patescibacteria group bacterium | reverse complement strand
AGGGTTCTCACCCCTACGAGATTTTTATAGAGATTTTTTCTATAGGAATAAAAGACCCCTACGGGGATGATACGGGAATAATCAAATAAACGGGCGGAAAAGAAAATGCGTCAACCCCGCTTGGGAATAGCATTCCCAAGTGATTTAAACGATTGAGTGGTTGTTTGGCGCTCCTACTTAGCACTCGTACTTGACACTCCGAGTGCCAAGTGTTTTTTGGCGCTTAAACATTGCTTGGATATTGAACCCCTAAGTAAACATTTCGGACTTGGGTGTCCAACGTCCAAGTGAAATGACTTGGTAATCGGATTACCAAGTTAAAGGAAAAAGTTACCCGCAATTTATACTTAGCGCTCGGAGTGCTAAGTAATTTTATAATTCAAGGAGTGGAAAAAAAACAAAAAATTAGTTATAATTCGCGCATAGTGTAATTTTGAATAATTAGTTATGGACAACACAAAAATAACAATCATAAAACCGAAAAAAACTTTCAGCTGGAATGATTTCAAAGAAATTTGGCAATACAAAGAATTGCTTTATTTTTTCACTTGGCGCGATATCAAAGTCCGCTACAAACAAACCGCCATCGGTATTCTTTGGGCGCTTTTTCAACCCTTTATGACAATGGTGGTCTTCAGCGTTTTCTTTGGCGGTTTAGCAAAAATGCCTTCCGACGGCATTCCCTATCCTATTTTTGTCTATACCGGACTATTACTTTGGCAATTTTTTTCTTCTTCATTATCTGATGTTAGTAATTGTTTAATTTCTAACAAAGGCATTATCACTAAAGTCTATTTTCCTCGTTTGCTTTTGCCCATCTCTTCCACTGTCACAAAATTTGTTGATTTTGCCATTGCTTCAACAATTTTAATCGGACTGATGATTTATTATAGTTACACTCCGAACTTGCTCGGACTTTTAATTTTACCTTTGCTACTTCTCATCACTTTTATGGCGTCCGTCGGAGGCGGATTATTTTTAGCATCCATCAATGTCAAATATCGCGATGTCCGTTATGTCTTACCTTTTTTTATTTCAATCCTGCTTTATGTTACGCCCGTGATTTATCCCGCCAGCATTATGGGAAAATATTCTTGGATTTTAGCGCTGAACCCGATGACTGGTGTCATCAAAGCCGCCCGCGCCGCCATTCTCGGCAATGCGCCAATTAACTGGACCCTGTTGGCGATTTCAGGCACGACTTGTTTAATAATTTTAATAATCGGCATCTACTTTTTCAAAAAAACCGAGCGCTATTTCGCCGATATAGTCTAAATCAATTCAAATCGCCCGAGGTCCGACCTCTGAATTGTCACCAAAGCGGAAACATCAACCGCTTTTTGTGTTTTAACCACATTTGAGGTCGGACCTCTCTCTTGCCTAAACAATAAAATTTTCCAAAAAAATGCTAAAATAATAACTATGAAAAATTTTGACGAATGGAATAAAAAGAAAAAAGAAATTGATACTTCCTACAAACACAAAAACACTCATCGCGGTGAAATATGGTGGGCATTTGTAGGATTAAATATAGGTTATGAACAAAACGGCGGAAAGAGATTTCAAAGACCAATAATCATATTGAAAAGAGTAAATTATAAACTAGTTCTTGTCGCTCCACTAACTTCACAAGTCAAAAATCATGAATCTCATTTCTACTATCAGTTCAAAAATACCAAGGTTAAATCTACTGCTATTATTCCACAAATAAAAATTATTAGCACAAAAAGATTACACCGAAAAATAGAGAAGATTTCGAACGGTGAATACACTAATTTAATTAAAACTATTTATAAATTCTTCCTCCACTGATAATAAAAAAGCCCCCCCGCCCAAAAAGGCGGGGGGTCAGGAATGCACGAAGCATCATTTTAAAAACTTTCTTTTCTCCCCCTTACGGGGGTAAGGCCAAAGCCACTTATACCTACATAATAACAAGACCTCTAAAAAAGTCAAGCAAAATACAATCCAGAAACAATAAATTTCCAAAAAAAATGCTAAAATAATAACCATGAAAAATTTTGACGACTGGAATAAAAAGAAAAAATACTTAGATAACGAAGGATGCCCTAATCCAAAAACACGAGATATTTGGTGGGCATATGTTG
>JBDRMF010000045.1:0-4283 GCA_043812415.1 Patescibacteria group bacterium | reverse complement strand
AATCCGCCTCAGCAAAACACTCCCGCTTTTCAAACAAAGCAAAACTCTTTGTCAAAACTTGCAAAATCAAACGCCTCCTTTTATAATTAGCATAATTACCAATTTATCAAAAAATTTTATGAACAACGCAACAAAAACAATAATCGGTTTGGTTGTCCTCGCTTTAATTATTTGGGGAGGGTATTCTTTTTGGTCGTCGGCGCTGGAGGAGGGGGAAGGGGAGGTGATTAAGATTGGAGCGATTTTGCCTTTTACAGGCAGTTCAGGAATAACAGGAGAGAGTAGTAGAAATGGTTTGGAATTAGCGTTGCAAGAAACAAATGATTTAGGAGGAATAGACGGAAAAGAAATAAAACTAATTTATGAAGATAGCCAAACCAAAACAGATATAGGGCTAACGGCATTTCAAAAATTAAAAGATATAGACAAAATAAAAATTGTTTTTACGAGCGTAAGCGGAGTGGCTTTAGCAATTTCGCCTTTGGCTAATTCAAATCAAATAATTCAAATGGATATTGTAGCCGCAAGCCCTAATTATGCTACGCCTAATGATTTTACTTTCAGGACAGGCGTTAACTCTTATTTATTTGCGGAGAAGATGTCTAGTGTTTTAATTGATAAAGAAATTAAGGAAGTGGCTTTATTGTTTGTAAATAGCGAGTATGGCGTTGGATATAAAGATGTTTTTGTAAGAGAATATGAAAGGTTGGGAGGAAAAATTAAAATAATTGAATCGTTTAATCAGGGCGAAAAAGATTTTAGAACCCAATTGCTTAAAATTAAAGATAAGCAAACTGCGATTTTAGTATTGATTTCTCTTCAAAAAGAGACACCTCCATTGTTAAAACAGATGGACGAGTTGAATTTTAATATTCCAATATATACCGATGTTTATACCGCTGAACTGTCAGAAAATTTAGGAGCAAGAAATGCGGAAAATATGATTTATTTAAAACCCATTGTAGATTTTGGAGACAAAGAGAATTTAATTGCTAACAAATTCAGAGAAGATTATCTTAAAAAGTATAACACAGAGCCTGATTTTATGTCTGCCCAAGGTTATGATGGGCTTCGTTTATTGGTTGAGGCAATGGGCAAATGTGAGAATCTGGAGGATACAGAATGCATAAAAAATAATCTGTATAAAATCACAGATTTTCAAGGGGCTATTGGAAAGAATTTATCTTTTGATGCGAATGGAGAAATTACAGATAGAAGTTTGGAATTAAAAACCATTAAAAACGGCGAGTTTGTTCCTTATGAGGAATAGGGGAAGATAAAATTAAGACAAAAAAACAACCCGCGTGGGTTGTTTTTTGATTGAACGCGAAGGGATTTTGGGGTATGATGGGGGGATGGATATTTTACCTCAACTTATTCTTAACAGCATTATCGCAGGGGCGGTCTACACTTTAGTGGCTCTTGGTTTTAATTTGATTTACGGAGCGACCAAATTTTTTAATTTGACACACGGGGTGTTGGCGGCGATTGGTGGCTACACGGTTTTCTTTTTTGCCAAAGGGCTGGGCTGGGATATTTACGCGAGCGTTTTGCTTGGCGTTTTGCTGGCAGGTTTGGTCGGTTTCGGATTGGACAAATTAATTTACAAACCTCTCCGCAAAAGGAAAGCGTCCAATATGATTTTGTTGGTGGCTTCTCTCGGAGCGTTCACCGCTTTGCAGGCCATTCTCGCTATTTTATTCACTTCGCAATTTCAAACGCTGTCGCGAAATATCGGTTCGCAAAAAATTTATGAAATTTGGGGCGGAGTGATAACGCAAACACAATTGATTATTTTAATTTCTGGCATTGCGATAATGGCGGGCTTGCTTTTGCTTTTTAAATACACACTATTTGGCAAAGCTATTAAAGCGATTAGCGACGACGAGGAAGTGGCGAAAATTGTCGGCATTAATACCAATAAAATTATCGGCTGGGTGTTTTTTATAGGTTCGGCGATTGCGGGTTGGGCGGGAATTTTGGTCGGTTTTGACACCGGACTGGAACCGACGATGGGAATGAGTTTGCTTCTCAAAGGAGTGATTGCTTCCATTATTGGCGGAGTGGGTAACATTTATGGCGGAGTGCTGGGCGCATTTTTGCTCGGATTTGTTGAAAATTTCGGCATCTGGAAAATCTCTGGCGAGTGGAAAGACGCGATTGCTTTTTCGTTGCTTATTATTTTTCTGCTTTTTCGTCCTAATGGTTTGTTGAGAAAGTAAAAGATAGTCGAAAGTCTATAAAGCCTATAAAGTCAAAAGTCAAAAAAATATGAAAATAGAAAAATTTGAAGATATAATATCCTGGCAAAAAGCAAAAATTCTAACGGTAGAAATTTATAAGGAATTCAAAGATTGTAGAGATTTTGGATTTAAAGATCAAATTCAAAGAGTTTCTGTTTCAATAATGAATAATATTGCCGAGGGGTTTGAGAGGAAAGGAGATAAAGAATTTAAACATTTTTTATTTATTGCCAAAGGATCATGTGGAGAAGTTCGATCAATGTTATATTTAGCAGAAAATCTGAAATATATAAATGAACAACATTTTAAAAAATACTATGATTTATCAGTTGAAATTTCAAAATTATTATCAGGATTTATAAAAATGTTGTGAATAGAAAGTTTATAAGCTTTGGCTTTATGGACTTTTGACTTTATAGACTTTAGACTAATTGTATATGGAATATTTAATTCATCTTGGCATATTATTCGCCATCTACGCCATTTTGGGCATCAGTCTGGATTTAGTCGTGGGCTACACGGGGTTATTGTCTGTGACGCACGCCGCTTTTTATGGCATCGGGGCTTACGCGACCGCAATTTTGCTGACTGGTTTTGGGGTCAATTTTTTTCTGTCCGTTGTTTTGGGAGTGGTTTTTGCATCGTTTGTCGCTTTGTTAATGGGTTTGGTGTTAAGTAAATTCAAGGGAGATTATTACGCTTTGGCGAGTTTTGGTTTTAATATCATCGTGTTCAGTATTTTTTTGAATTGGCAGGAATTGACCCGCGGTCCGCTGGGCATTCCGGGGATTGCCAAACCGAGTTTATTTGGTTTTGAATTTTCTTCAAATTTTTCTTTTCTGATTCTCGCTCTTGCGTTTTTGCTCGGTATTTTCCTGGTCGCTCGTTTTGTTGTCAATTCATCTTTTGGCAGAGTCTTAAAAGCGATTCGCGAGGATGAGGAGGTAATTCAAGTTTTTGGTTATAGAACGCTTTATTATAAATTGACGATTTTTGTGATTAGCGCTGGAATGGCGGGGATTGCCGGAGCATTGTATGCTTCCTATATTTCATTTGTGGACCCATCCAGTTTTGCTTTGATGGAATCAATTTTCATTTTAGCTATTATTATTTTGGGTGGTTTGGCGAATTTGCGCGGAGCGGTTTTGGGCGCCTTATTTTTAATTCTTTTGCCAGAGGCCTTACGGTTTGTCGGTCTGCCTTCGGACATCGCCGCCCAAATGCGACAGGTGATTTACGGCTTGATTTTAGTCGGGCTGATGCTCTACCGCCCGCAAGGTTTAACGGGGAAATATAAGTTGTGATAGGGTAAAGATATAAAAATAATTTTAAAAAATATGATCAAGAAAAAAATATACAGATATACGACTATTTTTGAACCAGCGGAGGAAGGCGGATATGTGGTTTATGTGCCCGCTTTGCCTGGGTGTGTTACGCAAGGAGAAACATTTGAAGAGGCAAAAGAAATGGCAAAAGACGCTGTGGGTGGTTATTTAAGCGTGTTAAAAGAAAATAATCAAGAGATTCCGATAGAACAATCCGGTCTAACAATTTCGGAAATATTCGCGGAAATTCCGGTTAAAAGAAAAATAGTCCTCGCTTAATTATGTCTAAAAAATTACCAGCAATCAAACCGAAACAAATAGTTAAAATTTTGAAAAAAATCAGATTTATTGAACGCAGTCAAACTGGCAGTCACTTGATTTTAAGTCATTGCCAAACAAATAAAATTGTGCCTGTGCCGATGCATATTAAAGAATTAAAGATGGGAACTTTGCTAAGTATTTTGAGACAGGCGGAAATAAATAGAGACGATTTGCAAGAATTATTATAATTATCAATTATTATCAATTTATCAAAAGCGGAAAAGTCCAATATGTTATGGACGAGTATAAAAACTTGCAAAATCAAACGCACTCTTGTATTATTAGCCTAATTATCAATTTATCAAAAAATTTTATGAACAATACAATAAAAACAATTTTAGGTCTAATCGTCGCGATTTTAGTAGTCTGGGGAATTTACACCATTACTCAAAAA
>JBDRMF010000044.1:0-9479 GCA_043812415.1 Patescibacteria group bacterium | reverse complement strand
TTCAAACAACTTGTTTTCTTTTTTAAATAATTTGTTTCCGCTTGCGTTCAAATAATCACTACAGTTAACTGGGGTAATTCTTTTTGCCACGCACTCTTCTCTCCCAAACCGAATTTCTTTTGAAAGCTCTTTGAAAACTCTTTTCAGAACCAAGCCCTAA
Organism: Patescibacteria group bacterium; assembly: GCA_043812415.1. GTDB lineage: Bacteria > Patescibacteriota > Minisyncoccia > Phycocordibacterales > UBA12079 > JBDRMF01. The sequence continues at coordinate 9,319 of JBDRMF010000044.1, read as the reverse complement.
GCTTTTTTACTTTACCAAACAGCAATTACCCCAGTTAACTGGGGTAATTGGCAATCAATCAATTATTCTGCGGAATACTCCCTAATCCTCGGCGAATATTCGGTAAATTTGCGTTAAACTTGAGAATTAATTTTATATTATGCTATAATGATATATTATGAAAACAAAAATTTATAAAGAAAAATTGGAAGAGGAATTAAAATTGCTTGAAAAAGAATTGGGAACGGTCGGGAGAATAAATCCGGATAATCCAAATGATTGGGAAGCGACGGGGGATGTTGAAATGAATAAAGACGATACTTCTGACCCGAATGATAATGCCGACAAAATGGAAGAATTGGGAACAAGGCAAGCTATTCTCACTGATTTGGAAATTCGTTTTCATAATGTCAAAAACGCCTTGAAAAGAATTGAAAATAATGAATTTGGAAAATGCGAAGTGTGCGGAAAAGAAATTGAAGAGAAAAGATTAGACGCCAATCCAGCGGCGACCACTTGTATAGAACATAAAGAATAATTTTTTATTTTTGATTTTTATGGACGGATTTTGGCGAAGCCAAAATCCGTCCTTACCACTGGAAATTTGAAAACTAAAAACTATAACCTGCGCAACAATTAACGCTTAATTTATTATTTAATATTTAAAAATACTCTTTATATTTTAATATGAATTTTTCAAAGGTGCACTCAGCTCAAACGAGTTTATTAAAAGCGTATATCGTTGATATTGAGGTGGATATTTCAAAAAATACTTTGAACGCTTTTACAATTGTCGGATTGCCGGACAAGGCCGTGGAAGAATCTCGCGACCGCGTGTCGTCCGCCATCAAAAATAGCAATTTCAAATCGCCCAAAGAAAGAAACCAAAAAGTGATAGCGTCGCTTGCTCCAGCCAATCTAAAAAAACAAGGTCCGAATTTTGATTTGGGAATTGCGATGGCGTATCTTTTGGCGTCTGAAAATATTTCGTTTAATCCGCGCAAAAAACTTTTTTTGGGCGAATTGACTTTAAACGGACATTTGCGAAAAATTGACGGGACGCTTTCTTTGGTCAGAGAAGCGCAAAAACAAGGATTTGAAGAAGTTTATCTGCCGATTGAAAATGCCGAAGAAGGGGCGTTGATCAGGGATATAAAAATATTCGGAGTTAAAACGCTCCGAGAACTTATCAATCATCTTGACGAAAATCCGAGTGAACCGGAAAATCTTTTTAAACTGAAAACGCAACCTCAAACAAAAATTAAATATAAAAATTCCGTTCCGATAATAGATTTTGCGGATATTAAAGGTCAAGAAAACGCCAAAAGAGGATTGGAAATCGCCGCTTCGGGCGGGCATAATATCGCAATGTATGGACCGCCCGGAACTGGTAAAACAATGTTGGCAAAAGCTTTTTGTCATATTTTGCCCTCGTTGTCTTTTGAAGATATTTTAGAAACCACTTCCATTCATTCCATCGCCAGCTTGCTAAATAATCAATTGATTACGCAACCGCCTTTTAGGTCGCCACACCACACCGCTTCTTATGTCGCTCTCGTGGGTGGCGGAGCGACAATCAAACCCGGAGAAGTTACTCTGGCTCACAAAGGAGTTTTGTTTTTGGATGAGTTTCCGGAATTTGATAGGCGCGCTATTGAAGCGCTTCGTCAGCCGATGGAAGATGGAGTGGTGAACATTTCTCGCTCAAAAGGGACGGCTCTTTTTCCCGCTAATTTTATTTTAATAGCCACAATGAATCCTTGCCCTTGCGGAAATTATGGAACTGAAAAAGAATGTTCTTGCTCGGCTACACAATTAAATTATTATCAAAGAAAAATTTCCGGACCGATTGTGGACAGAATAGATATGTGGGTTGAAGTTTCCAATATTGCGCATTCTAAACTTTCTGAAAAAAACAGCAATTTGGAAAAAACAATGGATATTAAAAAGAGAGTGGAGAACGCCAGACAATCGCAAAAGCGACGATTTGCGAATTCCGTCACTGAAATCAACGGCAAGATGACCGCGCAAGAAATTGAAATGATGATTGATTTGAGCAAAGAAACAAAAGAAATACTAAATCAATCCGCTTCTCAATTGGGCTTGTCCGCTCGCGCATACCATAAAGTAATCAAGTTGGCTAGAACTATCGCTGATTTGGATAATGCGGAAATAATTTTGCCCAAACATATATTGGAGGCATTGCAATATCGCCCTAAAACTTTGTAGGTTCGGCAGGTTCAGACAAGCACAAAAACACAACAATTCCACTTGGGAATAGTATTCCCAAGTTGGTATCAGGCGGGTGGATTTTGGCGAAGCCAAAATCCACCCAAACTAAATTAAATTGCTTTTTAACAATATTTGTTATAATATAGCGATATTGTTAAACATAAATTTATTGTTCAACAATGTTAAAATAATTTAATTTATAATTATGCCTATAATCAAATCAGCCAAAAAAGCGTTAAGAGGTTCTCAAAGAAAGAGGGTCTTTAATTTACGACGTAAAAAAGCGATGAAAGAAGCGACTAAAATTGTTCGCGTTTTGGTGGCGGACAAAAAGAAAGACGAAGCAAACGCAAAACTCGCAATTGCTTATAAAGCGATAGACAAAGCGACCAAAAGAGGGGTCATCAAAAAGAACACAGCTTCTCGTAAAAAATCTTATTTGTCCAGAACAATTAAAAATCTCGCCTAACACTGTGACCAAAAAAGACAAGTTTGTTTTTAAAATAATAACATCGGCCCTGTTTTTGGTCGGTGTTTTTTATTTTAATATAAAAGAATTTCAAAATATTCAATCCGATATATCGCGGATAAATAATATTATTGAAAACCAACAACTGGGATTGAAAAATATAAATGAGGAAATTTCGCAATTGCAAAAAATAAATGAAGAGGGTTTGAATAAATTAAAAACGGAATTGTCCGCAGAAACAGAAAAAAGAATTGCGGTTGAAGAAAAACAAAAACAAGAAAAAGAAATTTCCCAAAAACATATATTGGATTTGGAACAAAAAATGATAGACGCCGACACCGCCGACACCGCTGAAAAAAATAATTTAACGAATATTATAGAGCAGTGGAAAGTTTATGTGGTCGCCGTGGAGTGCGATTTTTATACCGAGGAAAATGAATTATTCGCTCAAACCAGCGGTTCGGGACTTTTGGTTGAATGGCAAAATACTTCTTCGGCGATTTTGACAAACAAGCACATAGTTACGGCAATGTCGTTGGGATTAAGCGATGTCGCCAATCAGTGCGTCATAAAATTTCCAAAAAAAGATATTTTAATTGCCTCTGAAAATATTTCTGTCTTAACGGATGATTTTGATTGGGGTCTGATAACGATAAATTCTCAAGACGAATATGTGGATGAGCTTATGCAAACTCCGCCGTTTTTGTGCGTGGAAAAACCGCTGTTGGGCGACAGGGTCGCTATAATCGGTTATCCCAATATCGGCGACGCCGAAAATGTGACGGTGACGGACGGCATCATTTCCGGTTTTGATGAAAATTATTTTATCACTTCCGCCAAAGTGGAAAAAGGCAATTCCGGCGGAGCGGCGATTTCTCTGAAAAATAATTGTTATCTCGGCACCCCGACTTTTTCCAAAGCGGGCATCATAGAATCAATGGCGCGAATTTTAGATGCGAAAGTTTTGTTTGAATAATTTGTGCCCTCGGCAGGAATTGGTCAGGAATATTTTTCCTGACGGAAAAATTTCACGACCCTGGCTCGCGGTGTTCGCCTTGTCTTCGCTTCGCTCCAACAAACTCACACAACGCTCCGCCTTTCGCTTCCTGACGAAAGCCAAGCAGTTGGCTTTCTCCGAGGACGCAAATTTCGCTTCGCTCAATTTGTGCCCTCGGCAGGAATCGAACCTGCGTTTTAAGTTCCGCAAACTTATGTTCTATCCATTGAACTACGAGGACATTTTATTTTGTTATTTTGCTCGGCGGTGTCGGAAAATCAAAAACCCATTCTCCCGATAAGAATTTGCAAAACAGATTCGTGCTGTTCTATTTCTTCCAAGTGTCTTAATAAATACTCTTTTATTTCATCAGTGTCAATATTTTCAGACAAAAGAATAATAATATAAGGGGACGACTTTTTTTGGGAGCGGAATAATATTTTTGCTTGTTTGTTTTGGTCGGAATTATTTTCTTCTATCCAAAAAGATTGTAATTCTGAAAAAGGAATCAGTTTTTCGTTTATCCGAATTCCTTTTTTAGTTAAACAAAAATTTATTAAAGACGGTTTGCGACTGGCAAATAAAGAAAGGCTAAACGCGCTTAACAAAATAAAAATTCCAAACAAAATATTATTGAATAAAAAAGAGGCGATTGCCGCGCCAAGGGCGATAATCCAAACCGCCCAAAACCATTCGGCGGTTTTTTGTTGGTATTCATACTCCAATGCTTGCCATTTTATTTCGGGAAACATCTCTGTATTTTAGCATAAAATTTTGTGAATTATTATATGACCTTTATTCAATTATTCTCCGTATGCTCTGCATCGGGGTAGTTTATTACGCGGGGGTGTTTGCCACTCTGGATATTTCAATGCGGGTTTTAATTCAACGGCGATAATTATGCCTTGATTATTTTGTGTTATAATAAACCAACTTAATAAACAAAAAATAAAGAATAAAAAATTAAGCGAGAAAATTATGAAACCGAAAATTGTTGAATTAAATTTAGAAGGAGAATTATGCCCCTACACTTTGATTTTAGCTATAAAAAAGAGTAAAGAAATAGCGGACGACTTGAAAGCTGGCAAAAAAATTTTGGAAGTGCTGGTGGACCATCCGCCGGTCATAGATAATTTTCCGGAGGAGTTCAAAAACAGAGGATATAAAGTGAAAATTAAAAAACTCGGTTCGGCGCGTTGGGTTGTCGCGATAGGAATATAAAAGTTGTCAAGTGTCGGCGGTTGAAGCGCGTGCGTATATCCTGTAAAATTAAATTGTAAATAAAAAATGGCAGAAGTTCGATACTGTCATCATTAAAAATTTTTATTAGATTTAACAATTATATATTATGGGTGAATTTTTAATCGTTGGGTTTGTGACAGGAATTCTTCTCGGTTTCATTTTGAGAAGGGGATTTTTTTGTATGTATAACGGTTTTGCCAATATGGTAATAACCAAAGACTATAGAATAATCAGAGCGACTATCTGGGCGTTTTTATTAACAATGCTTAGTTTCCATACTTTGAGCAGTTTGGGTATTGTCGCTTTAAGTCCAAAACCATTTTTTTGGGTGGGAAGCATTGTCGGGGCGATTGTGTTTGCGCTTGGAATGGTTTTGGCAGGCAGTTGTATAGTAGGAACTCCGTTGCGCGCCGCCAGTGGCAAGATTGGATATTGGTTCACACTTTTAGGTATGGGCATCGGCGGGTGGGCGGTTATTTGGGGACCTTTAGCTTCTTTCAAACAAGAAGTTTTGCAAGACGCCAGTAAAGTGATGCTTGGCGATAAAGTTCCGACTTTGGATATTTTGTTTGGAGTTAACCACTGGATTATTGTGGCTATTTTGTCAGCGATTTCCATTTGGTTATTGTTCAAATTGAAAAATAAAAATTCTGCGCGAGAAGCGAGACCGAAATTTTTTACAGGACTGTGGACACCGCTTGCTATCGGAATTGGTTTGGCGATTGTGGAAGTTATCGCATTGGTGAGCGGAAAATCTCCAGCCGGTTTAGGCGGTTTTATAAAGGGCTGGGGTTTTTATTTTAATTCTTTGTTCACGGGGGAATTGCCTTTTGGCTGGCCAGTGGCGGAGGTAACCGGTATTTTAGTCGGGGTATTTTTGGCGGCGATAATCGCGAAAGAATTCAGAATCGTTTTGCCAAAATGGAAACAGGTGCCGAGATTGTTTTTCGGCGGAATATTTATGGGACTGGGCGCGGTGACCGCGGCAGGAGGTTGTAATGTGGCCCATATCATAACCCATATGCCACAATTATCCATTGGCAGTTTTGTAAGCGGATTTACTATAATTATAACCGCCACGATATTGATTTCATTTATTTTCAAAAGAAATGCGGGGATTGGTGACGACTTTTGAAATTAAAATTTATGGGATTGAAATCTATAAAATATATTCAAATAGACGACCAAAAAGGTGCTTTGTATTCAGCCAAAAAACAGAGTTTGTTAATTCCCGTCGCTTTTATTAAAGTTTTTGACAATGCTTTTGCCAATTTGGTGGGCAGGGAAGGAGCAAATCTTTTACTGTATAAATTTGGACAAAGTATCGGCATCAGTTACGCCGGAAATTTGGAAACCATTTTGGAACAAGAAAAAACTGAAGTAACAAAAGAAATTAAAATCAAGATGAGTTGCAATGCGATTTTTATGGAAGCGGGGTGGGGGAGAATAAATATCAGAAAAATAAATTTAAGCGAAAAATTGGTGGAGGTGGAAATATTTTTCAGCCCCTCCGTCTCTTTCGCGCAAGACAGCAATTATTCTTTGGAAAGAGGAATTATTAGCGGAATTTATCAGCAGATAATGGCAGAAGAAAGTTATTGCAAATTGCTAAAAAAGAATGATAAAAATTTTTCCGCCATTTTGCGGACCGTGAAAGAAATTCCGCCGGAAATAAAAGAGAGGGAAAAAATAGTTTTGGTTACCAGAAAAAAATTGGAAGAAATAATCGCGCAAAAAACCAAGGCCTTGACGGAAGAACAGGTCAAGACAAGAGCCGCTTTGGTTAGTTTGACCGACGGTTTGATTGTGCTTGACAGGAGAAGCAGAATTTCATTGGTTAATCCGGAAGCGGAAGCGATTTTGGAATTACAAGAAAAAGACGCACTTGATAAAAGAATAAACGAAATTTCAGATATTCCGAATGTGGATAAACTTTATAAAATTCTCGGAAAAAAAATACATTATACAGAAAAGGCGCGCGAGTTATTTTTTGAAAAACCGTCTGAAAAATATTTTCAAGTAAAAGTGACGCCAGTGGTGGTCGGGGAAGTAGCGATAGGCAAGATGATTTCTTTGCACGATATTAGCCAAGACAAAGAAATTGAAAAGGCCAAAACAGAATTTGTTTCCATTGCGTCCCACCAATTAAGAACGCCTTTAACCGCGATGAATTGGAACGCGGAAATGTTGATATCGGAAAAATTGGGGACATTGAATAAGAACCAAAAGGAGTATTTGGATATGTTGCACGAGAGTGCGCGCAGAATGATTCGGTTGGTGGGGTCGCTGTTAGATGTGTCGCATATTGAATTGGGGACATTTGTTATGCAATTTAAACCTACGGATATTGTTAAAATTGCCGAAGGCGCGACAGATGATTTGCGGTCAGTGATGAAACAGAAAAATATAAAATTTACAGAGCATTTTGACGTAGATATTCCAAAATTAAAATTGGATGGCAACGCGATGAGGATTGTCTTTCAAAATTTATTAACCAACGCCGTTATTTATACGCCCGCTAACGGAAAAATAAGTTTGGAAATTAAAAAACAAAAAAATGATTTGTTTGTGGCGATAAAAGATAACGGATATGGCATACCGAAGAATGCGCAGAAAAATATATTCGGTAAAATATTTCGCGCCGACAATACAAAAGAATATAATACCGTTGGTTCGGGTTTGGGTCTGTATGTTTCCAAATTTATCATTGATAAATTCAAAGGCAAAATTTGGTTTGAGTCGGAATTGAATAAAGGGACAACCTTTTATTTTACTTTGCCTTATAAACCCGGTAAATTGCGGAAAGAGGTGAAACTTAATATTTAATTATGATGCTCGTTGTTGTATAATAAAAGAACCTTTATTATTATTTAATTTAAAAAAATATGAAAGATAAAACAAAAAAAAGAATTTTAATTATAGAAGATGAAAGAATGATAAGTCGCGCGCTGGAAGACACTCTTAAATTTGAGGGCTTTGAAATTATAAGCGCGGAAAATGGAAGCGACGGGCTGAAACTCGCCTTAGCAGAACGCCCGGATTTGATTGTGTTGGATATCGTGTTGCCGAAAATGAACGGGATGGATATGTTGAAGCGATTGAAAGAAAATGAAGACTGCAAAGATATTCCGGTATTGATCTTGAGTAATTTGAGCGGAAAAGAAAAAATAATTGAAGCATTCAAAAAAGGCGTGGACGAATATATGGTCAAGTCCGATTACCAAATTCAAGATGTCGTGGACAAAATACGGGAGTTGTTGAATATAAAATTATAATTTTCTGATTGGTGTTTTAACATTTGAAATTGCTCAATAAATTTGAGTCGTTTTAAAAATTATTGATTTGAATAATGTATTTAAAATAACAGAGTTTTTAACTATTGCGAATATTTTTATTGTCTCTATAATAGAGTATTATTCTCAATAAATCGGAGCGAAGAAATATAAATTAACGCTTCGCAAATTTTATTTCGCGGAATTTTTATCAGAACATTAATATAAAAAATGTAATACAATGGAAAAAAATCAAATTTTGCATTTTGGCGAACACCTTACGCTTGACGGTTATGAAGGGGCTTTTAACAAATTGAATGACCGAGAAATAGTTTTGCGTTGTTTGTCGGATTTGCCCGCGCTTTTGGAAATGAGTTGCTTAAGCGACCCCGCCGTTTATTTTGCCGAACCAAATCATTTAAAAGACCCCGGCGGTTGGTCGGGAATGGTGGTTATCGCCGAAAGTCACATCAGTATTCACACCTTTCCCAAACGGGGTTTTGTGAGCATTGATGTTTATACTTGCAAAAACAATATGAATACTGCTTTTATCATTGATTACTTTAGGGAAGTTTTTGAGTTGAAAGATATAGAAACAAATTTCATAAAACGCGGCACCCGCTATCCGGTGGGGGATATTGAATAAAATTTAGATTTTGAATTTTTTCAATTCCCCATTCTATCTATCCGTCTTTGCGGGTATAAAGGTAGATAACTTGTTGGTAAAAATGTGTTTTTCTGCCAATTTAAGTATATATTTAAGCCTATACTGAAAAAGTATTTTAATAATATTAAAGCGTTTCAATATTTATGAAAAAAACATGTTTGAGTTGGGGTTCGTTAAAGACAATTTTCTGTAAAAGCTCTTGTAGCTGCATAATTTTTTTGTTATACTAAAATTATCATAAAAATATAGTATCATATTTTTGCATAATATAAATATACAAGTTGAGTATATTTATAAATAAACAATTCGCATAATAACTAGTTATCTGAAATTTTATTTGCCCTTAAATTTTATTTTTTAATAGCCCTTTTTTGAAATTTTTTTGAAGGAAAGAAAAAAGAGCCCGTGGTGCTTGTGTTTTCACAAGTCCACTGGCGGCTCACATCCTGTTAGTATTTGGA
>JBDRMF010000043.1:0-3579 GCA_043812415.1 Patescibacteria group bacterium | reverse complement strand
CCACGAGCTTGTCGCAATTTCTTGTGAGTAAAAAACCAACGTCCTGTTTCAGGATTGATGGTTTTTTCATTTAGAAAATCTTTCCAGTTATCACACCATTGATTAAATCTATCGGTAAAATCTTTTTCTTCCGAGTAAGATAATGTCTTAATTAATTTGAGAATCTCTTTTCCGGCTTCCAATTTAGGATTAGTGGTAACACATCTGACGATAATTTGTTCTTGATGAAATTGACACATTTGCAGAGGGATATTCGCAAATTGAAAGCAATTTATAGCTCTACCATCGCCTACAAAAGCTTTAATTACAAAACCCTTCTCCTCTATATATATTTTAGCGAATTGATAATCGCTGATACTTTCAGAAAATATTTCATTTGAATAAATATTTTCTTTTTTGTGGGGATCTCTTAAAATCAATATCCAAGAGTATTTTTGAATAAAAGTCGCGTCGCCGATTAAAACCACCTCTCTCGGCGTTAATTCAGGTTTAGGCAATTTGTATAAATCTAATTGTTGTCTAATCCATTTATTGCTTTTATTGTATCTTTTTGAAAGAACTTTTGTGGTGGCGTGTTCGTGAACATATTCATTCCAGATTTGTTTGGATAAATTTCTTTTTCTCTTCTTGCACTGAAATTGTTTGTTGCATTCCACGCACTTAAATCTTTGTAAATTGTTTCTATCTACTCCGTTTTTCTTAATTTTTAAACTTCCACAATATGGACATTTTGTTTTTTTTAAATAATGACATAATTATTTTTTAATTTAGCTTGTAATCTCTACCTTATTTTAGCAGATTAGCCCCACAAAAGTTCCATTAAGCCAATTTTTGGTCATTGTTATGTCAAACGAGAAAATTATAAAACAAAACATGAACAGAAAATGATTGATACTGATATTAAAAAAGTGAGAGTTGTTTTCAGAAATAAAAAATATAAATTAGTTAAGACCAAATAATTAAAATGTATGAATATATAGACATCCACGCACATTTGGATATGTCGGCATTTGATAAGGATAGGGAAGAGCTGATTTTGAAATTGCAAAAAGAAAAAATTGGGGTGATCACAATTGGTGTAGATAAAAAATCATCTTTTTGGGCGGTGGAATTGGCGGAAAAACACGATAATGTTTTTGCTTCTATTGGTTGTCACCCGACTGACGCCACTGAAAATTTTTGCGAGAGTGATTTTATGGAGCTTGCGCGACATTCAAAAGTTGTGGCAATCGGAGAATGCGGGCTGGATTTTTTTCGGGCAAAAGATGAGAGTGCTACGGAAAAAAATCGGCAGAAAAAACTTTTTGAAACACAAGTTGATTTCGCGGTTGAGTATAAAAAACCTTTGATGATACATTGCCGAGATGCTCACAAAGAAGTTTTGGACATATTAAAATCAAAAAAGAAAGAATTTGGCGACAAATTGCGAGGAAATATTCATTTTTTTTCCGGAGATGTAAAAATTGCCAAACAATATTTTGAATTGGATTTTAGCGTTTCGTTTGGCGGAGCGCTTACTTTTACTCGCGATTATGACGAGGTTGTTCGCTACGCTCCGTTGGAAAAAATTATGTCCGAAACGGATGCGCCGTTTGTCGCCCCCATACCATACCGAGGGAAAAGAAACGAGCCGATTTTTATCAAAGAAGTCACGCGCAAAATAGCGGAAATAAAAGGAAAAGATTTGGCTAAAATCAAGGAGATATTGGTTCAAAATGCGAAAAATATGTTTGCATTACCTGACGAGTTGTGATAATCTAACACTTATGAAAAAAGAGGAAAACAACGAAAATGAATCTAATATTGAACTTTATGAGATTGGCTATCTTTTGATACCAAATATTTCCGATGAAGAAGTATTGACGGAAGTTGCCAACATTAAAGCGATTTTAGAAAAAAATGAAGCGGTTTTTTTGTCCGGCGATGAGCCAAGATTGATAAATCTCGCTTATTCCATATCCAAAATATTTGATGGCGACAAACAAACATTTGACAAAGCGTATTTTGCTTGGATGAAATTTAAAATTGAAAATGACAAATTGGCTGATTTTAAAAAGGAATTGAATAAATATAAAAATATTTTGAGACATCTTTTGGTTAAAACCGTTGAAAAAGACAATTTGGTTGCGGACATTAGAAAAAACGCTTTTGTCAAAAACAAAAAAAATACAACCAGTCAAGAAGAGAAGGTGATTAAACCAGTTGAAATTGTTGGGAAAGATTTTTCTCAAGACGGGGCGGAAGAAAAAACGGCGATAACGGAAGAAAAGAAAAAAGAAGACAAAGAGTTAGACGAAACCATTGATAATTTGATTATTAAATAATAAATAAGTCAAAAGTCCATAAAGTCCATAAAGTCGAAAGTCGAAAGTAGAAAATTTATCACCCTAATGGGTGATCCCCCGTAGGGGGACAAATTTCTCTTTTCCCCTTTCCCTTTTGACTTTATAGACTTTTTACTTTAGACTAAATTATATGTATTTAAATAAAGTAATTATAATTGGAAATTTAACTCGCGATCCTGAATTAAAAGCTTTGCCGTCGGGGGCGCAAATCGCTAGTTTCAGCGTTGCGACAAACAGTGTTTGGAAAGACAAGGAAGGAAACAAAAAAGAAGCGGTGGAATATCACAATATTGTAGTTTTTGGCAGGGTAGCGGAAACTTCAGCGCAATATTTGAAAAAGGGGCAATCGGTTTTAATTGAAGGCAGATTGCAAACAAGAAGTTGGGAAGCGGATGGTGTCAAAAAATACAGGACGGAAATTGTGGCGGACAGAGTGCAATTTGGTCCAAAAAAAGAAGGCGGGTCGTCCAATTATAATAAAGAGCAAAATAATCAGAACAGCGTCGCAGATAAGACGAACGAGAATGAGTCTGATGGAAACACCATTGATTATCCAGAAGAGGAAATCAATCCGGAGGATATACCGTTTTAATTTGCTGAAGCAAATTAAAACGAGTTAAAAGTCAAAAGTCCATAAAGTCCATAAGGTTTAAAAATTAAAAATTAAAAATTTTTCAAATATGAAACAATGTTTTTTTTCACAAAATAATATTAAGCAAATTGATTACAAAGACATAGAAGCGCTTAAAAAATTTATAAACCCGCATGGGAGAATTTTGTCGCGCAAGAGAACGGGTTTGTGTGCGAAGCACCAAAGTCAACTTGCTCAAGCTATTAAAAGAGCGCGCTTTTTAGCCCTTTTGCCTTTTACAGACAGATAAAGATTTAATTTTGGAAGGTAATAAGGCCTATAAATGAACGGCTCAACTCGTTGAGCCGTTCGGATTTTGGGCTTAATGGAACTTTTGTGGGGCTAATCTGCTAAAATAAGGTAGAGATTACAAGCTAAATTAAAAAATAATTATGTCATTATTTAAAAAAAACAAAAATGTCCATATTGTGGAAGTTTAAAAATTAAGAAAAACGGAGTAGATAGAAACAATTTACAAAGATTTAAGTGCGTGGAATGCAACAAACAATTTCAGTGCAAGAAGAGAAAAAGAAATTTGTCTAAACAAATTTGGAATGAATATGTTCACGAACACGCCACCACAAAAGTTCTTTCAAAAAGATA
>JBDRMF010000042.1:0-12194 GCA_043812415.1 Patescibacteria group bacterium | reverse complement strand
AACTCACCCTTATTGAAGTTGATTTTATCAACAACAATTTTTTGGGTGAGGGGCTAATCGCCCCTTCATCATCATCTAATAATAGCAAGAATATCAATAAAATCAATCTATCTGAGTGCCCCCGATAGGAATCGTCCCACGTATTACTTATTATTTTTTTCGTTCTGCGAACTCAAAAATAATAAGTATCGCTGGACGCAGCTCGTTGTCGCTCCTTGCAGTCGCGACATACTCCGCCGTTCGCTTCCTAACGAAAGCCAAGCAATTGGCTTTCTTCGGGCACCTAAATTTCGCTTCGCTCAATTTGTGCCCCCGATAGGAATCGAACCTATATCAAGAGATTAGAAGTCTCTCGTTTTATCCATTAAACTACGGGGACAATGCGGAAAAATAATTAACGCATCCTATGCAATATACCAATAATTCCTTTGTAAATCAATGAAAGAAGAGCGGTTTTTCTTTTTTTATGATAGAAATAAGGGATGGAAATAGAGAGATTATATGAGGATGAAAATGTAGTGGTCATCAATAAGCCCGCTGGTTTGGTGGTTCATTTTGACGGGAGAACTCCAGAATTGAATTTATGCGATTGGATTTTGGCAAATTATCCGCAGACGGAAAAGGTGGGGGAATCGTTGGTTGTGGATCCGACGCCACATACTGGAATTTTGATAAATAAATTTGTCGGGGAGATAAAACGCCCCGGAATTGTCCACCGTTTGGACAGAGAAACTTCGGGCGTGTTGATTGTCGCTAAAAATCAAAAAGCGTTTTTGAATTTGAAAAAACAATTTCAAAATCGGGAAATAAAAAAAACTTATAACGCTTTTGTGTGGGGCAGAGTGAAAAATGATGAAGGGATAATTGATCGCCCCATTGGCAAAAGCAAAAAAGATTTTCGGTTGTGGTCGGCACAAAGAGGAGCAAAAGGAAAAATGCGGGAAGCGGTAACTAATTATAAAGTTTTGCAGAGAAGCGCGGATTTTTCTTTTTTGGAAATTCAACCTCAAACGGGGCGGACGCATCAAATTCGGGTTCATCTGAAAGCCATCAATCATCCGGTGGTGGGCGATAAACTTTACGCGTCCAAAAAAGGCAATGCGTTAGGTTTTGAAAGGTTGGCACTTCATTCCAAAATAATTGAATTTGCATTATTAAACGGAAAAGAAATAAAAATTGAAGCGCCTTTGCCAAAGGATTTTAAAAACGCTCTTAAATTATTTCAATAATTTTGTTCTTGTTTTTTAATGTTTTTGTGTTTTAATGGAGCATATGTTTATTGATGAATTAAAAATATACGCTAAAGCGGGGAATGGGGGCGACGGTGTTGTCCGCTGGTTGCATCTGAAAGGCAAAGAATTTTCCGGACCGTCGGGTGGCAACGGTGGCAACGGCGCTGATGTTTCGGCACGCGCTGTTCGTAATTTGAGTATTCTACAAAATTATTTGCGTAAAAAAGAGTTTTACGCTGAGAACGGTGAAGCGGGAATGAAAAACAGCAAGTATGGGAAAAACGGTGAACCGTTTTTTATTGATGTGCCCGTCGGTTCGGTGATTGAAAATTTGGCGACGGGCGAAACAATTCAACTCATTAAAGAGGGCGAGGAAAAATTAATATTGAAAGGCGGAAGGGGCGGTTTGGGTAATGAATCTTTTAAAAGCTCGCGCAACACAACTCCTCAAGAATGCACTCTCGGGACAAAAGGGGAAGAAGGCGAATTTTTTATAGAATTGGAAATAATCGCCGACGCCGGTTTCATCGGTTTTCCGAACGCGGGCAAATCAACTTTATTGAATGAACTTACACGCGCTCGCGCGAAAGTAAAAAGTTATCCTTTTACCACTCTTGAACCGAATCTGGGTGATTTTTACGGATATATTTTGGCGGACATTCCGGGATTGATTGAAGGTGCCGCTCAAGGAAAAGGGTTGGGGTATAAATTTTTGCGTCATATTAAACGCACTCGGATGCTTATACATTGTATTTCATTGGATTTTGATTCCGATTTTTTGACGGACGCCGGACGTCCGTCAGAAGCCGATTTGTCAGACGCAAAGCGTTTAGCCGAGATTTTAACGGAAAAATATAAAATTATCAGAGAGGAATTGAAACAATACGATAAAGATTTGCTTAAAAAACCAGAAATAATTATTTTGACAAAATCCGATTTGATTGACGCAAAAACAGTTTTGAAAATAATAAACAAAATGAAAAAAATAAATTCGGAAATTTTGACGCTTTCCGCTTATGATGATGATTCCATTAAAAACTTTTCTGATTTTCTCATTAAAAAATTACGTCAAAAAATTAAAAAAGTCGGTTATGAAAAGTCGGCTATCGCATAGCCGACAACCAACTCTCAAAATCTTTTATAAATTTTGTTTTATTTTTTGCGCCGAGAGCGCCAAATAAATACTCGGTGTTTGTGATTTTCGGATACAAACCAGAACCGGTAATTATTTCGTATAAACTGGACCATTTATATTCCTTTAAAAATTTTAAAGTTTTGTCTATGTTTTTAATTCCAACTTCTTGCCAGTCGGATTGAATCAATTTAATAGGGTTTGAAAGTATATAATAAGGCAAATACAGAAAATGTTTGTCTTTTGAAATGGAAATTATCTTTGTTTTTCCTTGAAATAAAACACCTGTCCTTTTATTTTTTAAATTAAAATGTTGAGTATATCCACCAGTAACTTTTTTGGTAAAACTACTAACTCCCCCTTCTTTTTTTTCTTCCGCAAAAATATGAAAATGGTTTGGCATAAGACACCATGTAAGTATGTGGACAATTGGTTGTTTAGAAGATGTACTAATTTCATTTTCTTTTCGTCTTTGATAAAAAGGCAGAAGGGTATTGTTTTCATCATTAAAATCAAAAAAATTGTGGACAAAACGAGAGTAATCATCAAAATCGGAAAATATATTTCTTTTCTCAACCCCCCTATTCAATAAGTGGAAAAAATTCATTAACAAAATAATAACATATTTTATGGCCATCCGATGGCCATAAAATGGTAAAATTGTGGATAACAAAATTAAAGGGTTATTTTAAGGTTATTGTTTGTATAACCATAATACATAACCATAACAATCAATAATATAATATTTATGGCCATCGGATGGCCATAATATATGGCAGAAAAGTTGGCTATGCGATAGCCCACTTATTAAAGATTATTATGGTTATCATTCTTCTTG
This sequence comes from Patescibacteria group bacterium, assembly GCA_043812415.1. Taxonomy (GTDB): domain Bacteria; phylum Patescibacteriota; class Minisyncoccia; order Phycocordibacterales; family UBA12079; genus JBDRMF01. Next base: position 8,992 of record JBDRMF010000042.1, on the reverse strand, counting down.
AATTTTGGTATAATAAAATGATTGAGAATTATTTTTAGTTCAAACATATTTTAATGGTCAGAGAAATAAACCAGAGTATAAAAATGAAACACCCCATTAAAACCGTAGTTCTAACAGGGGAATTTTCTTAATGATTTACACACAAATATAAGAAAATTTTTGACAAAAGCCAAGTATTTAAAAATTAGGAATAGGGACAAGTTAAGGGGGTCGAAAAATAAGTTATGGGTTAAATTAAATTATGAAAAAATACAAAACAACCATCGGTTTGGAAATTCACGCGGAGTTGAAAACAGAGACAAAAATGTTTTGCGATTGCAAAAATAATCCGGACGAGAAAAGACCGAATTTTAATGTCTGCCCGATTTGTTTGGCACACCCCGGAACTTTGCCAGCGATAAACAAACAGGCGGTGAAAAATGTTTTGAAAGTGGGTTTGGCGGTGGGAGGGCAATTGGCGGACTGGACGGAATTTGACAGAAAAAATTATTTTTATCCGGATATTCCAAAAGGTTATCAAATCAGTCAATATAAATATCCGCTTGTTGCGGGTGGTGAACTCAAGGGGGTTGAAATCACAAGGGTGCATTTGGAAGAAGACACCGCTCGTTCTTCTCACAATAATGGGGATTATAGTTTAATAGATTTTAATCGCGCAGGTGTGCCGTTGATGGAATTGGTGACGGAACCGATTATAAAGACTGCCCAACAAGCGGGTGATTTTGCGCGAGAATTGCAATTGCTTTTGAGATATTTGGGCGTGTCTGACGCGAATATGGAAAAGGGTGAGATGAGAGTGGAAGCGAATATTTCCGTGAGTGTTGATGGAGATAAATTGGGAACTAAAGTTGAGGTGAAAAATCTCAATTCATTCAGGGTGGTGGAAAAAGCGATTGATTATGAGATGAAAAGGCAAATTGAAAGTTTGGAAAACGGAGAAAAAATAATTCAAGAAACAAGAGGGTGGAACGATGCGTCGCAAAAAACTTTTTCACAAAGGATAAAAGAAGAGTCCGAAGATTATCGTTATTTTCCGGACCCTGATTTGCCGAAATTGCAAATAAGCGAGATTTCAGAATTTCAAGCGGACGAACTCAAAAAAGAAATTCCGGAATTGCCGCAGGAAAAACGAGAAAGATATCGCGTTGAGTTTGGCGTTAAAGACGAGGACATTGAAAGTTTTGCGCAAGATACGGTATTGGCGAATTTTTTTGAGAAAGTCGTTTCATATTTTGCGAGCGACAAAAACGCGATCAAATTAGCGTCAAATTATATCACATCGGATTTGGCGGGTTTGATAAAAGGGGTGCGACAACAACCGGAGGCCGAGTTGGACGGCTCGCAAGCCGTCCAACTCGGCCTCTTAACCGCCGATAATTTTGCTCAACTTATCGCGCTCGCAAAAGATAAAAAAATTTCGTCGCGCGGAGCCAAAGATATTTTATCTATAATGTATTTGGAAGGTGGTCGACCGGAAGAAATCGCAAAAACCCATAATCTTTTTCAAGAAAGCGACGAAGGCGAATTGCAAAAAATAATTGAGCGAGTGATTGCTGAAAATTCAGCGGTGGTCGTGGAATATAAAAACGGCAAAGAGACCGCTTTAAAATATTTAATAGGGCAAGGGATGAAAATCAGTTGCGGTTCCGCCAATCCGGAGAAAATCGCCGAACTTTTGAAAGGGAATATTTAAAATATTTTCTTCAAGAAATTATTTTAAATTATGAAAGCAAATTTATAATATCAAAATATGGATTTAATATTGCAACAATTTGGAATATTTGTGTTCGGAGCGTTAATCGGCAGTTTTTTGAATGTGGTAATTTTGCGATATGGTAAAAAATCTTTGAACGGCAGGTCCCAATGTATGTTATGCAAGAAACAATTAAGTTGGTATGAATTAATTCCTGTTTTAAGTTTCCTTTTTTTAAAAGGAAAATGTAAAAATTGCAAACAAAAAATTTCTTGGCAATATCCTTTGGTGGAAATAGCGACCGCGATTATGTTTTTGTCGGTTTTTAATTTGTTCGCTGGTGGGTGGGTTTTCACTCAATTTTCAATTTTGCAATTTTTCAATTTAATCACTTTGTGGATAATTGTTTCCGTTTTGATTGTTATTTTTGTTTATGATATTTATCATAAAATTATTCCCGATTTTTTGGTTTTTGCTTTTGCTGTAATCGCTTTATTGAGAGTTTTTTTGATTGATTTTCAAGGATTTTCATTTTCTTCGGCGATTTGGGCAGGCCCTCTTTTGGCTTTTCCGTTCGTTTTTTTGTGGGTAATATCTCGCGGGCGGTGGATAGGTTTGGGCGACGCTAAATTAGCCGTGGGCATTGGTTGGTTTTTAGGATTGGCTCAAGGTTCCTCCGCTATTATTTTAGCTGTGTGGACCGGCGCCATTGTTGGCTTGGTTTTGGTTGGTTTATCAAGACTTATGACAAAAACCCGTTTGTCTTTTGTCGGTAAAACTTTTACAATTAAGAGTGAATTGCCTTTTGCTCCATTTTTGATATTGGGAACAATTCTCGTTTTTTTCTTGGAATGGGATGTGTGGGGTTTGAGTTTAATAATTGGGAATTAAATATGCAAGCGGTAAAATTTAAATAATGAAATTATTTTCAGTAAAAAATAAAATTAAAGAGATGCCCCAAGGTTTTTCTCTTATAGAATTATTGGTAACCATCGCTGTTTTAACAATCGTTTCCGGTGTGGTTTTTTTTAATCATGCTCAATTTAATAACAGTGTTTTGGTAGAAAATTTAGCTTACGAAATATCCTTGGTTATCAGGCAAGCACAGTTTTATGGGGTGCAGGTAAAAGAAACCGAAGGGAGTTTTAATGCCGGTTACGGAGTTTATTTTGATAAAACTAAACCGACAGAATTTTTAATTTTTGCCGATAAAAATTTAAATTATGTATATGATGCTGGGGCAGATGGCGAACCGGTGGATATGTTGCGAATGACGAGTGGTAATAAAATTGAAAAATTATGCGCAGGCAATGATTGCAATGTTAATTATTTGAATATTGGATTTTTAAGACCAAATCCGAGCGCTATTATTAAAACAAGCGCGGAAGGGGGGACATTCGCAACCGCGGAAATATGCATTATTTCTCCCAAAGGAATGCGGAGAAAAATTTTTGTAAATAATGTCGGACAAATTTCAATTGAAACAGAATGTTCAATATGAGGCAACAAAAAAATAAAAATAAATTTCAAACGGGGTTCACTCTTGTGGAAATGATTGTGGCGGTGGCGCTTTTCAGCATAGTTATGGTTATCGCTATGGGGGCTCTTTTGAATGTCTTAAATGCCAGCCAGCAAAGTCAATCCATACAAACGGCGGTGAATAATTTAAATTTGGCGATGGAAATGATGACTCGCGAAATACGAACCGGTTATGATTATCATTGCGGGAGCGAGGGAACTTATACCTCCCCGAAAGATTGTTTGACGGGTGAAAATTTTATAGCTTTTGAACCGTTTGACGGCAACCCCGCCTCGCCTAATGACCAAGTTGTTTTTAAATATGAGAATAAACAAATCTGGAAATCAACTGACGGAGGTGTGACTTTTGCCACGCTCACTTCGCCGGAATTACATTTGGAGAGATTATTGTTTATAGTGGTGGGGTCGGAAAATGTAGATATTCATCCCAAGGTATTGATTGTCGTTGGTGGATATGCGGGAGATGAAAATAGAGAAAAAGGCAGATCATATTTTAATTTGCAAACAACAATTTCACAAAGGAAAATTGAGTTTAACATTTAATTATATGCGGATTTTTAAAAAATTAAAAAATAAAAATAAATTTCAAAAAGGGTTTACTTTGATTGAAACTTTTGTCGCTATTACCGTTTTATTGATTGCGATCACGGGGCCTTTGTATTTAGTGACTAGAGGCTTGTCAGTTGCAAAAATGGTTAAGGGGCGAATTACGGCAATATATTTAGCGCAAGAAGCGGTGGAATATATTAGAAATATTAGGGATAATAATATTTTGAATGATGATGACTGGCTTACCGACATACAAGGTTATGTGAGTTCGGGAAAAAAATTTACAATTGATTCTCCTGAACAAGAAATAAAATCATGCGATAGTGATTGCGATTTTTTATTATATAACGAAGGCAATTTTTTATATGGTTATGTGGACGGTATAATTTCTCGTTTTAAAAGGGAAATACAAATAACGGAGATTGATAAAGATAAAGAAATAGAGATTGTGGTGGATGTATATTGGAATGAAGGTCCTAAAATATATCAATTTACCGCAACAGAATATTTATCAAATTGGCAATAAAGTGAGGGGCGAGGAAATATGAATAAGACTAAAAATATAAAATTAAAAAAAATGTTTAGAGGTTTTTGGAATAATCAAAGAGCTTTTGTGTCTGTGATGGCTCTTTTGTTGTCAAATATTTTTTTAATTTTAGGAATGTCCGTTTTCAGTATTGCTTTAAGAGAGAGTATCTTGTCTTCCGGCGCGAAAGAATCTTTGGCTGCTTTTTACGCGGCGGATGGCGGAATAGAATGCGCTTTGTATTGGGATATTAAAGGAGAGGTTTTTTCTACAAGCACGCCGGCTGTTAAAATAAATTGCGCCAGACAAGACATCACGGTCAGTTTTTCTTCCTGCGGGGAGGGTTGCGGTAAAAATGTTTTTGAGATATTGTTTGCACCTAATCCCAATGATGGAGAGGCTTATACATTTCCTTGCGCGCAAGTGGAGGTCAAAAAAGAAGGCGCAGGGACTTTTATTAAATCCTATGGGCGAAATACTTGCGATGAAGGCAATGTCAGGCGAGTTGAAAGAGCTTGGTCTGTTGTGTATTAAAAAATGAGTTTTAACAGGGCAGGTTTTGGCTTCTAAAAACAAAATCTTTGATTTTTTTTTTAGAAGCCAAAACCTGCCCCTATGTTATAATGTTCAAATATGAAAGCTTCTCCGGAAATTAAAAAGCGTTTGGAAAAATTAAAAAAAGTGATTGAATATCATCGCTATAATTATCATGTTTTGGATAAGCAAGAAATTTCAAACGAAGCGTTGGATTCGCTCAAGAACGAATTGGTAAAGATTGAACAAGAATATCCGGAATTATTGACGGCCGATTCTCCGAGTCAGCGGGTGGCGGGCAAACCCTTGGATAAATTTGAAAAAATTAAACATAAAATAACGCAATGGTCTTTCAACGATATTTTTTCGGAAGAGGAAGCGTTGGCTTTTGATATAAAAATAAAAAGATTTTTAAATATAAATATTGCCGATAATATTATTTATACTTGTGAATTAAAAATTGACGGAATGCATATTGTGCTTGAATATGTTAATGGCGAATTAAAGATGGCATCTACGCGGGGCGACGGAAAAGTAGGCGAAAATGTTTTGGTAAATGTAAAAACAATTGAATCCGTTCCTTTGGTTTTGTGCGAAAAAACAAATACGATTGTGGAAGGAGAAATTTGGATGGCTAAAGATGTGTTTAAGAAAATAAATGAGGAACGAAAAAAAGCTGGCGAGGAATTATACGCCAATCCGCGCAATTTGACGGCGGGGTCTATGCGACAATTGGACCCGCGCGTAACGGCGTCGCGACGATTGGATTGTTTTATTTATGATATTTCGCATCCTGATACAGCAATTCCCCAAACGCAATTTGACGAATTAAAAAAATTGCGACAAGGGGGTTTCAAAGTGTGCCGTCATTTTGAACGATGCGATGGAATCGGGGAGGTGATTTCTTTTTGGAAAAAATGGCAAAAGAAAGCGGACAAAGAAAATTATTGGATTGACGGAATTGTAATTAAAGTTGATGATAAACAATTTCAAAAAATGCTGGGACATACGGGCAAAGCGCCACGGTTTGCGATTGCTTTCAAATTTCCGACGGAACAAGTTACAACCGTGGTGGAGGATATTGTTTTGCAGGTGGGGCGGACGGGAGTGTTGACACCCGTGGCGCATTTAAGACCTGTCTCGGTGCTGGGCTCAGTGGTGTCGCGGGCGACTTTGCACAACGAGGACGAGATAAAGCGATTGGATATTCGCATCGGCGACACAATTATTTTAGAAAAAGCGGGCGATGTTATTCCCAAGGTAGTGGTGGTAATTAAGGAGATGCGGACGGGGCGAGAAAAGCCATATCGGTTTCCTGACATCGTGCCGATGTGCGGTGGAGACGGACGAATTGAGCGAATTCCCGGACAAGTGGCATACCGGTGCGCGAACAAAAATTCTTTTGCTATGCAAAAACGCAAATTTCATTATTTTGTTTCCAAAGGAGCGTTTGATATTGAAGGGTTAGGACCGAAAGTGGTGGATGTGTTGTTGGAAGAAGGTTTAGTGTCATCGTTTGATGATATTTTTACGCTGAAAAAAGGAGATTTATTGGTTTTGCCGAGATTTGCGGAAAAGTCGGTTGATAATTTATTGAAAGCGATTGACAATTCGCGTCAAATTGAATTGGCGAGATTTTTAATTGCTTTGGGTATTAACCAAGTGGGCGAGGAAACCGCAATTGATTTGGCTAATCATTTTGGAAATTTGGAAAAAATCAGACAAGCCGATTTGGAAGATTTGGAAAAAATAGAAGGGGTGGGAGAAGTGGCGGGCAGGGCTATTGTTGAATGGTTTGGCGCTAAAAAAAATATAAAAATGTTAGAACGATTATTAAATGAGATTAAATTGCAAAATCCAAAAAAACTTTCTCAAAAATTGAAACATAAAACTTTTGTTTTGACCGGAACATTGGAAACTTTGAGCAGAGACGAAGCTAAAGAAAAAATTCGCCAATCGGGTGGCGTGGTTTCCAGTTCGGTTTCCGCTCAAACGAATTTTGTGGTGGCTGGGGAAAAGTCCGGTTCCAAATTGACGCAAGCACGAAAATTAGGCGTAAGAATTTTAAACGAAAAAGAATTTTTGAATTTACTGGAATAATATTTAATTCGCTTAAAATTTCATTTGTTTAAATTTTAAATATTCTTCAAGAAATTTTAAATATTATCTGGTTTTTCAGATCAACAAAAAATTTCGCAAGAAAATTTAGTATGATTCAGTTTTTAGGTTCACTGAAAATAAACTGAATATTATTCAGTTTTTAGGTGCGCTATAAGCAATTTTTTAGGTCCGCAAAAGATTTCGCAAGAAAATTTTTAATCATCCAATTTCTTGCAACTCCGCTACGGGGTAGTTCATTTCAATACTGAAATTACAATCACAACTACCCCAGTTAACTGGGGTAGTTGTGATTGATTATTGTTAATAGTGTAGTTTGGTTGATGATAATTTTTGTATTGAAGTGTCCTGTTTATAGCGTTGAGATAATGTAAAATATGCGACTCTTTAATGATGATAGCAATGTAGTAAAGGGTTTATTGTGTTTAAAATAATCGTTTGATTGTTGAGTTTTTTATTTTCAGAGATGAATGGTAAAAATAAGTTATACACAACTACCCCAGTTAACTGGGGTAGTTGTGTTAATATATTGGCATGGAAGGTAATTATTTATTAGTAGCGTTTTGTCGAGACTCTTATTTTTGAATTATTTTATGGTTAATGTTTCCAAGAAAAAATTAAAAAAAGATGTTTTAAACCAAATTAATAATAGATTGGTTGAAACTGTCGCTATGTTAAAAACAAATGATTCAACTAAAAATTTTATAAATGATTTGTTGGGTGAATCAGAAAAAATAGTTTTGGCAAAACGATTGTCTGTCGTTTTTATGCTTCAAGAAAATATAAGTTGGTATAGAATTTCAACCTTATTGAAAGTGAGCGATACTACAGTTAAAAAAATTGCTATGAAGATTGATAATGGAGAATATGAAAATATTCTTAACATAGTTAAACAGAAAAAGAGTCGGATTACTTTTTGGGCAGGAATGGATATTGTGTTGAGGGCGGGAATGCCACCTATTGTTGGAAAAGGCAGATGGAGTTTTTTAGATGAGTTGTACGGAAAATATAATATTAAAAAATAATTCAAGATATATAAAAAAGAATTGTAAAATTAAATTTTTCAGAAATTACCCCAGTTAACTGGGGTAATTTTGTTTTGGAATATTTTTTTTATAAAAAATCATTTATCTTACTTATTCTTATTTCCATAAGTAAAAATTTATATAATCAATAAAAAACCCCCTTATAAAACATTATATATAAAAAGCCCCATAAAAAGCGAGCTTTTTATGGGGCTGGTCAGGTTTCAAGTCCTAACCCTTTTAGTAAGATTTCTTTTTCAATTTCTCCTGAATATAAAGCGTTGCGAAAGTCAAGTATTCTAAAATTTTGTTTTTTAAGATATACTTATCTTATGGAATTAAAAGATATTGAAAATTTGGCGAAATTATGTCGGATTGAGTTGGCGGATAATGAAAAAGAGAATTTATTGGGCGAGATGGACGCTATTTTGGATTTTGTGGAACAGATTCGGGAGGTAAAAACAGAAACAAAAACGCCGTCTGCCGAATTGTTGAAAAATGTGATGCGGGAAGATGAAAATCCGCGCGCGGGCGGATTTTATACGGCGGATATTTTAGCGGAAGCGCCGAGAACGGAGAGAGGGTTTATTAAAGTAAAGAAAATACTTTAATGAAATTACAAATTCAAAATAACAAATCACAAACAAATTACAATGACCAAAATTCAAAATTCAAAACAGAAAAATCGCGAAGCGATTTTTCCGTTTGAAATTTTAGATATTTGAATTTGAAATTTGTTTGTGTTTTGTAAACTAAATCGCAAAAAATTAAGAAACTAACTTTCTTAGGGAGAGATAAACATTAAACTCCCACGAAAGTTGTTTCTTAATTTTTTGCTTAAATTGAAATTTGTTTTGAATTTGAAATTTGTTTGTGTTTTGTAAACTAAATCGCAAAAAATCAAGAAACTAACTTTCTTAGGGAGAGATAAACATTAAACTCCCACGAAAGTTGTTTCTTAATTTTTTGCTTAAATTGAAATTTTAGATATTTGTAATTTGAGATTTG
>JBDRMF010000041.1:0-2213 GCA_043812415.1 Patescibacteria group bacterium | reverse complement strand
GCAACTATAATTTTAGGAATACTTTTTATACTTTCCGCATTTTTAGTTCTCATCATATAATTAACCTTTTATTCTCCGTGATAATTTTAATATAAACAACTATCCTGATAATGATACTTAATTTGTAATTATTTTATTTCCGAATCGCTTTCCGCTCACAATAACGGTGGTTGCTGGCAAGCGCGATTTTGCGAGGACAAAAATAAACCTCTCCCCCGCCCGTCAATCAGGTCGCCAAAACGAAAATTTTTATCTTCACAAAAAAGAAGCAATTCAAATAACCACAAACTCGCAGAACAACTATTAAAAAACTTTTATAAAATACTTTATATGCAAGAAAATAAATACATAACTGATAAACTTTTTAAATTTATATCTAAGATACAAAAAACGATTAAGTCTTTTTCAATAACGGAAAAAGTGATTTTTTATTTTTTCGCGATTGTGTTTATCGGCAGTTCGTTGCTGTTATACAATAACATAAACCAAAAATTCACTGTTGAAATACCCATGCGAGGCGGTTCATTAATTGAAGGAATTGTCGGTTCCCCTCGTTTTATCAATCCTGTTTTGGCTTCCTCCAACGCTGACAAAGATTTATGCGTATTGATTTATTCTGGTTTGTTAAAAACTAATTTAAAAGGAGAATTGGTCCCTGATTTGGCGGAGACATTCAGTGTTTCGGAGGACGGTTTCGTTTATTCATTTAAATTAAAGGACGATATTTATTTTCACGACAATCGCCCCGTTACTACCGAGGATATTGAGTTCACGATCAAAGCCACCCAAAATGATATGATCAAGAGCCCAAAAAGAGCCAACTGGGACGGAGTGGAAATGAAAAGATTAAACAACAAAGAGATACAATTTATTTTAACGCAAGCGTACGCTCCATTCTTGGAAAATTTGACCATTGGAATTTTGCCAAAGCATATCTGGGGCAATATCAGTCCGGAACAATTCGCTTTCAGTCAATTTAACATAGAGCCCCTCGGTTCCGGTCCTTATAAAATCAATAAAATAAAAAGAGATTCATTGGGTATTTTGGAAAATTATCAACTCGTTGCTTTTAAAAAATATGTTTTCCCCACGGCGTTTATCACGACGCTCACCACTAAATTTTATTCAAACGAAGAAACGCTTTTAGACGCTTATCAAAAAGGCAATATAGAAAGCGTAAATTCCATAAGCCCCACTAATCTAAATTTATTAAAATTGGGCGAAAATAACGAAATATTATCCACGCCTTTGCCAAGAATTTTTGGCGTGTTTTTCAATCAAAATGAAAACCCTGTTTTCACAAATAAAGAAGTGCGTGTGGCGTTGAATAAAGTGATAAACAAAAAACAAATTATCAATGAAATCTTAAACGGGTACGGCGTGGCGATAGAAAATCCAGTTCCCTATAATTCCATCTATTACATTGAAAGCGAGGGTGAACAAGATGATGGGTTAGAATCAGCCAAAACAATTTTGAAAGAAAACGGCTGGAAATTAAACAGTGATGGAATATTGGAAAAATTAACTAGACAAACTTCCACGTTGTTATCTTTTTCTCTTTCTACCGCCAACACGCCGGAATTAAAAGCGGTCGCCGAACTAATCAAAAAAAGATGGGAGGAACTTGGGGCAAAAGTTAATTTAAAAATATTTGACATAGGGGATTTAAACCAAAATGTTATCAGACCGAGAAAATATGATTCTCTTCTTTTTGGAGAAGTTATCGGCCGTGATATGGATTTATTCGCTTTTTGGCATTCGTCCCAGAGGAATGACCCCGGATTAAATATTGCGATGTATGCCAATATCACAACAGATAAATTATTGGAAGAAATCAGAGTAACCTCCGACATAGAAGAAAAGAAAACAAAATTCAAAGAATTTCAGACGGAAATTGGCGAGGATGTCCCCGCCATCTTTTTGTATTCCCCTAATTTTATATATGTGACTCCAACAAAAATTAAAAATAACGCCATAAACAAAATCGCCATCCCGTCCGAAAGATTTTTAGATGTCAATAATTGGTATATAAAAACAGACAAGATTTGGAAATTCTTTTTATAAAAATTAACGGGTAAGTTTTTGGGGTGGGGGACGGGTTTTTGGGGTGCCAAAATCCGTCCCCCTAACCCCCGCGTTTTTACCAACCAATATTATTAATTACAAATTATCAAAAAAAATTATTATGATAAATTAAATTAAAAAGAAAAAAA
>JBDRMF010000040.1:0-11661 GCA_043812415.1 Patescibacteria group bacterium | reverse complement strand
GATTTTAAAAAATTACCATTTAATAAACAGCAAGATGTATTGGTTGAATTGCTGGATAAAAATCAATTATATGTGAACTTACCGGAAATGGAGGACGAGGACCACAAGATTTCAAAAGAGGATATAAAGTTAAATAAAAAGTTTTATGGAAAGTAATATGTTCTTAGATTCAGAGAACTATATATTAGAGGGTAAAGAAATGATTTATTTTAAACATTCTAATAATTTAGTCTATAATATTAATGATGCTATAAAAGATTTCGGAGCCAAGGCTATTTTTTCAAGTCCTAAAAAAGATATAAAAGTCATAAGAGAAAGTATTGCTGAATATTTTTTTATTTCTGCATTAAAAAAAGATACGGGTAAAGATTGGTTTATAATGCAACCTCAAAATGATCCTCCTGATTTTTGGCTTATGACATTTGATAAAAATTTAATAACTTTAGATCCTTTTGAGTTAGTTGAGATACCAGAACATTTTAGTAAATTTGATGAAATGTTTGGTGTTGTTAATAAAAAAATAAATAAAAGGTATTCAGAAAGATATAATTTGTTAATTTTTGTTAATAATAAAAGTAGTAATAATTGGGTTGAGTTATTGCATAAAAATTTAGGAGAGTATTTCCCATTCAAAACAGTGTGGACTATTAAATTATTAAGCGGTAAAGATAATCAAAATATTTCTAAATTTGTTATAAACAGGATTAGACCTTTCCCTATAAAAAACATAATAACATCTTTCGACGATGAAATTATATTTAGATATGCGGATATACCAGATTTTATGGAGGAAAAAATATTTAATGGAAAAACATTTTTATCTTTAAAAAAAGATTTTGTTAAAGATTTGACTAAAGAGATGAGGAGATGGATATTAGATAATAAAATAAGATTAAGGAATGAAAAATAAATAATCAAAAAATGAAAAAATTAATCAAAAAAGAAATAAAATGTCGTATATATTTTTAGATGAAAGCGGAGATTTGGGATTTAATTTTGAAAGGAAGAAAACTTCTAAATTTTTTGTAATTACTTTTTTGTTTGTAGATGATAAAAAACCTATAGAAAAAGTTGTTAAAAAAGTCCACTCTACTTTAAAAAGGAAATTTAAGAAAAAAGTGGGAGTTTTACACGCTACAAAAGAAAAACCAGTAACTCGACAAAGATTACTGAAATTATTGAGAGAAAAAGATTGCCATTTAATGACTATATATTTAAATAAAAATAAAGTTTACACGAAATTAAAGAACGAAAAACAAGTTTTATATAATTATGTTACAAATATTTTACTTGATAGAATTTACACAAGAAAAATTATCTCAATTAATAAGGAAATAAAACTTGTAGCTTCAAGGAGGGAAACTAATAAGTTTTTAAATGATAATTTTAAGAGTTACTTAAATAGACAGATAACAGATTTACACAATGGAAAAATAACTATTTCAATTAAGAAACCTTTCGAAGAAAAAAGTTTGCAAGCGGTTGATTTTACTTGCTGGGCTATATTTAGAAAATATGAATACGGGGATGATAGTTATTACAATATTATAAAAGATAAGATAATAGAAGAAAGTCCTTTATTCCCATAAATTGGCATAATAAAACCCCATATGTTATTTACGAGCAACCTCCGGAAGCCCACACATGGGGAATTACTTATTACTAATAATAATAGCAAGAATGACTATAAAGGTCAAGAAGTTATCCACAGTTTATTCACAGAGTTATCCATAGTTAAATTTTATGAATTTTTTATATGAAAAATACGATATATTATCAAATCGGATAGATAAAACTATCCCTGATTTTGTTGTGAATAACTTAAACCGGAAATTTAAGATTAGGCCTTATCAAACAGAAGCTTTCGCGAGATTTTTTGATTATTTGAATAATTATGACGAAAAGGAAAAGCCCTATCATTTGCTTTTTAATATGGCGACCGGTTCGGGGAAGACCTTGATAATGGCGGGCTTGATTTTGTATTTGTATAAAAAAGGTTATAGGAATTTTTTATTTTTTGTCAATTCAAATAATATTATTGAAAAAACCAAAGGCAATTTTTTAGGTAAAAATATAAGCAAATATCTTTTTGACCAAGAAATTTCTTTTGAAAATAAATTGGTAAATATTCAACAGGTGCAAAATTTTGAAGACGCCAATCCGGATAATATAAATATCTGTTTTACTACAATTCAAAAATTGCATAGTGATTTATACAACCAAAAAGAAAATAGCATTACTTGGGAAGATTTTGAAAGATATAAAATAGTTTTATTATCTGATGAAGCTCATCATTTACAGGCACAATCTAAAAATAATATAAAACAAGAAACTCTTTTTGATGAAAATGGTTTGGAAATTATCAAAAAAGAAAAACCCACTTGGGAAAATACTGTTGAAAATATTTTCAAAAAAAATAAAGACAATCTGTTACTTGAATTTACAGCGACCCTTTTTGAGAATGAAAGTCAGGAATTAAGCGACAAATATCAGGACAAGGTTTTGTATCGTTATGATTTGAAAGAATTTCGCGATGATGGATATTCAAAAGATATTGATATTTTAAAATCAGGGTTAAATGAAGAAGGTAGAATGTTGCAAGCTGTTATTTTAAATCAATATAGACAAGATGTGGCTGGAAAATATGGAATAAATTTAAAACCCATAATTTTATTTAAAGCTCAAAAAACAATTGAGGAATCCAAACAAAATCAAGAAAAATTTGAGAAAATTATTGATAATTTAGATGTGGCTGAAATCAAAAAATTAAGAATGAAAATTGATGTGGATATAATTCAAAAAGCTTTGCATTTTTTCAAAAATGAAAAAATAACAGATTCTCTTTTGGTGAAAAGATTAAAAAATAATTTTTCAAAAAACAAGATTTTGAATGTTAATGAGGAAAATCTTGATAAAAAAAGTTTGAAAAAACAGGACAAGGAAGAAATTATTTCGCAACAAAAATCGCTTAATTCTTTGGAAGATAAAAATAATCAAGTCAGGGTTATCTTTGCCGTGCAGAAATTAAATGAAGGCTGGGATGTTCTTAATCTTTTTGATATTGTTCGTTTATACACCTCTCGGGACGCGAGAAAAGGTAAGCCCGGGAAAACAACCATAGCGGAAGCGCAACTTATCGGCAGGGGCGCGCGATATTTTCCTTTTATCACGGAGGATGTCAACGAAAGATATAGAAGAAAATTTGATGGAAATTTAGAAAAAGATTTGAGAATTATTGAAGAATTGCATTATCATAGCGTGAATGATAGTAGATATATTGATGAAATAAGAAAAGCCCTTATTCAAAAAGGATTTATAGATGCTTTGGATGAAGAGAAAGAATTAAAATTAAAAGAAGAATTTAAACAAACAAATTTTTATAAGTCCGGAATTGTTTATATAAATAAACAAGAAAAAAGATCGTATGAAAAAATAAATTCTTTTAAGGATTTGGGCGTATTCAAAAAGAATATAGAGTTTAAATTGTTCTCCGGTTTGGGGGAGAGTGAAAAAATTTTTGGAGAAAAGAAATTGAAAAAACAGAATGTTTTGAGCGAAAGAGATGTAAAGGTTTTGAATATGTCCGAAAATATTATCCGGGTTGCTTTGGCAAAAAATGATTTTTTTGATTTTGAAAACTTAAAACGAAATGGTTTGGAAAATATAAAATCATTGGGAGAATTTATAGAAAAATATTTGACTGGTTTATCCATTATTTTTGTTGGCAGGAAAGATGATTTGAAAAATATCTCAAGTGATGATTATTTAGAAGCCGTCTCTGATTTGCTGGAAGAAATAGAAAAAGAAATGAAATTGGCTATTACGGAATATATTGGAACCGCAAAATTTGAGCCAGTTTCCATCAAAAAGATTTTTATTGATAAAGTTTTGAAACTCAAAAAAGGCAGTGAGAGGGCGGATGGACAGGAAGAATTTATCGCTAATAAAAATTGGTATGTTTTTAACGCAAATTACGGGACAGATCAAGAGAAAAGATTTGTTAAGATGATGGACAGAAAAATTGATGAAATTTCCGAGGGTTATAAAAATGTGTATTTAATCAGAAATGAATTACATTTCAAAATATATAATTTTGCGGACGGACAGGCTTTTGCTCCAGATTTTGTTTTATTTTTGAGTAAGAACAAAAAAGATTTGACTACCTACCAAATTTTTATTGAACCCAAAGGGCAATATTTGAGGGAGGTGGATAAATGGAAAGAAAAATTTTTGAATGAAATAAAAAATAAATTCAAAGATGAAGTTCTTGTTTTTAATGAAACTAAAAAATATAAAATTACGGGAATCCCTTTTTATTCCTATGGTGATGAAAATGAATTTTACGAGAATTATAAAAATGTGATGGATTAAATTATTAGTGTAGGTGTGATGATAGAATTATAAATATTTATTTTTATCAAATAAAATCCCTCTTATTAAATCCCAAATTCAAAAACAAATCGCGGGAAAAATTAAAGAAAGCCATAAATTAAGGAAGGAGAGTAAAGAATTTTTGGAGGAGGTTAAAAGGATGGTTGAGGAGGGGGTTGAGAGATAAAAAATAAAAACAAAAAGGCGGAATTTGAACGGCTCAACTCGTTGAGCCGTTCAAATTCCGCCTTTTTGTTTTGTCTGTGTTATAATATTTGGATATGAAATTAATTTTTTTAGATACAGAAACAACGGGAAATGATTTGAAACAAGATCGTCTGTGTCAGCTTTGTTATAAAGTTGATGATAAAATAATTACAAAAAATTTCAAACCGACTATACCAATTTCAATTAAAGCGATGAGCATCACCAACATCACAAATAAGATGGTTGAAAATGAGGAAATATTTAAAGACAGTCAAACATATAAAGATTTGGAAGTGTTGCTTGAAAATAATATTTTAGTTGCTCATAACGCGAAGTTTGATATTGCGATGCTTGCGTCTGAAGGGTTGAAAGTTCCCAATTTTATTTGCACTTTGCGACTCGCTCGCTATTTGGACGACCAACAAGAAATTCCCGAATACAATTTGCAATTTTTGAGATATTATTACGGTGTGGAAGTGGACGCGCTTCCGCATAGCGCCGATGGTGATGTTATGGTCTTGGAATTTGTGTTTAAACACTTGTGTAAAATCGCTCAAGAAAAATCCAACACCAAAACCAATTATGACGAGATGATAAAAAGGATGATGGAAATTTCCGCCAAACCGTCTTTAATCAGAAAATTTGCTTTCGGTAAATACAATAGTCGTTTTGTAGAGGAAATCGCGAAGGAAGACCGGGGGTATTTGGAGTGGTTTTTGAGAGAAAAGGAAAAAGAAGGGGATGACGAAGACTGGATTTATACGCTTAAATATTATTTAGGTCAATTATTGATTTTGTGATATAATACTTAATTATGATAATAAATTATAATGGAATTGAATCTTTCAAACTTCAGGCGGGGAATTTTGTTTTGGCTTTCAACCCTATTTCCAAAAATTCAAAACATAAGAAAATTCGTTTTGGGGCCGATGTTGTGTGCGTGAGCGTAAATCATCCAGATTTTAACGGAGTAGACCAAACCGATTCCAAAAGCAAAAAACTTTTTGTGATTGACGGCGCGGGCGAATATGAAATTATGGGAGTGTTCATCAAGGGCTTCCCGTCCATAACAACCTACAGTGGCAAAGAAATTTCCAATGTGGTTTATACCGTTATTTTGGATAATATCAATATAGGATTTTTAGGGGCTTTGGCTTCCCGTGAAATTGACGGGGAATTGCGGGAGGGGTTGAATGATATTGATATTTTATTTGTGCCAATTGGTGGGGAGGGAGTTTTGAACGCTGAAGACGCTTATAAATTAGCCGTAAAATTGGGGGTTAAAATTATTATTCCGATGTGTTATGGAGAGGTGGGCGAGAAAGAAGCGCTTAAAAAGTTTTTGAAAGCGAGCGGAAACGAGAATTTAAAAGCGGTTGAAAAATTGACAATAAAAAAGAATGATTTGACGACAAAAGACGGGGAGGTGGTTGTGTTGATGAGTGATAATTAAAAGTATGCAACCGACTTTTGTTTATTAAAGAATGTTCCGGACTGTGAATATTTTGGGTGGGCGGGCGCGAAGCGCCCGCCCAGCAGAGTTTTTGAAAAAATTAAGTTCGGTTTTTAGAGGTTGGATTTTTCCACTATAAAATAATGGCATTTATTCAAAATATTCAAAACAAAACGGATAAACAAAAGAAAGTGATTTTATTCGCAAGTGTTGGAATTATTATGGCGTTTGTTTTTATTGTGTGGATTTTACAGATTAAAAATAATTCAGCGCGGAGATTAAAATTAGAAACGGAAACACAATCGCAATTACCGCCATTGTCAGAAATAAAAAACGGTGTTGTTGATGTTTATAATGAATCCGCCGAAAAAATTAAGAATATCAAAGAAGCGCTGGGGGCTGCCGATATTTGATAATTTTCCGCTATTTTGCGAATTTTTGGAGAAAGTTGCCGGCTTTTTTAGTTAAATTTGGGGGAAAATCGCTTCGCGATTTTCCCCCAAATTTCCCCCTAAAAACAATGAAATAAAAATCATTTTATGGTATAATAGTGGATAAGCGGTATTTAAATAATCAATTTATGTCTAAAGAAAAAGATAAAAAAGAGTCGGAAAAAAATAATTCTGAAAACAATAATATCGTCGTTGAAAAAGGTATTTTACCCACTGGTATTAGCGATGAAATGCGAAAGAGTTATCTTGATTACGCGATGTCCGTTATCACTTCTCGCGCTTTGCCGGATGTTCGCGACGGTTTAAAACCGGTGCACAGGAGAATACTTTACGCAATGCATAAACTTAATTTGACCGCTTCCGCCAAATTTAGAAAATCCGCCAATGTGGTGGGCGATGTGCTCGGCAAATATCATCCGCATGGCGATATTGCGATTTATGAAACAATGGTAAAAATGGCGCAGAATTTTACATACCGTTACCCCTTAATAATGGGGCAGGGGAATTTCGGTTCCATTGACGGGGATTCGGCGGCCGCTCACCGATATACCGAAGCGAAAATGTCAAAAATTTCAGCCGAACTTTTGCGCGATCTTGAAAAAGAAACGGTTGATTTTATTCCCAATTATGACGGCTCGCATAAAGAGCCAGTGGTTCTGCCGACTGCGATACCGAATTTGTTGTTGAACGGAACTTTAGGTATCGCTGTGGGAATGGCGACGAATATTCCGCCTCATAATTTGCGGGAAATAGTGAATGCGACAATTTATTTGATGGAACACAAAGACGCGAACACTGATGATTTGTTGAATTTTGTGAAAGGTCCCGATTTTCCATTGGGCGGAATAATTTTTAATCAAAAAGATATCAGGCAAGCTTATTCAACGGGCCGAGGCGGTGTGGTGTGCCGAGGCGAAGCGGAAATAATAGAAAAAAAGGCGGGAGTTTTTCAAATTGTGATTTCATCAATTCCTTTCAGAGTTAATAAAGCGGAGATGATTTCTAAAATTGCGTCTTTATATCACGATAAAAAAATTGACGGCATTAAAGCGTTGCGAGACGAATCAACCAGCGACATCAGGGTGGTGATTGATTTAAAGAGCAACGCCAATCCGCAAAATCTTTTAAATAATTTATACAAACAAACGCAATTGGAAGAAACTTTTCATTTTAATACGGTTGTGTTGGTGGGCGGAGTGCCTCAAACTTTGTCTTTGAAATCAATTCTGGAAGAGTTTATCGCGCACAGGCAAATTGTTGTTACCAGACGAACTCAATTTGAATTAAGAAAGGCGGAAGCACGGGAACATATTTTGTTAGGTCTAAAAATCGCTCTGGATAATATTGACGCTGTCATTAAATTGATCAGAGCGTCCAAAACCGTTACCGACGCCAGATTGGGATTGATGAAGAAATTTAAATTATCGGAAATTCAAGCCGATGCCATTTTGGAAATGAAATTGCAAAAATTGGCCGGTTTGGAGAGAAAAAAAGTGGAGGATGAATTGAAAGAAATTCAAATTTTGATTAAAAAATTAAAAGATATTTTAAAAAGTCCCGCTAAAATTTTAGAAATTATCAAGACGGAATTAAAAGAAATTGTGGAGAAATACGGCGATGACCGAAGAACTAAAGTTATCAAACAGGGAGTAAAATCAATGTCGTTGGAAGATTTGGTGGAAGAAGAGGAAAATGTTTTGGTTATGACAGCGGACGGTTATGTTAAAAGAATAAATCCGGATGAATTTAAAAAGCAAAAAAGAGGCGGGGTGGGAGTGGTGGATTTGAACACCAAAGAAGAAGATTTTGTGACAAAATTCGTCAGAACGAGCACACATAGCGATTTGCTTTTTTTCAGCGATAAAGGAAAAGTTTATCAAATGAAAATGTTTGAAATTCCGGAAGGCAGACGCGCCACCAAGGGAAAATCAATAATGAATTTTTTGCCGTTGGAAGGAGACGAAAAAATTACTTCAATTTTGGCAATGCCGAAAGACATCAAGAAAAATGAACTTTCGCTTGTGATGGCGACCAGACAAGGAGTGGCGAAAAAAGTTGACGCCGAGAGTTTTTATCATGTTCGCCGAAGCGGTTTGCTGGCTATAAAATTGGGTGCAGACGATGAATTGATAGTCGCATCTTTTGTGGAAAAAGGCGACTCGGTGATTTTGACAACCAAAGAAGGGCAGTCCATCAGATTTGATGAAGCGGATGTGCGGGTGATGGGGCGCGCTGCCGGTGGTGTGAGAGGAATAAAATTAAAAGGCAAAGACGATAAAGTAGTCGGCGCTTGTGTTGTCAAAAAAGATTTGAAAGATTCGTATTTGTTGGTTGTGAGCAGTAATGGTTTTGGTAAAAAAACGGCGGTGGCAGAATATAAAATACAAAACAGAGGCGGTTCGGGAATTAAAACGATAAAATTAAGCGAGAAAATCGGGGAATTAATTTCGGCACAAGTGGTCGGTGATGAAATGGAGGAATTTGTCGTCATCTCCAAAAAGGGGCAAGTGATTAAAACCAACTTATCCGAAATTCCTGAATTGGGACGCCAAACGCAAGGTGTGAGAATTATGCGTTTGAAAGCGGGGGATAAAGTGGCATCGTTGGTTTGCATTTAAATTCAAAACATTAAAACACGAGAACATTAAAACATTAAAACAAAAAGGCGGATGCTTTGCATCCGCCTTTGCGAGCGTTTGGCGAAGCAGTCCAGAGTTTTTTCGTCCTCACCCAAATAACAATTAATTCAAAGTAATTCAGGACTATCAGTTTGCAAAGCAACCTGCGTGCTTCAGCACGCAGTAGTTGAGTTTTTTTTCGTCGTTTTCCGTTTGTTATAAATCTGAAAAAGCGGTATTATGGGGGGAGAGAATTATGCCTAAAATAAAAGACATTCCAAAAGTGGATAGGCCTCGGGAAAAATTTCTTGAGAAAGGTCCGGACGCATTAACCAAAAGCGAACTTTTGGCGATTTTGCTTGGAAGCGGAATTAAGGGAACGAATGTTAAAATGCTTGCACAAAAAATACTTCGCAAATTCGGAAAAAATTTTATAAATACCACAGTTGATGAATTGACACAAATTTCAGGGATTGGCCAAGCAAAAGCGTTGCAAATTGCTTCTGCTTTCGCCTTGGCTTGCAGAATACAAAACGAGTGCGACAATTCCGATAATCTTATATTGTCGGCAAAAGACGCTGTTGCTTTAGTGTCGGATTTGAAAGATAAAAAACAAGAACATCTTGTTTGTTTATATTTGAATGCGCGCAATTTATTGCTTAAAAAAGAAACCGTTTCAATCGGCACTTTGGATAAAAGTTTGATACACCCGCGAGAAATTTTTGCGCCCGGATTGAAAATGCATGCCGCTGGAGTAATTCTCATACACAATCATCCGTCGGGGGATGTTGAACCAAGCGAGCAGGATAAACAAGTTGCAAAACGGATTATTGAAGCGGGGAAATTGATGGGGATAAATGTTATTGATTTTCTTATTGTCGCAAAAAATAATTCACATAGCATATTGGGAGAATTGCAAAATACTAAATTGGCGGATACGGAGTATATTGCGGAAGGCGAGCAAGCTGCATTATTTGATTTGCTTGTGGACGCAAATCAAGTATATTTTTACGACACAAACACAAACGACAAAACTCCAAAACACGACAACAAAAAAAATACTTTGCGTTTTATAGATTTGTTTGCTGGTATTGGTGGTTTTCACACCGCTTTTCATAATGCGGGGGCAAAATGCGTTTTTGTTTCAGAATGGGATGAGCAGGCGCAAAAAACATACAGGCATAATTTTTATAATATGTCCCCCGAAGTTTTTCATGCTGGAAATTTTGTCGGAGATATTACGGAAATTAAAAGTTTTTCATTATGAGAAAAGACGATCAAAGATGGACACGGGAGCAAACAATAATTGCTTTCAATCTATATTGTAAAATCCCTTTTAACAGGGTTTCTTCAAGTCATCCTGAAATAATAAAAATTGCCAAGATAATCGGCAGAAGTGTGAATTCGGTAAAAATGAAAATAGGCAATTTTGGAAGTTTTGATCCAGAACTCAAAAAAAGAGGAATCGTCGGATTGGTCAATGCAAGTAAGCTAGACGAAGTAGTTTGGAGCGAATTTAACAATAATTGGGACGACTTGGCATTTGAAAGCGAGAAAATATTAACGAGTTTCGAAGGGGTGGATATTTTTAAAAGAGAACCAATTATTGAAGATGATTTTTATTTTGCAGAAGGTGTTGAAAAGGAAAGATTAGTAAAGACAAGGGTAAATCAAAACTTTTTTCGTCAAACAGTTTTATCTGCGCATAATTTTTCTTGCTGTATTACGGGGATAGATATCCCCGAACTTCTTATTGCAAGTCATATAGTTCCGTGGAGCAAAGCCACAAAAGATAGATTAAATCCAAGAAATGGATTATGTCTGAACGCTTTACACGACAAGGCTTTTGATAAAGGATTTATGACCGTTACAATCGATTTTAAAATAAAAATATCACCCAAAATACTTATGAAACCTAGCGTGCCAATTGAAAAATGGCTTGCCAGTTTTGAAGGTAAAAATATTACAATCCCAGAAAGATTTGTGCCAACAACTCAAATCATTGAATACCATAACAATAATATTTTTTTAAAATGACATTATGAATAAAATACAAATGATAGATGTGGAATATTTGAGAGCGGACAGGACTATTGAAACTATTCAATTATCAAACAATGGTTTTGCTAAAATGGTTTTTGTATTTAATTATGAAGGTGTCCATTATCGAATTTTTGAAGATATTGCAGATGCATATAAAGTGGCAAGTGGTGAAACTGATATTAAAGTTTTCGCGGAATTTACAAAAGAAAGTGAGCTTGATAATTTTTTGGAAAAAGAATTGCAAATTTGAAAGTGCTGGCACCACTCGTCATAAGTATGGGAGATTGTACGAAGAAGACGGAAAATTGTTTTTCAAACTTAATTTGCAAATTCGTTTTTTAAAATAAAATGAAAAACAAACAGAGAGATAAAGAAGTTAATCAGTATTATAAAAAATTAGGGTGGAAAGTTGTTAGGGTTTGGGAACATGATTTAGACGACATCGCTTTTGTGTTTGAGAAATGGGGGAAGGAGAACGGGTTGAGTTTTTGGAGGGGTTAATTTTAAAAATAAAAAA
>JBDRMF010000039.1:0-7086 GCA_043812415.1 Patescibacteria group bacterium | reverse complement strand
TTTTGTGAAATCTTTTGGCATAATTTTAGATGATTATTAATAGATTGATACAAATCTATTCTATCATCTAAAATATGTTTATCCTAAAAGACAATTTAACCTTTTCAATTTAAAATCACCGTACTTTTTCCAAGAAGAGCCGCTATTTTAAATTAGGTGATTCTGATATTCAAAAACAAAAACAATTTTGGCTTCAAAATAAAGATTTAGTTGAAAGCATAGAAAGATTTGATGCAAATTTACTTCGTAGATTATTAAACAAAATAGATGATAAAAAACGTCTCGAAATTATTATAGAATCTCTCTCGGAAATAGATGTTGAGAATTTACAAGCTACAATTAAACAAACTGCTTATAAAAAAGCATTGAAAGAATTTGAGGAGCTTTTGGAGTTAGAAAATGATGGAGATATAACTCAGACAATTATAAGAAAACAACATTTATTAAAATATAGAGCTGGCAAAGCAGAGGATATTTTTAGAAAGTGGTTGGAACAAAATTTGTGGGTTTTTGGGGTTGAATATTTTAAAAAACATGGTTGGAGAATTGTTGCAGAAGATGCGATAGCTGATTTAGTTATGGAAACAGCAGATGGTTTTATTGATCTTATAGAATTAAAAAGACCAAAATTGCCATTTCCTCTTTTTAACAAACACTCTAGTCATAATGGTTATTATCCATCTGCACAATTTTCTCAAGCAGTTGGTCAATGCCTTTTTTATTTAAAAAGATTAGATGAAAAGAAAAATAATATTGAGCAAAAACAGGACACAAAAATTTTATGTCCGCGTGTAAAATTAGTAATTGGGAGATCAAGAAATTTTACAACCGATGAATTTGAAACAATGCGTATTCTAAACGCTAATTTTGGAAGTATAACTGTGATTACCTATGACGATCTTTTAAGAAACGGAAAACAAATAATTGATTATTACGAAAAATCAAAAAGATGATTTGATAAACCCCGCCAACCCATCATCACCAACCCTAAAAATCATCAAAAAATAAACTAAAAAATTTATGTCGAAGAAGAAAACAAACAACAAAGCAATCGTAATTTTTGAAGATAAGCCGGTGCGGCGCTTGTGGAGCGAAAAGGAGGAAAAATGGTATTTTTCCGTGGTAGATATTATTCGGGTATTAATTCAACAAGCTAATTATCAAACTGCCAGAAAATACTGGAATAAACTCAAAGAAAGGCTTAAAAAAGAAGGAAACGAGTCGGTGTCAAATTGTCACCAACTGAAATTTGAGGCGGCAGATGGAAAATTTTATTTAACTGATGCGGCAGATGTAGAAATAATTTTACGATTAGTTCAATCAGTACCCAGTCCAAAAGCTGAACCGATTAAATTATGGCTGGCGAGAGTTGGCTATGAAAGAATGCAAGAAATAAACGACCCGGAGAAAGCGTTGAACCGCAGTCGCGATTATTGGCAAAAAATGGGGCGAAGCCAAAAATGGATACAGCAAAGAATGATGGGGCAGGAGATTAGAAATAAATTGACGGATTATTGGAAAAACAATGAAGTTAGAGAGCAAGACGAATACGCGATTTTGACAAATATCATCCATCAGGAATGGAGCGATTTGTCGGTTACAGAGCACAAAAGTTTGAAAAAATTAAAAACACAAAATTTGCGAGACCATATGTCGGATGCCGAACTGATTTTTACGGCCTTGGCGGAACTTTCTACTCGGCAAATTGCGGAAACTATACGAGCAAAAGGTTTGGAGGAAAACAAAACTCCGGCGAAAAAAGGCGGACGAATCGCCAAAAATGCGCGAAAAGAATTGGAGAGCAAGACGGGGAAAAAGGTGGTGAGCGGAAAAAATTTTTTAGGAACGCGCCAAAAACAGAAAAAATTGGGGAAACAAAAAAAATCATAAAAATAGTTTTGTTAAATAACATGAAAAAACAAGAAAAAAATCAAATTATTATTTATAATGCTGGAAGCGGGGAGACAAAAATTGAAGTTCGGCTGGAAAATGAGACTGTTTGGCTTTCACAAAAACAAATGGCGGAATTGCTAAATTGTACAGCGGATAATATCGCCCTCCACTTGAAAAATATTTATTTGGAAGGGGAATTGACAGAAATTTCAACTACCAAGGAATCCTCGGTAGTTCAAAAAGAGGGCGAGAGAAGCGTGAATAGACTGGTGAAATTTTACAATTTAGACGCGATTATTTCCGTCGGTTATAGAGTTAATTCTTTGCGCGGAACGCAATTTCGTATTTGGGCGACGCAAAAATTAAGAGATTATATTGTGAAAGGTTTTGCTATGGACGATGAGCGGTTGGCGGAGGGTCGGGTGGCAAAAACATATTTTGAGGAATGGGAGGAGCGGATTAGAGAGATTAGAACCTCAGAAGCGAATTTTTATCAAAAAGTTAGAGATGTTTTTGCCACCAGCACCGATTATAATCCTAAAACTGATTATGCCAAGCAATTTTTTGCGACAGTTCAAAACAAATTTCATTTTGCCATAACGGGCTTGACTGCGGCGGAAATTATAAATGAGAGAATTGACAGCACAAAAAATAATTTAGGACTTACAAATTGGAAAGGTGCGATTATTAATCTTAAACAAGCACAAATCGCTAAAAATTATTTGGAAAAAATAGAATTACACAGATTGAATTTATTGGTTGAACAATTTTTGTCCTTTGCCGAATTGCAAAGCGTGGAACAAAGAGTAATGTATATGAAAAATTGGGTTGAAAAATTAGACGGTTTTTTGATTCTTAATGACAAAGAAATTTTAAAAAATTTTGGCGTCGTTTCTCATTTGGAAATGGAAAAAACAGTCAGAAAACAATTAAAAAAATATAACGCGAAAATGTTTTTAGAAAATAATAAACAAGATAACGCTTAAAAAAGAAGGAAACGAGTCTGTCACAAAATGGGGGAATCCAAAATGACCTATTATGAAACTAATTTTTAGAAGCAATTAGAAGCAAGGGTGAAATTTGGCTAAAACAAAGAGTTTTTGGAGACTTAAAACATTATGTATAACATCTACCAAACCGACGGGATAATTTTAGGCGGGTTTAATCAACGCGAAGCGAACAGGTTTTTTTATATTTTTTCGGAAAATCTCGGTTTGATTAAAGCGACTGCCCAAAGCGCGCGAGAGCTAAAATCAAAATTGCGATATGGTTTGCAGGATTTTGCCTTGTCCCGTTTTTCTTTGGCGCGCGGGCAAGGCGTGTGGCGGATAACCAATGTTGAATTCAAAGACAGTCTTTATTATTCATTTCGGAATGACAAAAAGAAATTATGCATTGTCGCCAATATTTTAATTTTGCTAAAAAAATTATTGGCGGGGGAAAAGCGGAACGAAAAATTATATCAAATAATTATTCAAGCTTTTGCTTTTTTGGAACAAGCGGAATTGTCCGCAAAAAATATTCAAAATTTTGAAAATATTATTTTGACACGGATTTTGCATAATCTGGGATATTTTGATGAAAAGAAAAAAGAAAAGGACGCGATGATTTATCGCGGTTTTTTGCAAACGTCAGACTGGAACGAGGATTTGTTAAAAAAAATGGATGATATCAAAACGCAGGCGATTCTTGAAATCAACGAATCATTGCGTCTCACCAATTTATTTTAATTTAAAGTAATGCTATACTGTGTCGTATGGAAAATTTGAACAATAACAAAGAAAAATTAACTCAGATGGAAAATATTAAAAGAAGTCTTTTTTTTAAATCCAAAGAGCGAAAAAAGAAAGAAATTCCGGAATTGAAAATCAAACAATATGATGTTAAAGATAATTGGGACAAAAATAAGTCGGTTCAAGAGAAAATGTCAAAAACAAAAATAAAAACAACCAACAAAATCGGTTTTTTGGGTAAATTGGTGATTTTTTCAATTATCTTTTTTTGCGTTTCTTTGGGTACAGCTTTTTTTGTTTTTTATAAAGGCGTCAATGTTGTTTCAACTGAAAATGTGGATATTTCCATTTCAGGTCCGTCTTCGGTGGGAGGAGGCGAGGAATTGGCGTTTCAAATTACCACGCAAAATAATAATTCCGTTGATTTGGAATTGGCGGATTTGATTATTAAATATCCCGAAGGAACTCTTTCGGCAAATGATAAAAACGATGACCTGACGCAAATCAGAAAAGCGTTAAACACCGTGCCGGCGGGCAGCAGCGTAACCAATATGTTTAAAGTCGTTGTTTTTGGAAACGAAGGCAGCGTAAAGGAAATTTTAATAACGATTGAATATCGCGCCAAAGGGTCCAATGCCGTTTTTTTCAAAGAAAGAAAATATGAAATAATGATAGATTCGTCTCCTGTTGTTTTTGCGATTGATTGTCCCGCAGAAGCGATGACCGGTCAGGATTTTATCTGTTCAATAGACATCACTTCAAATTCCAACAAGGTGATAAAAGATTTTCTTTTTGTGGCGGATTATCCTTTTGGTTTTGCTTTCAAGAAGTCAAATATTAAACCGAGTTATAAAGACAATGTGTGGAGCTTTGATGACATTCAACCCAATTCCAAAACAACTTTAAAAATAGAAGGCGTCTTGGGGGGGCAGGACAAAGAGGAAAAAGTTTTTAAATTTTATGGCGGAGTGGAAGACAAAGAGAATAAAAATGAAATTAAAGCCAAATTGGTTTCTGTGATGGAATCTATTTTGATAAAGAAAACTTTTATCGGCGCCGATTTGGTTTTGAACGGGGATTATGGCGCTGAATATGTAAGTTCCAGCGACAAGAATATTCGGGCGGATATTTTGTGGTCAAATAATTTGCCGGTCAAATTGACCGACATGGAAATTTCGGTAAAATTAAACGGGATTGTTTTTGATGAAGCGTCGGTGTCTCATGATTCGGGGTTTTATCGTTCAATTGACAATACGATTTTGTGGAAGAAAGGGGACGAACCTCAACTGGCGATTTTAAATCCGGGAGACAATGGAAATTTAAGTTTTAGTTTTTTCATTTTTCCGTTGTCCTATATTTCTAACTCAAGGATGAAAAATTCAGAAATAGATATGGAATTAATTATTAGCGCGAATAAATTGACTAATGACGGTATGGCGGAACGCATTGAAACAAAACTTTCCAAAATAATTAAAATCAACACCGATTTGATTTTAACGGCGCAGACGCTTCGTTCCATTGGGAAATTTGAAAATAGCGGACCCATTCCGCCGAAAGTGGATACAGAAACCAGTTATACGATTGTTTGGACGGCGATGAACACTTCCAATGACATATCTAATGCGAAGGTAGTGGCGTCGTTGCCTTCTTATGTCAAATGGACCGGTAATATTTATCCTAAATTTGAGAATATTTCGTTTAATCCGGTGGGGGGAGAAATCGTGTGGAATATTGGAAACATCAAAGCGGGCGATGGCGTAACCACTATGGCGCAAGAAGTCAGTTTTCAAGTTATTTTGGAACCGAGCTTAAGCCAATTCGGGTTGGAGCCGATTCTGGTGGACAATATTTTTATAGAAGGTTTGGATAATTTTACGAATAAAATAATTAAATATCCGGTCCGAGCGGTTAATACTCGTTTCAGCACCGACCCTTTGTATAATTTGGGCGATGAAGATGTTGTTAGGTAAAAAGAGGAAAAGGGAGTTTGGAAAATAGAAAGTTTAAAAATCATTTTAAGTAAATTAAATTATATGGAAAAAGAAAATAAAATGGAAAAAATCGTGTCGTTATGTAAAAGGCGAGGTTTTGTGTTTCCTTCCTCGGAAATTTATGGCGGTTTTGCCGGTGTGTATGATTTTGGTCCGATGGGCGTGGAATTGGCAAATAATATAAAATCGCAGTGGTGGAAATGGATGGTGCAAAAAAGAAAAGATATTGTCGGTTTGGATTCCGGCATAATGATGCACCCGAAAATTTGGGAAGCGTCCGGACACACAAAAGGTTTTTCCGACCCGATGGCAGAGTGCAAAGAATGCAATACCAGAATCAGAGTGGACAAAGTTTTGGAAGACTTGGGCGTGTTCGCCGATGAAAAAATGTCAGAAGAAGAAATCAATAAAATTTTTGATGAACACCGAGACAAAATAAAATGCGTCAAATGCGGAGAACAAAATTTTTCCAAAGTCAGAAAATTCAATTTGTTGGTGAAATCAAATTTGGGAGATTTTACCGAGAACGGTGATAACCCGACTTATTTGCGTGGAGAAACTTGCCAAGGAATTTATGTGAATTTCAAAAATGTGGTAGATTCCACCCATCTCAAATTGCCGTTCGGAATCGCTCAAATCGGGAAAGCGTTTCGTAACGAAATTTCTCCGCGACAATTTTTATTCAGAGGCAGAGAATTTGAACAAATGGAAATGCAGTATTTTTTGGGACCAGAACAAGAAATGGCGGAATATGAAAAATTGAAAGCTTATAGGTGGCAAGCCACTTTGGATTTGGGTTTGTGCGCGGAAAATTTGCGTTGGACGCAACATAAAAATTTGGTTTTTTACGCCCAAGATGCGTGGGATATTGAATATAATTTCCCGTGGGGTTTTGACGAAATGGAGGGCGTGCACGCGCGCGGGAATTATGACCTTACGCAACATTCCAAAGGTTGTAGCAAAGAACAAGATTATTACGACCAAGAAAACAATGTTAGATTTATTCCGCATATTATAGAATCTTCGGTGGGGGTGGGGCGGACATTTTTGGCTGTGCTTGCGGACGCTTATACGGAGGAGGAAGTGGGTGGTGAAATGAGAGTTGTATTAAAATTAAATAAAAAAATCGCTCCGGTAAAAGTGGCGGTTTTACCTTTGTCTAAAAAAGAAGAATTGACCAAACCTGCGTCGGAAATTTTTGAAACTTTGAACAATGAATTTGTTTGCCAATATGACGAAACGCAATCCATCGGGAAACGCTATAGACGGCAAGATGAAATTGGAACGCCCTATTGCGTGACTTACGATTTTGATTCTCTCGCCGACAATGCGGTGACGGTTCGCGACCGTGATACGATGAAGCAAGAGCGAATAAAAATTTCTGAGTTGAAAGATTATTTGGGTGAAAAATTAGAATAATATAAATTTGGAAGCAAGGCTTCCAAATTTCCAAAGAATGCGTTTTTTGA
>JBDRMF010000038.1:0-2640 GCA_043812415.1 Patescibacteria group bacterium | reverse complement strand
GAGTGAGAAGCGAATACTTGGAGCTTCGCAAGACTCATTGAGGGCTTTTGTGAGCTTGTCCGCCTTCGGCGGACGGAGCGAAACAAAAGACCCAATGAGTGGACAGTTTCTGTAAGAAAGGAACAAATTTTTTTCGGACCCATAGGGAGAAAAATATGACATCCGACCTCTGATTTAAGATTAAGTTTATTTTAATTATAAAAATCTATTTTTTGAATACCGAGGTCGGATGTCTTTTCGTAAACTTGTTGAGGGTTTTTTGAGAGCATATATTATTGAAGTCAAATTTTTATTGCGGATTTAATTTTTTCAGCGATAATTTTAGTTTCTGTTTCTTGCAATTTTTTTCCCGCCCAATGTTTCAGACCGTCGCCGGCAAAGCGAGGGATGATGTGAATATGGGTGTGAAAAATAATTTGTCCAGCGGACAGTTCGTTGTTGATGATGATATTGACACCGTCGGCGTTGAGCCCCTTTTTGATTTTATTGGAAAGTTTTTTGACAATTATTATTAATTTTTGCAGAGTTTTGTCATCCGTTTCTAAAATATTTCGCGAGTGTGTTTTAGGAATGACAAGAGTATGTCCTTTACCCACAGGTGTAGCATTTAAAAAAGCCAAAAATTCTTTGTCTTCATAAACTTTAACCACGGGGATTTCTCCCGCCACAATTTTACAAAATAAACAATCGTTCATTGTCATTATTATATGCTAAAATAAAGAAATGGAAAAGAAGCGCACAATAGTTTTAGGTGAGGAATTACCGGATGAAATTAAAAAAGAATTTCAAGCTTATCCCGAAATATTGGGGCAACTTCTTTTTTATAGAGATATAAAAACAAGAGAAGACGCGGAAAAATTTTTAAATCCGGATTATGAAAAAGGAATGCACGACCCTTTTTTGATTAAAGGAATGAAAGAAGCAACAGAAAGAATTTTGCGGGCAATTGCGGAAAATCAAAAAATTATTATTTACAGCGATTATGATGCGGATGGTATTCCAGGGGCGGTTATTTTGAGCGATTTTTTCAAAAAAATCGGATTTTCCAATTATAAAAATTATATTCCAAATCGTTTGAAAGAAGGTTACGGATTAAATATGGAAGCGATTGGAAAATTTAAAAATGATGAAGCTAATCTTTTAATCACGATTGACTGCGGAATTACGAATGTTGCGGAGGTGAAAACGGCGCAAGATGCGGGGATAGATGTGATTATCACTGACCACCATTTGACAAACGGAGAGCTCCCGCCGGCTTTTGCGATTTTGAATTCCAAGCAAGAGGATGATAATTATCCCGATGATATGTTGTGTGGAGCGGGCGTTGTTTATAAACTTATACAAGCGCTTATTGAAGCGGGGGATTTTAATTTGGCGGTAGGGTGGGAAAAATGGTTGCTTGATATGGTGGGTTTGGCGACGGTTGCCGATATGGTTCCGCTTAAAAATGAAAATAGGATTTTTGCGTATTATGGACTTTTGGTAATGCGAAAATCGCCGAGAGTGGGGTTGATGAAATTGCTTCGCAAAATGGGAACTCTGCAACAAAAACTTACGGAAGATGATATTGGGTTTATGCTCGCTCCTCGTATCAATGCCGCTTCACGAGTGGATGATCCGATTATTGCTTTTAATTTATTGTCGGAGGAGGACGATGTTTTGGCGGACATTTTAGCTTGTCAATTGCACAAATTAAATAATAAAAGAAAAACACTGGTGGCGGTGGCGGTGAGAAAGGCGAAGAAAAAAATCAATGAAAGGGGTTTGAAAGAGGTTGTGGTCATCGGCGATTCCGAGTGGAACCCCGGCTTGTCGGGGCTGATTGCCTCCTCGTTAAAAGATGAATATAACAGGCCTTGTTTTGTGTGGGGCACGGATGAGAAAGGCAATTATTGCGGGTCTTGTCGCTCGGACAATGTTGATTTGGCGGAGTTGATGGGGTTAGTTGCAGATGATTTTTTTGGACATTTTGGCGGACATAAAAGTGCGGGTGGTTTTGGAATTTTGCCAGAACAAATTCATTTTTTTGAAGAAAAAATTTTGGAAGCGTTCGGAAAAGTTGAGAACAAAGAAATTGTTGAAGAAATTTTTGTGGATAAAAAATTGACTTTGGCTGATGTCAATTGGGAGAATTATAAATTGATTGAAAAAATGGCGCCGTTTGGGACAGGGAACACCAAGCCGTTGTTTTTGTTTGAGAATGCGGAAGTGATGGGCGCGCGAATTTTTGGAAAAACTAAAAATCATTTAGAGTTGGTGTTTCAAAATACGCGCGGAGGAAAAATAAAAGCGATTGATTTTTTCAGCGCTTATTTGGAGGACGGAGCCGTTATGTTAAAAGTCGGGCAAAAAATAAATCTTCTGGCACATTTTGATAAAAATTCGTTTGGTGGCGCGAATGAATTGAGATTAAGGGTGAGCGATATAAGACCTTGCCAGTAAAATTAAAAAATTCCAATTGGTGGATGTCGGATGTTCGGCAATTCAACGGCTCAACGAGTTGAACTGTACCCCAAAAGACGGACACGAAAGTGTCCGTCTTTTTGTATTCTGGTCGATTAAATACAATCGGATATAATAAAGACATCAATTAACAATTAAGAAAATAAACATGGTTAAAAAAATA
Organism: Patescibacteria group bacterium; assembly: GCA_043812415.1. Lineage (GTDB taxonomy): Bacteria > Patescibacteriota > Minisyncoccia > Phycocordibacterales > UBA12079 > JBDRMF01. The sequence continues at coordinate 14 of JBDRMF010000038.1, read as the reverse complement.
TATACAGATGAACA
>JBDRMF010000037.1:0-3537 GCA_043812415.1 Patescibacteria group bacterium | reverse complement strand
TGCCCGCCTAACTTTTCCCCAGCACACTTTCAAAAAAAGTTAAACAGGCAAGAAAAGTTGAGCGGGCAAGCCAAAATCCGCCTTATTCTTTTAACTTCGGACTTTTGACTTTATGGACTTTACGGACTTTATAGACTTTATGGACTTTATGGACTTTTGACTTTAATTCATTTTCCCAAAAAAATTTTTTCCAAAATAGCGCTTGTCGCCAAGCGTTCCGCCGTGTCCTCCACCACAATTTTCCCTTTGTCCAAAACATAAGCTCGTTCGGCGACTTCCAGTAAAGATTTTATATTATGTTCCACAACCAAAATCGCCGTCCGGCGTTTTTCGTTTATTTCTTTAATTTTAGCAAAAACTTCTTTGACGATTTTTGGTGCCAAACCAAGCGACGGCTCATCCAACAGCAAGATTTTGGGGTCCGCCATCAATCCGCGCGCGAATGCCAGCATTTGTTGTTGCCCGCCGGATAACGCGCCTGATTTTGATTCCAATTTCTTTCGCAAATCGGGGAAAAATTCCAAAACTTCCTCAACTCTTTGTTTGATAATTTTTTTGTCTTTGACCGCAAAAGCACCCATTTCTAAATTTTCTTTGACTGTGAGAGCGCTGAAAACTCGCCTGCCTTGAGGAACAAAAGCGACTCCCCTTTTAACCATTTGATAAGGGATAGGAGAAATTGCTTTATGATGCCAGAGAATTTGTCCAGTTTGCATTGGCGCCAAACCAAAAATCGCTTTTAGAATTGTTGATTTGCCCGCGCCATTCGGACCCATTAACGCCACAATTTCGCCTTCGTCCAAAACAATATCCACGCTGTCCAACGCTCTAACCCCGCCATATTGAACTGAGACATTTTTCAGTTGTAATAAAATTTCCATTGTTTATATACTATCATATTTAGACCTGAAAATGCTATTTGAGCGAAGGGCGAATTTTGACGGATGGGACGGATTTTGGCTTGCCCGCCTAACTTTTCCCCGGCACACTTTCAAAAAAAGTTAAACAGGCAAGAAAAGTTGAGTGGACAAGCCAAAATCCGCCTTTTTATTTTATTATCCGTCGGTACACTAAATGAACGATCGTTCATTTAGTGTACCAAAGTTTTAATTCAAGATAAATATAAAAATAAATTTGAGAAAATAAATTTAGGAGAGGTCACTCTAAAAATTTTTATATTTTCAAATTAAAAACAGCTCGCCTGCGGCGAGCTGTTTTTGGTTTTGAGATGTTTTTATTCCTCATAAGGAACAAACTCTCCATTTTTTATGGTTTTGATTAATAACAATTTTTCTCTCACATTGCCTTCGTTATCCAGAGAAATGTCTCCTGTTACGCCCTCATATCCTTGTATTTGATAAAGTTTAGTTTTTATATTCTCAATATTTTTTTCCCCTAATTTTTCTAAAATACCAAGCAAAACATTAGTTGTGTCATAAGTATAAGCACCATAATACAATGGTTCTGAGTTATAAGTATTTTGGTATCTTGCGCAATAATCCACAATTAACTCAGATTCAATATCACCACAATCAAATGACTGTGCTCCGATAATTAATCCCTCTGTTGAAATCCCCCCTATTTCTATTAATTTGGGCACAAGCAAAACGGCATGTCCAATAAACTGAGCATTTATTCCGATTTCTTTTGATTGTTTCAATATCAACCCGACTTGCTCTGGATGCCCAGCTAGATATATTACATCAGAATTTTTTGCTTTGATTTTTACCAACTGTGTCCTAAAATCAGTACTGTCGCTATTATAACTTTCTATAGCCACTATCTGACCTCCCAATGCGGTGAACTTTTCACTGAAATATTTTTCAGCTCCAACCCACACATCGTTACTGTTGTCATACATTATTGCAATATTTTTAAATTTTTTATTATAAACAAAATTAGCTAAAAATTCTGCATGCACATTATTATCTTCTCTAAATTTAAAAATATAGTCGCCGGCGGTATTTATATCGGAACTAGCAGAAATTGGCACTAATAATAATTTTTTATTTTCTTCCGCTATTGGAGCGATGGATAATGTATTACCGCTTCCCACTTCTCCTATTATAATTTGAACATTATCTATATTAATTAATTTTTGTATAGCTGACACAGTCCCTTGTTTTGTTCCATAAGAATCTTCAAATATAAACTCAATTTTTTCGTCTTTAAAATTTTCCTTAGCTAAATTAATTCCATTTTTAGCATCTTCCCCTGCGTGTGCCAAGTCACCACTTAAAGGCAAAATCACTCCAATCTTAATCACCTCATCTGTGGTTGGTTCGCTGGATTTTTGAGTGATGGTGTAAATTCCCCCAACCACTAAAATTGCGACGATTAGACCTAAAATTGTTTTTATTGTATTGTTCATAAAATTTTTGATAAATTGATAATTATGCTAATAATAAAAGAGTTCGTTTGATTTTGCAAGTTTTTTGGATTGTTGCGCTTGCAAAGGCGGAAGGGACGATTATAAGGACGAGTCAACGGACTGGATCGCTTCGCTAAACGCTCGCGAAGACGGATTTTGGCGAAGCCAAAATCCGCCCCTTCCGTCCATAATTATTTCCGCTTGTTTCTTAATTTTTCATATTCCTCCACGCTCAACCTGATATCTTTTAATATTTCTTTCAAAATTCCAACGCTTAAATCCGCGTTACCATGAACAGGAACAGTGGCCGTCCTTCCGCTATTTGGATTAGAAAAAAAATAATGACTGCCTTTGACGCGCGCTAATTCAAAACCGAGCAATTTCAAAATTTTAATCATTTTTTTGGCAGAAATGATATTTAATTTGGGCATATTATCTTACAAATTCAAGACTTTGCAAACCAATAAATTTGTTTTGCGGAATTTCTTGTTTGAAAATTTCTTCTTCAACTTCCAAACATAAACTAACCACTTCTTCCAAGCGTTTATATAATTCCGGAAGAGTTTTAGCCTGTGTATAGCAACTGCGTAAACTGGGCACTCTTCCAATATAATATCCGTTCTCATCTTTCTCAATAATCGCCGAAAAAATGTATTTTTTCTTTTTTGTTGTCATAATAATTGTATTAATAATATGATAAAGCTTTTGATTTTGCAAGTTTTTTGGAGCGCTTCGCTAAACGCTCGCAGAGACAATATCGGACTGGATTGCTTCGCTCAACGCTCGCAAAGACGGAAGGGACGGACGATTGGCGAAGCCAATCGTCCGTCGTCATTAAAAATTAAAAATTTGGATTTCTTTAAAAATTACCACCCCTAACGGGTGGTCACCCGTTAGGGTGAAAAATTACAAAATTAAAAATTTGCCCCTATTTTCCCAAATACGCCTCCACCACTTTTTTATTTTCCAAAACCACAATGGGTTCGCCCTCCGCCAATAATCGCCCGCTATCCAACGCGATGATGTAATCGCAAAGTTCGCGAATCAAATCTATATTATGTTCAATCAAAACAACTGTTTTTTCCTCTTCTCTTAATTCGCGAATTATGGACGCGACAATTTTTCGCATCTCGGGGAAAAGTCCGGCGAAAGGTTCGTCCAACAAA